>JABMPN010000024.1 GCA_013203655.1 Cyanobacteria bacterium bin.51
CAGGAAGTTCCGTTCTGAAGCAACGGGTCAGCAGCAGGGAGAAGCAGCAGCGCGTCAGTGGTTGTGAGTGTTCTGGCGTTGGCGCCAGACCCGCAGCCCGAGCCAGAACCCCAGGGCCAGCGCGGCGATCACCAGCGCCACCTTGATCAACTGGGCCACCGGCTCGATCCAGAGCTCCACGTTGGTGTAGCTCTCGCCGAGCAGGATCCCGGCCACGGTGAGCAGCAGGGTCCAGATCAGGCTGCCTGCGGTCGTCCAGATCAGGAAGGGCACCATTGGCATCATCTCGATGCCGGCCGGTATGGAAATCAGGGTGCGGATGCCCGGCACCAGCCGGCCCCAGAACACCAGGGCCGTGCCATGGCGGTTGAACCAGGTGCGGCTGCGGTGCAGCTCCTGAGGGCTGATGCCGATCCAGCGACCGTGGCGCTCCAGCCAGTGCTCGATGCGCTCCTCATTGACCAGACGGCCGACGCCGTACCAGGGCAAAGCCCCCAGCACGGTGCCCGCCAACCCCGCCAGCACCACGGGCACGAAGGCCAGCTGACCCTGCTGCACGTAGAAACCCCCCAGAGGCATGATCAGCTCCGAGGGGATGGGGGGGAAGAGATTCTCCAGGAACATGGCCGCGAACAGAGCGGCGTAGCCGGCGATCGGATTGGCCTCGACAGCCGCACCGATCAGCTCAGGCAACTTCTGGATCAGTTCGATCGCCATCCGGGGTCATCTGCGTTGGCGCAAGTCTTCCATGGGGCAGTCAGGCCTGTGAATCAGTCAGCCAAGCGCAACAACTGCAATTTGATCAGCCAAACAAGAGACCTAAACACCTGTGCACGTCTATGAGGTGGTACGACAGCCGCCAACTGGTGGGCAGGTTGAGGACCAGGCGCTGCAGCGGCCAAGACAGCGGCCAATTCATCATCAGTCGGCAAGACACTGGACGCAAAGGCAACCATTGACAAGCGAGCCAACTCGTGATATCGCTTCATGGCGCCCTTGAGATCAGGGTCGACCAGTCCAAGGCGATCCAGAGGATGGAGAACAGAGGATGGGTAACCCGCAAAAGCCTTGAAAGGATCCATCCTCGCCGGCCAGGAGACGGCACTAGATGCAGGTTCCTGCAGGCAACCAGCAGACGCCCGGCGCTCCGCCAGTTCCTGCCAGAGCTGCTCATATCGTGGAATGATGACCTTCCAATCGAAGAGAGCCTGCACTCGAAGGCGGCCCTGTTGACCCATTTCTCGCCGCAGTTCAGGGGATTGGAAGAGTCGGGCAAATGCACGTGCCGCAGCCTGGACATCAACGGCGACGAAAGAACAAGTATGTCCGCAATAGGCGTCGTAGCTATCCACTCCCAGGGCATATCTCTGAGCCAGATCCACTCCCAATCCTGGCGGTGGCATCAGGGTGGGGATACGGAACCCGTCCTTGCCATGACGAACCGTGTCGCGATAACCATTCCAGTCAGTGACAACGACGGGAATCCCTGCCGCCATGGCTTCAATCGGTGTGATTCCGAAAGTTTCCTGGATGCTATCTGAGAGAGAAAAAAATAGATCGGCACCCGCCCAGGCCTGGCTCCGCTGGTGGGGATCTCGACCATCCAGATTCAAGACTTTGATATGGGGCAAGGCCACGTCAGCTGCTTCCACGAACGCAGCTGAAATAGCGTCATTCGCGTGCCAACCGCACTCCACCAAAAGAACATTGACTCCTGTTTCCAGAGCGGCCAATTCCAGAGCCTGATAGGAAGCCAGCGGGTGTGCCTTGGCATGGAAAGATAGCCGCCCCATAAACATTACGACGACAGTATTCGAGTCAACATTCCATGAGGCCCTGGCCTCAGATCGCATGGCCTCTGGAAAAACGAAGTCATCAGCATGAACACCAAGAGGTATGACAGGCAACTGCGGGCGGACAATTTTTGTGGCCCCGAGATGCGATTGCAAGAACTCTTCTTGGCTGTCCAGCAATTGCTGAACATGGCCCTGTACAGCCTCACTCGTACAGATCAAAGCATCCCACGACTGAATGGGGCTGACCAGCATCTGAATGATCGAATCCATCGCCACTGCTGAACAGGTGGTGTGGGTTATTCCACAAAGGCTCCAGTGATTGTGACCAAACAAGGAGCGTTTGTGAGCCAGGCCGCCAAGGCCTGGGCCAGGATAAAACAAGGCTCCAGGACTTGCGAGGCGGCCTAGGGAGGCGGGATCGATGAAGTGAGTTGGCTTGCTAATTCCAAGCATTTTCGAGTTGGCGCGAAAATGGTTGGCGTGCTCAGGGCTTGCGACATGGATCCACAGCTCAGAGGCGGCGCCATAGCATAAATAACCACGCAGAAATGATTCGCCGGCTACATGCCGGCCCATGATGTTCTGGCCTGCCGTCGTATATCCATCTGGATGATAGAATAGGCAAGCAGACATGAATCAATAGCGGTAGTGATCGCTCTTGTAGGGGCCCTCCACCGGCACATTGATGTAGTCGGCCTGCTCGGAGGTGAGCTCGGTGAGGCGGGCGCCGATCTTGTCGAGGTGAAGGCGGGCCACCATCTCATCGAGGTGCTTGGGCAGCACGTAGACCTCCTTGCCGTACTGATCGCCCTTGCTGAACAGCTCGATCTGGGCCAGCACCTGGTTGGTGAAGCTGGCGCTCATCACGAAGCTGGGATGGCCCGTGGCGCAGCCCAGGTTGACCAGGCGGCCTTCGGCCAGCAGC
>JABMPN010000025.1 GCA_013203655.1 Cyanobacteria bacterium bin.51
AATACATGGAGCGCCACACGGTCAGCAAGCTGATCGGCTCGCCTCCGGGCTATGTGGGCTTCAACGAAGGCGGCCAGCTCACCGAAGCAGTGCGCCGCCGCCCCTACACCGTGGTGCTCTTCGACGAAATCGAGAAGGCTCACCCCGATGTGTTCAATCTGTTGCTTCAACTGCTTGAAGATGGTCGCCTGACCGATTCCAAGGGTCGGACGGTTGATTTCAAGAATACTTTGATCATCATGACCTCAAACATCGGTTCGAAGGTGATCGAGAAAGGTGGTGGCGGACTTGGTTTCGAGTTCTCTGGTGCCGCCGCTGAGGAAACTCAGTACAACCGGATTCGTTCGTTGGTGAATGAAGAGCTGAAGCAATACTTCCGCCCTGAATTCCTCAACCGTCTCGATGAAATCATCGTCTTCCGTCAACTCAGCCGTGACGAGGTCAAGGAGATCGCGGAAATCATGCTGCGGGAAGTGTTCAGCCGTATTCTCGAGAAGGGTATCGACCTCTCGGTCACACCGGCCTTCAAGGAGCGTCTGGTCGAAGAGGGATACAACCCCAGTTACGGAGCCAGGCCCTTGCGCCGAGCCGTCATGCGCTTGCTCGAAGACAGCTTGGCCGAGGAGTTCCTCTCGGGTCGCATCAAGGATGGCGATTCGGCTGTCGTCGATGTCGACGATGACAAGCAGGTTGTGATCCGTCCCAAGGGTGAAACCGTCGCGCCGGAACCCGAACTCGCTGGTGCTGGCGTCTGAACACTCTGGCCATCAAACACGCCATTGCACCTGCTGTTGTCCTTCGCGGAGACGGCGCATGGGAAGCCGCCCTTCCCAGCATCGCCAACCTCTGCCGACATCCCTTGCTGCTTGGACGCAGCGTCTCCACAGCTGCGCTTCGCCAGCAGCTGCTGGTCGATCTGGTTGGCCAGGGTCTCGATCCCCTGGCCGCAGAGCTTCAATTCGATTGCTGTGAAGCCGATCTCAGCAACCTGATTCAACAGATCGTCAACGCCAGGTCGAACACCAAGGCCATTGACGCGGTGATCGCGGTCGGCGGCGGCAAGGTTCTTGATGCCGGCAAACTTTTGGCCCATCGCCTTGGCCTGGCTTGCATCACCGTTCCAACCAGCGCCGCCACCTGCGCTGGTTGGACGGCCCTGGCCAATCTCTATTCACCCGGCGGCGCCTTCGAGCGGGACGTGACCCTGGATCGCTGTCCCGATCTTCTGGTCTTCGACCATGCCTTGGTGCGCCAAGCCCCATCGGCCACCTTGACCAGCGGAATCGCCGATGGCATGGCCAAGTGGTACGAAGCATCGGTCAGCAGCTGCAACAGTCCAGATGGTTTGGTGCAACAGGCGGTTCAGCAAGCCAGGGTGCTGCGGGATCAACTGATGCTGGAAGCGGAGGAGGCTTTCAACAACCCCGGCAGCGAAGCCTGGGTGAGGGTTGCCGAAGCCTGCGCTCTCACGGCCGGACTGATCGGCGGCGTCGGTGGTGCCAGCTGCCGCACCGTTGCCGCCCACGCCGTCCACAACGGCCTCACCCAGCTGAGTGCCTGCCACGACAGTCTCCATGGCGCAAAAGTCGGCTTTGGTGTGCTGGTCCAGCTCAGGCTGGAAGAACTGCTCAGTGAAAATCGCTTGGCCGTGCAGGCGCGCCGTCAGTTGATCAGCCTGTTCCGCAAGTTGAAGCTGCCCGTCTGCCTCGAAGACCTGGGTCTGAGCCGGGCCAGCCTTGAGGAGCTCCAACAGGTCTGTGCCTTCGCCTGCCAGAGCGGCTCAGACCTACACCAACTCCCCTTTGCGGTCAGTCCCACCGTTTTGTTGGCTGCCTTGGTCAGCACCACAGAAGGCTGCGAGGGGGCGCCCGAGTCACGCGGAGTGATCCTCGCCCAGGGCGAACGGAGCCAATTCGAAGCCAGTCGCCACGGATCGGACGCTTGACCCTCGTCCCAACCCCTCCCCCTCCACTCCCGGGAGGCAGGCCACTGTTGGAGTGGGCAGCGGAATCCTTGCGAGATCCCTTGGGACGGGAACTTGCTGCAGCCGTGCAGTGGTGGACGTTGCCTGGTATGACTGGACAATGGCCTGTGGCGGTGCTCGGCCAGGGAGAACCGCTGCTGCTCTTGCACGGCTTCGACAGCTCCTTGCTGGAGTTCAGGCGGCTGGCCCCATTGCTGGCAGGCCGGGCCCAGTTGTTCATCCCCGACCTTTTCGGGTTCGGATTCAGCCCCCGCTGTGCCGATGGCCCCTACTCCCCCGCAGGGGTGCTGGCCCATCTTGATGCCGTGTTGGAGGTCATCGCCAGCCTCGATCGCAGACCTGTGGGTGTGATCGGCGCCTCAATGGGTGGCGCGGTGGCGGTGGAACTGGCCCGCCGCAGGCCAGAGCGGATCCGGCGGCTGCTGTTGTTGGCGCCGGCGGGTCTCACCGGCCGGCCGAAGCCGTTGCCCCCGCTGCTCGACGAATTAGGGGTCTGGTTTTTGAGCAGGCCTGCCGTGCGCCGCGGTCTCTGCCGTCAGGCTTTCGCGGATCCAGAAGCCAGCGTGGGGCCGGCCGAGGCTGAGATCGCATCACTGCATCTACGCACACCAGGCTGGTCCGAGTCGCTGCGACGCTTCGCCCGCAGCGGTGGCTTCGCCGGTTGCGGCAATCCGCTGCCAGCCCAACCGCTGCAGGTGATTTGGGGAGCCAACGACCGGATTCTGCGGCCGCCACTGAAGCGGGCAGCCATGGCCCTGCTAGGCGGGCGTGTGATTGAGCTCGAGGCCTGCGGTCACCTTCCCCATCTGGATCAGCCCAATCAAGTGGCCGCCTCGTGGTGAACCAGAGGCCGCGAATCGGCTCTAGCAGCGGTGCTGGCTGGATGATCGGCTCAGGAGCTGGGGCAGGGACGACAACCACAACGGCGGGCTTGGCAAAGCGATAGCAGCAACCAAGCTTGGCGCCAAAGTCGTTGTAAGCGTCGCTGTAAGAGTCGTTGCGGATGTTGTCGCTACTGAAGCCAGAAGCGCCCGAGCGAGCACTTACCTTCCAGAAAAGATCAGCGTTATTGCTGATGCCGTGGCGCACACTGGCCTTGGCTTGCCAACCGAACAGGCCCTCATTGGCGCTGCGGATCGCCCCATAGTCGTAGCTGACGGCCAAGTCTCCAGAAAAGCCAGCGCCAAAGCCGAGGTCGCCGTTGACGTAGTCGAACCCGAAGTCATTGAGGTTGTGCGTTCGGATGTGGGTATCGGTCGGCCAAGCGGCACCAAGATCAACCCCGACATACCACCCGTGGATTGTTCGTAGGCCACCAGATCCGTTGTGCCGAAAGCCTGGTCAACCGTGTCACTCGAGTTGTTGCCCGGGGCTCGGTGGCGGGCAGGGCGGCAGGACCGGGCACGGCCTCACCGGCGGGTCGATG
>JABMPN010000026.1 GCA_013203655.1 Cyanobacteria bacterium bin.51
AAAAATTCCTTCTTAAATTTTCCTGTTAGTGCAAGTAGGGCATCCTGTCGCTTCTTGAGCGGCATAATAACAAAAAATCCATGTAAGCATTATTTTGATGAACTAAGAAGCCATTGTCTATAGACAATGGTCTATAATTACAGTGTGGCTTACTATTTTTAATTAGGATCGCCTTTGAGAAATTTAGTGGTTACTGATATGCCCATTTTGGCAATATGCATTAATGCTTTCTGGCGATTATTCACTCCTAAGCGCGCAAGAAGTTGTCCGCTATAGGTTTGAACACTGCGAACAGAAAGATTTAACTGTTCGGCCACTTCGCGATTGCTAAGCCCTAAAACGTAGGCCTCCAAAAGTTGCTGATCCCTCAGGCTCAATACAATACGACGTGGAGATAGATGATCATTGGGCTGGCAGATTTGATTAAGATAACTTTCAACCGAAGGGCTACGGTAAGTTGTGCTAGCAATCATAGCCATTAAGCCTTGTACTAGAGGATTATTTGGCAAGAAAATGTCTGCGTCTGCTACGATTACATCAGGATCAATTTTTGTATAATCTTCTAACACTTTTAAGGAATCAATTACAATATACGACTTTGTGGTAGGGCATGATTGAGATATATATTGAACTAATTCTGTAAATTCAAGCTGCTCGCCTCTCTCATGGATGAAAACAAATCCAGGCTTAACTTTAGCTAGCAAATCAATAGCTTGGGCTGACGATTTTGCGACACCAAGAAAATCTTTAGTTGCTTTAACTGCCTTATAATTCGCCGCAAACTCCAAATTGCTTTTGCCAACATGAATAAATGAGGGATCAAAGCCCCTTGAGAGGCAGGCAAGCAAAAACCTAGCTTCGCCAACTATAAATAGTTTTTTAAAATTCTCCCAAGGAATCCTTGCCTCGTTGGTATCTTCAGAAACTAAGGAGAGGTGTTCTCGATACATATCAGCTGAGCATCAATTCATGCATGCCTACCTACATTAATCGATTTGCGAATTGGCGCTTATAAAAAAACCCCGCCTAGGCGGGGTTTGCAAGGGTCTTTGGACCGGAACAGATTTGATCTCTGAGAATCAGACCTTGCGTGAATAAAATTCCACAACAAGTAGTTCATTGATTTCAAGAGCAACCCATTCCCGCTCGCACCTACCGGTGACTTTAGTAACCATCTTTGTTTTTTCAAACTCGAGATGGGGTGGGATGTTTGCTAAGCCTGGGAAAGCAAGGTTGGTTTCAGCCAGCTTTTTGCTTGGTTTTGTTTCACGAACTGCCACCACATCACCTGCCCTGCATTGATAGCTAGGGATATCAACCACTCGGCCATTCACTGTGATGTGGCCGTGATTAACAAGTTGACGCGCCCCAGGGATTGTGGGCCCCAAACCGCAGCGGAAGCAAACATTGTCGAGGCGACCCTCCAGCAGCTTGAGAAGGTTGGTACCCGTTGAACCCTCTTGGGCTCGGGCCTTCTTCACGTAGCGAACTAGCTGCCTTTCGGAAATGCCGTAGTTGAAGCGCAGCTTTTGCTTTTCTTCTAATCGGATGGCGTATTCGGAGCGCTTGCGACGGGCTTGGCCGTGCTGACCTGGTGGATAAGCCCGCTTAGCAGACTTACGGGTAAGACCGGGAAGGTCCCCCAAGCGCCGCGTCACCCTCAGGCGAGGACCGCGGTAGCGAGACATGAAGGAAGGATCGAAGGGCAGGAGCTGGTGGGACCACGAGGGGAGCAGGATGGGAGTCACCTCCCGGATCTGCAGGCAGTGCCGCACCAATCGGAGATCCTATCGGTTGGCTCTTCCAGGTCACCTGGCGCCGCCGGAGTCAGCGCCCTGCTCAGGGCCCTGCTCCTCGGGCTGATCCGGGCCTACCGCCGCTGGATCTCGCCCTTGCTGGGCCCCCGCTGTCGCTTCATTCCCAGCTGCAGCGCTTATGGAATCGAGGCCATCGAGCGCCATGGCCCCTGGCGCGGCGGCTGGCTCACCCTGCGCCGCCTGCTGCGCTGCCATCCCTTCACCCCCTGCGGCTGCGATCCGGTGCCGGACTGAACCCGGCTGGCCCCCCTTGAGCGGGCCCCGCACCCCTCCACAACGCCCACTCTCCACGCACCATGGCTGCCCTCCCTCCTCTCACCCTGTTCAGCCGTGAAGGGTGTTGCCTGTGCGCAGGCCTTGCCGATCGCCTGGCAGCCCTGCCACTACCGCCCGCGCTGGAGGTGGTCGACATCGACACCGATCCGGCCCTGAAGGCTCGCTACGACCTGGAGGTGCCGGTGCTGGCCGTGGGCCGAAGCGGCGGCCTGATCGAGCTGCCGCGGGTTCCTCCCCGGCTGCGGGGTGACGGCCTGGAGCGCTGGCTGGGCAAGGCGCTTGCCGCCCTTTCCCCCCCACCAGCCTGACCCTGCCGAGCAAACTGGCCCAGCTCCGGCTTGCCCCGGCCTGATCCACTCCCTCCGCCGCCCGCTTCCAGCCAGCCATGCCCCCAACGCTCCACCCCCTGCTGCTCCAGGCCGGTCTTGCCATTCCCACTGGCCTACCGGACGGGGAGGTCAGCGGCGTCAGCTCCGATTCGCGGCGGATCAGCCCGGGAACCCTGTTCATCGGCCTGCCCGGCGGCCAGGTCGACGGCGGCATCTTCTGGCCCAAAGCCCTGGAGGCTGGCGCCGTCGCGGCGGTGATCGGGGTGGAAGCGGCGGCGGCGCAGCCCCCCCAACCGGGCGATCCGGTGCTGGTGCTGGACGGGCCACTGGCCCCCTGGCCCGGACGGCTGGCGGCCGCGTTCTGGCAAAACCCAAGCCAGAAGCTGGCCTTGATCGGTGTCACGGGCACCAACGGCAAAACCACCACCACCCATCTGATCGAGCATCTGGCCGCCGTGGCGGGCCAGACCACGGCCCTGTTCGGCACCCTGGTCAACCGCTGGCCCGGCCATCGCGTCACGGCCAGCCACACCACTGCCTTCGCCGACCTTCTGCAGGGCCAGCTGGCTGAGGCCGTTGCGGCGGGCAGCGCCCTGGCGGCCATGGAGGTGAGTTCCCACGCCCTCGATCAGGGGCGGGTAGCGGGCTGCCGCTTCGCCGGAGCCGTGTTCACCAACCTGAGCCAGGACCACCTCGAATACCACCCGTCGATGCAGGCCTATTTCGAGGCCAAGGCCCTGTTGTTCGCTGAACCGCTGCTGGCAGGCTCGGCGGTGGTGAACATCGATGATCCCTGGGGGGCGAGATTGGCGGACCACCTGGCCGGCAGCCTCGGCGAGCGCCTCTGGCGCAGCTCCCTTCAATCCACCAGCGCCGAGCTGCGGATGGAGGAGCTGAGCTTCAGTGCCGATGGGGTCAGCGGCAGGCTGCACACGCCGCTGGGCCGTGGTCCGTTCCGATCGCCCCTGGTGGGCCGCTTCAACCTGATGAACCTGTTGCAGGCGGTGGGCGTGCTGCAGCAGCAGGGCCTGGAGTTGCCCCGGCTGCTGGAGGCCATTCCCTCGTTCGCCGGCGTGCCCGGGCGCATGGAGCGGGTGCGGCTGGCTGAAATCGCGGCTGGCTCTGAAGCCTTGCCGGCTGTGCTGGTCGACTACGCCCACACACCAGACGGCCTCGAGAACGCCCTGGCTGCCTGCAGACCCTTCTGCAGCGGGCGACTGATCTGTGTGTTCGGCTGCGGTGGTGACCGGGATCGGGGCAAGCGTCCCCAGATGGCAACCATCGCCGCTCGGCTCGCCGACCGGGTGGTCGTCACCTCCGACAACCCTCGCAGCGAAGATCCAGGGCGCATCCTCAACGACGTGGTGGCCGGCATCCCCGCCGGCACGGATCTGCTGGTGGAAGGGGATCGGGCCAGCGCCATTGCCCTGAGCATTGCGGCCGCAACGGCCGGCGATCTGGTGCTGATCGCCGGCAAGGGCCACGAGGATTACCAGATCCTCGGCACCACCAAGATCCACTTCGACGACCGGGAGGAAGCCGAGCGGGCCCTGCGCCAGCGCCTGGCTTGATCGCTTCAGGAACAGGAAGAGGTGATTGTTATCATTAGGCGTCTTTTTCCGACCTAACGGTTTCGTCTGATGTCCCAAAGTGTGCCGATGCCCAAAAAGTTCTTAGCCGAACTGATTGGAACCTTCTGGCTTGTCCTCGGTGGCTGCGGCAGCGCTGTGCTGGCTGCCGTCTTTCCCTATGACAACGCCGCCGCCAACCCCCTGGGCCTCGGTTTTCTCGGCGTATCGATCGCCTTCGGCCTCACTCTGTTAACGATGGTCTATGCCATCGGCCATATTTCCGGCTGCCACATCAATCCCGCCGTGAGCTTCGGCCTCTGGGCCGGCGGCAAGTTTCCAGGCTCCGGGCTGCTGCCTTATATCGTCGCCCAGGTGCTTGGCGCGGTGATCGCCGGTGGCGTGATCAAGCTGGTGGCCAGTGGTCGCCCGGGTTTTGAACTGACAGGCAGCAATCCTTTGGCCACCAATGGCTTCGGTGCCCACTCCCCCGGCGGTTACAGCTTGCTCTCGGCGCTTGTGATCGAAGTGATCCTCACCTTCGTGTTCCTGCTGGTGATCCTCGGTGCCACCCACAAACAGGAGCTCGGCGCCATCGCCGGCGTGCCGATCGGCCTCTCACTGACCCTGATTCACCTGATCAGCATTCCCGTCACCAACACCTCGGTGAACCCCGCCCGCAGCACCGGTGTGGCGCTCTGGGTGGGAGGTGAGGCCATGGGCCAGCTTTGGCTGTTCTGGCTTGCCCCGATCGTCGGTGCCCTGCTGGCCGGCTGGGTCTTCAAGGCGATGTTCGATCCCGAAACAACCTGAGTCGCCGCCTGACCTGCCGCCCACCTGGCACCGCTATTCCAGTAGGGAGCTCAGGGCGGCCAACAACTGCTCCACCTCCTCGCTGGTGGTGGTCAGGTGGGTGCAGGCCCGCAGGCAGTGGGGGTCATCGAGGCTGCGCAGCCACACCCCCTGCTCGCCCAGTTTCTCCACCAGAGAAGCTGGCGTGTGGCCCCGGCCCTCGCACTCCAGTTCGAAACTCACCAAACCAGCCGGCGGCGGCTCCTGGAGCAGGGCCTTCAGGCCTGGAATGGCCTGCAGGCCGAGCCAGAGCTGGCTGCTGCGCTCGCGGATCAAGGCCAGCCGAGCCGGCGCCCCTCCGACCGCATCAAGCAGTTCAAGCGAGCAGCGCAACCCTGCCATCAAAGGAGCGCAGGAGGTGGCCACCTCAAAACGGCGACCATCGTGGTGCCACGGATCATGGCCACCGCCCGGGCCATCAAGGCCGGCATCGTTCTCATTGGTCAGGCTGCGCCATCCCCCCAGCGTCGGTCTTGAGGCATTGAGGATCCGCTCCGACAGGGCGACACCACCCAGGCCCTCTGGACCGCAACACCACTTGTGGCCGGTGAAGGCGTAGATGTCGGCCGCCGAGGCTGCCGCCGCCACCGGCAGGGACCCCACCGACTGGGCGGCATCGACCAGCAACCAGGGATGGCGAGGGTGGTGCTCCAGCCGCCGGGCCACCGCTTCGATCGGCATCACCAGACCGGTGTTCCAGAGCAGATGGGAGAGCACCACCAGGCGGGTGTGCGGACTGAGGGCCTGCTCAAGGGCGTCGAGCACGGCCGCATCAGTCGCTTCGCCGGAGACCGAGCGGATCGAGCCCACCGCCAGGGTACTGAGCTTGAGTCCTTCACGGTGGGCGAGCTCCCGGCAGGCGGCCACCACACCGGGATGCTCGCAATCACTGATCAGGAGTTCGTCACCGCCCTGCCAGGGCAGACCCCAGAGCGGCAGCACACAGCCACTGGACACATTTTCGGTGAGCGCCAGACGATGGGGAGGAACCCCGCAGATGGCCGCCAGATCCCCGCGCACTCCCTGGGTCTGAGCCGCCAGCCACGGCCAGATGGATCCTGTGAAGGGCCCCAGCTCCTGGATGCACTGCCAGCTCTCGGTGATTGCCGCAAGCGACGGCGAAGGCAGTGGTCCCTGGCCGCCATAGTTGAAGTAGGTCTTGTTGGCCAGGGCGGGCATCAGCTCCCGCAACTGTTCTGATTTCACTTGGGTTTGACCCTATTGTGACGTGACTAAAGCCGTGGCTAAAGGTGGGCTTCAGAAGGCACCCTACATACGTGCGCAAGGCACGCAATGGGTACCAACTCCAGCGTGGCGTTCCCAAGGACCTCCAGCCAATCTTTGGCAAGACGGTCTGGGTTGAGCCTGGAGGAGCGACCTATCGGGAGGCACACCGCAGGTCCCCGGCTTTCGTGGCTCGCACGGACCATGTCATCAAGATTGCCCGGGGGCAGCTTGCTCTTGGCCCTGAGGAGCTAACAGACGCCCTGCCTAAAGCTTCCGACCTGTCAGACCAAGAGCCAGTTGCTGCCCTGGACGAGGGAGCCACTGTGGCCGCCGAAGAGGGCTGGATGACGCTTGAGCAGGCACGCCGATACACACGCGTTCTTCACGGCATTGAAAAGCCGAGGGAGCACCTCACAGCTGATGAGCTGGTTGAGCTGGCCGCAGCGTTGAAGAATCCTGCAAAACGAACGATTAATGCCTGGAGGGACTCCCTGTGTGGCTTCCTTGGCTTCGCAGGGGTGGTTCACCCGACGGCAGCAACGAGGCAGCAAGCCATTGAGTACAGGACCTCTCTTCTGGAACATCAGATGCCTTCCTCCGCCAAAACTCAGCTGGCTTACCTCAGCGGCTTGTGGTCGGTGTTGCATGAGATGAAGCCTGACCGTCCTCACATCTTTGAAGGGCTCAACAAAAGGATCAAGGTGGCGCGTCCACGGAAGCAGGAGGTAGCCATTACTGACCCTGCCAAGTGGCAAGGCAACAGGGATCATTTAGATATTTTGAGGCTGCTTTATTTCACTGGTGCTCGTCTCGCCGAGGTCACGGGCCTTTGCTCTGAAGACATCCTTGAGGATCGAATAATCATCAGGCCGAACGATCTTAGGCCATTGAAGGCATCATCCTCAGAGAGGGAGATTCCTCTCCATCCCTGCCTAGAAGAGGTGGCGGAGAGGCTTAGAACCAAGGACGTTTTCCTGTGGCCTTCACAGTACCAGGCCCGACACAATCGATGGGGCGTAAATATGGCCAAGCCAAGCAAGCTGATCACAGGCGTAAGCCCAAAGGGCCTCAGGGACCGCGCTGTGACAGTGATGAGGGCAGAGGGCCTCAACGAGGCTGTCGCTGCTCGGCTGCTTGGCCACACCTCCTCTTGGGTCACGGCCAGCTACGGCGGAGTGCCCTGGGAGAAGCTGGTCGAGGCCGTGGCCTTGCTGTAGGGCTGGATGGCCGCGGCGGGTTCCTTGCGATTATGCACCTAAGGGAAAAAGTGGTGGATCACATCCAGAGGCGGTGGGATGGGGGTCTCGATCGGGACCATCAACGTGGATTCCAGCGGCACCAGTGTTGAAGGCAGCGGTGCCAGGCCAAAGTCCAGCAGCTTGGAAATGCAATCGGTGCTACAGTGCAAGCTGAGATTGTCCGCCAGAAGAGGATGGGAGGTCTGTAGACCTAGGGGCGCTTGCGACTCAAGATTTAGAGAAAGGCGTGCGCCATATCACCACCAACAAGCCCGTGAAGAAGATGAAGCCCCACGTCCATGCAAAGAACTAGATCACACCCTGTATTTTAATTTCGCGGATCCGCTCCCATCCCGCCCCAGGGCTGATTCAAAGTCTTAACTCGTGCTTGGTTCTGGCTTTCTCGTCGCCATCGCCAGTAGCGCTGTGATGTCGTGAGTGACGGCCTGCATGCCGGCTCGGATCGACTGAAATCCAGCCAGTCGGAGCAGGTTGAGGGCTGCCGTCCGTAGCGTCGCCATTGCTCCAGCGCCGTTTCCACGGTAGCGATTGAGGTGGTCTGGTTTTTCTGGACAGGGCCCATCGTTAACCTCTGAGGCGGGGCACCGCCCCTGAAAGGAGCTCCCACCGTTGGCGCAGCCTTCTCCGAAGGAGTTGAGTAAGCGCCGCACCCACAGTCCCGAGTTCAAGGCCAGGATCGCCATGGAGGCAATCAGTGGCAGCAAGACGATCCAGGAGATTGCCGCTGACAATGCCATTCACCCAATCCAGGTGAGCCAGTGGAAGAAGCAGATGCTGGATGGCGCCAGCGAGGTATTCACTCGCGGCAAGAAGAGCAAGGACAAGGAGGACGGACAGGCGAAGGAGGCTGAGCTGTTCCAGCAGATCGGCAGGCTGCAGATGGAGCTGGAGTGGCTCAAAAAAAATCACAACTGCTCTGACGCCCGTGAACTGCGCAAACTGGTCGATCATGACCACCCCGAGCTCACGGACAGCCGTCAATGTGAGCTCCTGGGCCTGCCTCGATCCTCGCTGTATTACCAGCCGGTGCCGGTGCGTGAATCCACGCTACGGATCATGGCCAGGATCGATGCGTTCTACCTGGAGGATCCCACCGCCGGCAGCCGCCGGATGGTGGACTACCTGGCCAGAGAAGGGATCCCGATCAGCCGCGAGCGGGTGCGAAACATCATGCGGCGCATGGGTTTACGGGCGATCTACCAGAAGCCTCGCACCACGATTCCTGGTGAGCCATCAGAGCGTTTCCCCTGCCTGGAGGAACTCAATCAGGTCACGGCCGTGGATCAGGTCTGGGCGACGGACATCACCTACATCCCACTACAGAAAGGTTTTCTGTACCTGGTGGTGATCGTGGATCTCTACTCTAGGCATGTGCTCAGCTGGAAGCTCTCCAACAGCCTTGACACGGAATTCTGCCTGGACGCTTTGGACATCGCGCTAGGCAGTGGTCGAAAGCCAGAGATCTTCCATTCCGATCAGGGGTGCCAATTCACCTCTGGAGACTTTGTGGCGCGACTCAAGACAGAGGAAATTAAGATCAGCTGGTCTGGCAGAAAGCGCTGCTATGACAACATCCTGGTGGAGAGGCTGTGGCGAACAGTCAAGTATGTAGCCGAAGGCGTCTCGGCGAAGCCGAGTAGAGGTGTACCTGCGTGCCTATAGCGACGGCTGGGAGGCTGAAATCAGCCTGGCCCGATTCCTGTGGAGGTATTGCCATGTAAGACCCCACAGTGCACTGGGAGGCAGAACTCCCCATGAGGTCTACACTGAGACTGAATCCTGTTCCTCCCGCCCAGGGTTAACGATGACAGGGGCCCAGGCTGTCCAATAAAAGGCACCCGCCTCAGTCCCAGGCTGCATGGGCGGCTTCCATATGCATTTTCTGCATCAGGAAGCCTGCGCTCGGTGCGGTCAGCGCAGCCACCCATTCCGAAGGTCCAGTAGCTCTGGAAATCTTCTGTCGCTTCGGATTAAAGTCTGAAGCGGTTGAAACCTCGTCCATGTCTTCTTCCCCACACGCCTTCCAGGCGGGCAGAGCCTTTCGTGATGGATGGAATGGATTCAACCGCAATGCTGGCACGCTGGTCGGCTTCACTGTGCTGGCGGCAGTTGTGCTCGGCCTTCTCCAGGGGCTTCAATATGGCCTGATCTCCGCTGGCACCAACAACCCGGATTCCCTCATGGGCATCTCCGTTCTGCTGTTCGGTATCACGCTACTTCAAGCTATTGTAGGTCTTGTTTTTTCGATTGCCCTTCTGGATGGGGGCCTCCAGTCGGTGCGTGGTCGTACACTGGTCTTCTCGGAACTATTCACCAAGGTGGCCGAGGTCCCAAACTTGATCGGCCTGCATCTGTTTGGAAGTCTGGCCATTGTACTAGGCCTGCTGGCATTCATGGTCCCCGGGGTTTATCTGGCGGTGTCCTACGTCTTTGCAGGTATGGCCTTGGTGGACCGCCCCCAGTCCTTTGTGGATGCCCTCAACAGCAGCCGCCGACTGGTGACGCCCCATTGGTTTGACGTGACCCTGTTCCTGCTGGCCGTCTTCGGTGTGGTGGTGCTCGGGTACCTCGCCTGCCTGGTCGGAGGCTTTGTCAGCGTCCCCGTTGGCTTTTGCATGGTGGCAGCTGGCTATCAGCAGCTGCTGTCCCTCAGCGGTCAGGTCGCTCCGTCTGCGGAGCAGGACTCTTGAGAGAATCTAGTCGCGGTTTCACCAATCAGCAGGCCCTTCTGGTTTTGCTGATCTGCTTCCCGGTCGGACTGATTGCCCTAGGAGTCGTGGTGATCCTGCTCCAGGGTCCGACTCCCCGGATGGCCCAATCGCAGCAGACCCCCAGTCAGGAGCAGCCGTCAGATCGCAGCACCACGATCCAGCCCCTGCCGAGCGCCAAACCACCGGCTGACCAGCAGTCAGACGTCCAGTCAGGACAACAGTCAGGACAACAGTCAGGTCTCAATCAGCTTGAGGCCAGGGCAATTGTGGAGCAGTGGCTGACTGTGAAATCTCAGATCTTCGCCCCTCCTTTCAACGTCGATCTTGCCGATCAGGTAGTGGCAGACGGCCCTCTCTGGACTGATATCACGAAAACGGATGGCTCGATTCAGTGGCTTAGAAATAACAATAGCTACTACTCATACACAACTATCAAGGTGAACGAAGTGATCAGCTTCCTGCCTTCACCCTCTATGCCGTCGATCGTCGTATCGGTGACTGAGGCTTCCATCCTCCATTCGCCGAACGGAAATAAAGCGTCTTCGAACACTAATAACTGGCTATACACTCTCAGGGAAGAGGGCGGCCGCTGGAAGATCTGGGACTACCGCAAGCAGTAGATGAACCCAATGCGCCCTTGGTTTACTGTATGTGGTCTGCTCGCGCTGAGCGGCTGCTCATCGCTGCCGCTCCGTTTTCCCTGGCAGTCAACAGACATCCGGAACCAGTCCGGGAACACACAACCGTTTGATCAGAAGGATTCCAAGGCTCCGTCAATCAGCGCCAAAAATGGAGGGAATCAGGGTCTACCCGTTTTGATTGAATTGGCAGATTCAGGTCTGCAACCAGTTGGGAAACAAGCGCGGGCCAGTTGTGCTAAGAGCCTGGCGTTGCCGCTCGAGCAGGCGGCACTCGCCTATCCAAGCAACTTCGGTAAACGAGAGAATCGGGATGGCTGGGGGCGCCCCTTGAATTCCAGCCCCCAGCTCATCGTGCTCCATGAGACCGTGATCAGCGGGCCACAAACAGTTGCTTTCTTCCAGACTAACCACCCTGAAGATGATCAGCAGGCCAGTTATCACCTCCTGATTGACCGTGACGGCAGCAGGCTGCGCATTGTTCCTGATGAGAAACGGGCATTCGGTTCCGGGATGTCGGCCTTCGGCGATGCCACTCAGCGCACCAAGCCCTCGAGCGTCGGATCCATCAACAACGTTGCCCTCCATGTCAGCCTTGTTTCACCATCGGATGGTCGTGATGATCGAGACGGTCATTCCAACTATACTGAAGCTCAGTATAAATCCCTCGCCGGACAGGTGCTGCTTTGGCAGGCTGCCTTTGGGATCCCAATGACCCGGGTCACTACCCATGCCGCCGTGGACCGCAGCCACAGCCGCTATGACCCACGCAGTTTCCGCTGGGATCGTTTCGATCCGCACTATCACGCCGCTGCCGCAGTCTGCGGATTCCCCCAGTTCGACAATCAGCAGGCGGGGCTATGAGCAAGTCGGATCAGCACTTGCAAGACATCCGCTCCACTGGAGAAGAGGCAGAACTTTTGCAGGAGGGTCTAAAATCGGATCAGCCGGCTCACCCACGGATCCTGAGTGGGCTGAACCCGTACCCCATCCGAACACAAGGACGGGAACTGTCTCGGCGAAGGATCAGGAACACCCTACCGTTGTTCTGCTGATCTTTCCCATTCTGCACAGCCCCGTGATCCTGCTGGACGTTCATCAGGGAAACTCTGATCAAGCCGCTCAATTCGGAGGACGCCTGTCTCGTTCTCGCCAATGAGACGAATATGAGCCTGCTGGGGCTTGGGCTTCTGCGCTGGGGGGCGCAATCACTCCGTTTTTCCTTGTTTTCCGAGGGCCAGCTGATGTTATGCAGCTTGTTGACTCCCGCAAGACACACTGAGCCTGTCGTTCACGCTATACAAGAACAATGCACTCGCATGATCCAGAGATTGGCCATTGCAAAGAGCATCTTGAGCTTGAGGTCGTTCTTTGGGATGCCTCGATAGTAGACCTTCCCGAATCCAAACTGACATTTGATGATCCGAAATGGATGCTCCACCTTTGCCCTGAAATGCGCTTTGGCCTGCTCAATCAGATCAAGTAGCCTGCCTGCTGCGTTGTCCGGCAGCACGCGGCTCTGTCCGGGCTTCATGGCTATACGCATCTCAGCAGCGCAGTCTTTGAAAGCATCGCGCTTCTCAATGCCGATGTGGCCGGCATCTCCATAGATCACGCGTTCCTCTCCATGGATGCAATCGGCCGCAGTATTCAGCTCATGCACGTTTGCTGCCGTACTCACCACGGAGTGGACCAAACCCGAGGTTGCATCAACGCCGATGTGGCAGCGCATCCCAAAGAACCACTGGTTGCCCTTGGCCACCGAGTGCATTTCAGGATCCCGCTCGCCCTTCTTGTTCTTGGTTGAACTGGGTGCATTGATGATCGTGGCATCGAGGATCGTCCCCTCCTTGAGCATCACGCTCTTCTCGCTCAGACTCTGGTTCACACTCTCCAAGATCTGCTCCGCGATCTGGTGCTCTTCCAGCAGGTCACGGAAGTTGAGGATCGTTGTCTCATCAGGGATCCGGTCATCGATGATGTCGATCCCCGCAAAGCGGCGGAAGCAGGGGGTGTCGATCAACATCTCCTCCATCAATGGATCAGAGAGGGTGAACCACTGCTGCAGGAGGTGGATGCGCAGCATCACCTCCAAAGGGCAGGGAGGCCGCCCACCCTTGCCCGTGGGCTTGTAGTACACGGGCTGGATCAGGGCCAGGAAGGAGTCCCACGGAACTGTGGCTTCCATTTCCTCGAGGAAGATCTGCCGACGCG
Organism: Cyanobacteria bacterium bin.51; assembly: GCA_013203655.1. GTDB lineage: Bacteria > Cyanobacteriota > Cyanobacteriia > PCC-6307 > Cyanobiaceae > Regnicoccus. The sequence goes on from JABMPN010000026.1 coordinate 12,892, forward strand.
TCTTCTTCTTGGCGTAGGTCTGCTCGTAATCCGTGAAACCCAACTGGAAGGGGGCGGCCATCCGTTCCAGTCTCAGTCTTGGATCCTGATTGATTTTAGCGGGTTTTTCAGTGGTTCCCTAGAGCGAAGTCCAGATCGGCTTCGATGTGCTGGGCGCTCATCTTGAAGCCCACGGGGATCCCGCCCGTGATCTCCCGCACCCGGCCTGCGAATCGCCGAAAATCTTCCACCGTTGACAGATCCGTGAAGGTGGACGGAGAGATCACCGGCTCGCCCTCAGGAACGTCGCGCAAGGCAGCGATCCGGGCGTTGGTTTTGATGCCGGGAAAGTGGCCTCCAGCGCCGGTCTTGGCCGCCTGCCCGCCCTTGAAGTGGAACGCCTGGACCTGCTTGAGCAACTCAGGCCGGTAGCCGAATTGCCCTGGGGCCAGCTCATAGAGATAGCGGCTGTTGGCCGCCTGCTCCTCGGGCAGCATGCCCCCCTCCCCGGAGCAGATGCCGGTTCCAGCCTGTTCGGCTCCGCGGGCCAGGGCCAGCTTCGCCTCTTCGGAGAGGGCTCCGAAACTCATGTCGGACACGAAAAGCGGAATCCGCAGGTGAAGGGGCTTGGCGGCCTGCGGGCCCAGCACCAGCTCGGTTCCCACCGGTGCCTCGTTCTGGAGGGGTTGGCGGGCGAGCTGGGCCGCCAGGATCTGGAGATGATCCCAGCTGGGCAGTTCGCTGCGTGGAACTCCCATTGCGGCAACGGGCCCATGGGGCCCTACCTGCTTGAGCCCGTGCTCGGCGAGGTTGTGGATGAAGCCCAGCGTGGGTTCTTCTGCCGTGGGGTGCGGCTCCGGCATCCGGTCCTGATCGGGTTGACTCGGGTCTGGTTCCTCGGGTTCCTCAGAATCCTCCGGCGATTCGGTTGCACGGGCGAGGGAAAATCTCTGCCCTACCTGGTCGTCTGGAACCTGGGCATGGCTTCCATCGCAATAGGGTGAATTGCCCGTCTGCTTGCAGCGGCAGAGCCAGTTTTCTCCCTTCGAGTCGGCCTTGAAGGATTGAGGCGTGAACCCACTGCCCTTGTGGGAGCCATCGCAGAACGGTTGACCCTGCGAGCGTCCGCAGCTGCAATAGAGGTAGGTTTTTCCCTTCTTCAGCTCCACGGCAATGGGTTCGTTGGCGGAAACGATTGGCTTGTCCATGAAGAGTTTCTTTGAGGGTGTGTGAATCACCGTTCTGACCGGAAGGCAAACTTCCTCGAACCGTTCCCCAAGCCCGGCTCCGATCTGCAGGAGGGAGGGATCAGAAACATCCCGATTCTGTGCTCCCATCCTTGATGTCTGCAGCGATGGTTGGGGCCAACGGGAGTGGAATCACGGCGGGCAGAAGGTGACGGGCTCAACCTTGGAGCGGTGTTGGAGCGGTGGAGTGATGGGCTGATTCAGTCCTGCCTTTCGGAAGATCGGGCTCCATCGACGCTCCCGGTTCCCTGAGTAGATGGTTCCGGCGAATGCGTGCCCGCTGATGGGGCAGCCGGTGCGGCCGCCGAGAGCAATTGTTCGGCAAGAAGATCGGGATCGGCGATCGCATTGATCCCCGGCCCGGCACTCCCGAGCAGCTGAGGATGGGAGCACAGCTTGTCGAGCAGTCTGGCCAAAAAGGTGTCGTGGTCTTCCACTAGCCCGGGGTCCATCCTCCCCTTTTGGCCGCCGATACTCCAGCGCAGATCACCGGCGGGACCGGTGATCAACAACGCTGGCCGCTGCGCCATATGTTGCTGAATCGCCACTGGATCGGCGCTGGAAAAGAAGGCTTCCGCCTCTTCGACGCTGCAGCGGATCAGTTGGGCGGCTTCGGCCAAGGGCCGGAAACGTCGCAGGATCTCAGGGGTCGGAGCAGCGCCTGCAGGTAGCCCCCAGAGCTCAGGTGTCCAGTTCAGCTCGAGGGCCATGGAGACACCACTGGGCAGAGCCTTGTCAAGAATCATCCTCAGAACCTGGCTCTCCTTGGCGTCGATGAGCGCGTCGCTGGTGACGAGCAACCAGAACGATGCGGTGATCTCTGGGAGAAGGGCTTCTGTCAGGGCGGCAGGCATCCGGGACGCCGCTGTTTCACTCAGAGCCTGAGAAAAGTCGACAAGGCTGGTGCGGCTGTCAGGAGATGGATAGGTGGTCTTGGATGTCATCAATGGATGGAATGCTACGGAACAAGGAAGCGGTGACAGGAAGAAGTTCCTGCCACCGCTTTTTTGGTGAGCCACTGCGGATCAGATGGTTTGTCTCAAGGGATGACGGCACGGATCCGCACAGAGGCACTCAGGCCTCAGCTCTGGCCCTCGGTGAAGGCATGGAAACGCTCTGCCAGATCCCGGAACACCTCATCGCTCTGCTCAAGAATGGAGGCCCAGGTCTCCTGAGTGGACTGCTGAAGCTGAGCCAGCTGCTCACTGGCTTGATCGCGTGCCTCGGTGAGATCCGCCACCCGTTTTTCGGTTTCATCGCGCACATTGGCGGCCGCATCTTTCAGGCCCTCCTGCAACTTCTCGATTTGCATCGACCAGGCCTCTACTTGGGCCTGCTTCTTTTCCAGGACGGCCTTCCTGAGTTGTTCGTTCACCTGGGTTTGGTCAACGTCACTTCTCGTGGTTGTGGTGTTCATGGTGTTCTTCTCCTATGTTTCGACAACGGAAGCACGCATGCACGAGGCTCGCAGGAATTTCCGCGAACCACAAAACAGGCAAGATCTGGAGCGTAGGGATCAAGAAAATCCTTCGCCTCAATAACCTTTTGGTATAAGGCAGATCAACGCGGGATCGATCACCTGAGCGGTGATTGTGCAACTTGGTGGCAAGCATTCAAGCGGCAAGCATTGCCGAGTTGCATGAATGGCCGACGCAATGTGCATCCGTTGAAGTGACTATATCACGAAGTCTGAGGTTGTCAACATCCTGGGCCTGCGTCTGCCGCGATTCAGGCATCTTCAGATCGCGCTTATCCCTTGCTCTCACTGATATCCGAGGGCGGGCTCTGCCGACCGGTTGCCCCTCCCTGCCATTCGCTTCGCGGAGCTGGGATCATGGAGGACAACCACCCTGGGGGGAGCAGGCCCATGGCAACAGCGTCGGGAGCCCCACGGGCCCTGGATTCAACCGACCAGGAGGCGAACCGCTGGCAGCAGACCAGCCTGCTCAGCCTCGTCGCAGACGCGCCCGAAACGGACCGAGTGGAACCGACTCTTGTTGAGCCAGCCTCTCTGCCGACACCGCCGGCCAAGGCGGCCGGCTCCGAGCTGGCCTGCCCCCAGCGGCTGCTGATCCTTGACACCGAGACCACCGGCCTGGATCCCGAGCGTGAGCACTGCATCGAAGTGGGGGCGGTGCTGTTTCATGTGCCCAGCCGCGCCGTGCTCAGCCAGCTCTCGCTGCTGCTGCCCTGCCAGAGCAACGCGGCCCAGGCCATCAACGGCATCGATGCCGCGGTGAGCCGGCTGGAGCAGCCCTGGCAGGCGGGGCTTCTCTATTTCCAGGAGCTGGTGGCCAGTGCCGACGTGATCGTGGCCCATAACGTCGGCTTCGACCGGGCCTGGTTCGGCCGCGGCCCTCTGCCAGCCATCGAGAAACCCTGGCTGTGCAGCATGGAAGACCTGCGCTGGCCTGCCGAGCGCCAGCTGCGGGCCACCCCCTCGGTGCGGGATCTGGCTCTGGCCTACGGCGTGCCGGTCTGGGTGGCCCACCGAGCCCTCACCGATTGCATCTACCTCGCCCAGGTGTTCGAGCGCTGTGACGACCTCGAAGCCCTGCTGGTCGCCGGCCTCGAACCCCGCCAGCTCTACCGGGCCCAACTCCCCTACGACGAGCGTCATCGGGCCCGGCAGGCGGGCTTCCGCTGGAACGATCCGATCCCCAAAGCCTGGAGCCGCCGGCTCAGTGAGCGGGAAGCGGCGCTGATCGGCTTTCCAGTGGCACCCGTCGCGGCGGAATGCGCCTGACATCGGTTGATCGAGAGGAGGTGATCCGGCATGCCTGACACGGTCGCGGAGATGGCAGAACGACCGAAACGGGCCGGTTCAAATTCATGTTCCGCCTTTTCCCCCCATGGCTGGTCTGCTCTGGCAACGCCGTTCCCAGGTTGGTTGTTGCCTGTTGATCCAGGGCGCCCTGTTGACGGTCGGCCTTGGAGTGGAACGCCTCCTGCATCCCGCCATCCCCACTCCGGGCCATGGTGGGATCGCTAGAACGCGTGGATGATCCGCACTCCCCCCGACTCCCTCGTTTCCAGACGACTGGAGGAGCGGCCGGGCCAGCTGCCGGGCCAGCTGTTCATTCACGGCGGGGCGGCCCCCACCCGGCTCTCGGCGCTCCGTTTCGGCTCCGCCGGCATGGTCCAGATCAGCCTGGAGCGGCCCGAGCAGCTGGATCCCCTGATCGCCAGCGGTGATCCGCTCTGGGTGCGGCTGCAGGGGCTGGCGGATGCGGTTCTGATCCGGGCGATCCTGCAGCGGCTGGGGGTGCCGGGCCCGATGCAGGCGCCGCTGATCGACACGCCCCAGCGCACGCGGGTGGATGCGTCGGGCGATGCGGTGCTGGTGGTGATCCACCGTCTCGGCTTTGCCCGCACCCCGGCCCAGCTGATCAGCGAACAGGTGGGCCTGCTGCTGCTGCCCAATCTCCTGATCAGCCTTGAGGAGGTTCCCAAGCAGGAATCCTTTCCCCAGCTCACCCGCTGGCTGGCCAACCTGTCGCCGCCTCCGAGCCGGGAGGATCTCGATGATGTGCTCCATTTTCTGATTGATGAGCTGCTCGATGAGCTCTTCCCGATCCTTGAGCAGTTCTCGGATCTTCTCGATCGCCTGGAGGAATCGGCCCTGCGCAATCCCAAGCCGAAGCTGCTCAACCAGTCGTATCAGGCCCGGGTCAGCCTCCGCCGGATTCATCATCAGGTGTGGCCCCTGCGCCATCAGATCCTGATCCTGCTGCGCACGAACCAGCGCATTCTCGGGCCCGAAGCCCGCAAGGGTTTCGAGGATATGGAAGAACACGTGCGGCTGATCTTCGAGAACACCGAACTGTTGCGCCATCAGTGCGATGCCGTTTCCGATGCCTACATGGCCAGCACCGGCAATCGCATGAATCAGGTGATGAAAACGCTCACGATCGTTTCGAGCATCTTCGCTCCGCTCACCTTCATCGCCGGCATCTATGGCATGAATTTCAAGGTGATGCCGGAGCTGAATCTGCCGTTTGGTTATTATTTCGCCCTGGCGCTCATGGCCTTCATTGCGATGCTGCAAACCTATCTGCTCTGGCGCCGGGGTTGGTTCGAAGACTGGACGGCGACCCGTCGCTGATCCGGCGGCGGCGGCTGACCCGCGAGCGGCAAGTGCTTGAGCAGTAACGGGCATCCTGGCGTCGTGCCCGGAAGGGAACACCGCAGCAGGCGCAGATCTTCTGATCGCGGGCCGCGGGCTGGGCATGGCCCAGCAGCTTCAACCAGCGCTCGGCCCCTTCGCCCAGGACCAGCTCCAGCCCGTAGCCCTCCCGGAGCAGGGCGGTGGTGTCGGCATAGCCCAGGGCGACGGCCAGCTGGGGGGCATCGGCCAGAAACCTCTCCAGCATCTGGAAGAGCGGATAACCCTCGCTCCAGAGCCAGCGCCGCCGTTCGCGCACCAGCTCGGCCCAGGCTTCCTGGGGAAGTTGATCGGCGCTGTCGCTGAATTCGATGCGGCCTCCCCCCGTCTGCCGGCAGCTTATGGCCCGCTTCCTTCCCGACCAACCGCTAACCCACCGTTAACCGTTAACCGTTAACCGTTAACCGGCCCATCCCCCTCTACCCCCGTTCAGGCGACTCCAGCGTGTCTGGGAAGGGAAGCGCCCGATCTCCCGGCGCTGGTTCTGAAGCAGCATGCTCCCATGGCTGACCCTTTCCCTCCCGACCTCAGCAGTGGCGCCTATGCCGCCGAGCTGATCCAACGGCAGACCCGCCGGCTGGGAAAACTGCAGGCCGAGGTGATCGCCGATCAGGACCCCGAAGCTCTGCATCAGTTGCGGGTGAGCCTGAGGCGGCTGCGCACGGCCCTGCGCCTGTTCGCTGCGGCGGTGGTCGTCCCGGAGGCGGTGGGGGACAACCGGATCGCCAAGGTGGCGCGCCGCACCGGGCTCACCCGGGATCTCGATGTGCTCCGGGACCGGTTGGGCTCCACCTGGTTGCCCCAGTTGCCCGGCAAGGAACAGAAGGCCCTCAAGCCCCTGCTCAAGCAACTGGCCCGGGATCGGAAGCGAGCCTTTGCCGGTCTGACCGACACGCTGCGCGGAGCCCCCTATCTCGATCTGCTCGCCAAACTCCACAAGTGGCAGCATTCCCCCCGGTTCACGCCGATCGGACGTCAGCCCCTGCGGGCCTGGCTGTATGAGTGGCACAGCCAGGCCCTCGGCGACCTGTTCCTGCAGGGTGGCTGGTTCGCCGTCGATCCCGGCGATGAAGCCCTGCATGACCTGCGCAAATCCATCAAAGGGGTGCGCTACTCCCTGGAGTACCTCGAACCGTTCGCTCATCCTGCCCTCAGTGCCTGGATTGGAGAACTGCGCAAAGCCCAGGATTGCCTCGGTGACCTCCACGACCTGCAGGTGCTCGAGGCGGTGCTCCGTGACCACTGCGAGGACCACCGCGACCGTGGCCGTGCCCGCTCCTCGGCCCTGCCTGACCTGCATCAGCTGATCGAGCTGCACAAGGCGGAACGCTGGGGTCAGTGGCTGAGCCAGGCGGAGCATCTGCTCGCCGAAGACAGCCGCCGCGCCCTCCAGGCCAGCCTGATCCCCCCCGTGGAGGCCCCTCAGGGATCACAGCCATGAAAAAAGGGCCCCTTGGGGCCCTGGTATCGATGGCACCGCCAAGCTCAGACGAGCGCGTTGATGGCGTAGTCGATGTAGTTGTTGGCGATCACACCGGGATCACCGGAGACGCCGTGGTTGGCCTTGATGTAGGTGAGGGCCTCGACGTACCAGGAGGGGGAGAGCTCAAAGGCGCGGTTGATTTCATCGAGGCCGGCGATGAGGTACTCATCGAGGGGCCCGGTGCCACCGGCGACCAGGGAGTAGGTGATGTGACGGAGGTAGTAGCCGATGTCACGGGAGCACTTGGCCTTGCCCTCGGGGGTGGAGGCGTAGTTGGGCCCCTGCTGCTGGGTGGTGTAGGGGAACTTGTTGTAGACGGCCTGAGCAGCGCCGTTGACGAGGGAGTCAGCGTTGGCGGTGAGAGCCTTGGCGGCCTCAAGGGCGTTCTTGGCGCGCTCGTAGCGACCGAAGGCGGCGTTGAGCTCGGTGTTGCTCAGAAACCGACCCTGGGAGTCAGCGGCGGCAACGGCCTCGGTGAGTGGAGTCTTGGACATGGGAAAGAGAAAAGAAGGGGAACCGGAGAGAAAAAGGGATCAGCCGACAGCAGCGGCAGCGCGATCGAAGTAGGTGCCGATCTCAGAAGCGAGGGCGGTGCAGTCACCGGGTGTGATGCCGTTGCGGTCGTTAACCAGGCCCAGGGCAGCGTCCTTCATTTTGCGGACACCTTCAGCAACTGAAGCGCCGGGGACGCCGAGGGCGAGGTAGGTCTCGCGCAGGCCGTTGAGGCAGCGGTCTTCCAGGACGGAGGCGTCACCGGTGAAGACGGCATAGGTGACGTAGCGGAGGATGATCTCCATGTCCCGCAGGCAGGCGGCCATGCGTCGGTGGGTGTAGGCGTTGCCACCGGGAGCGATCAGGGCGGGCTGCTGGGCGAAGAGCTCGCGGGCGGCATTGGTGACGAGTGCAGAAGCGCTGGAGGTGATGCGGTTGACGGCATCAAGACGCTTGTTGCTGTCCGCAACGACCGAGGCGAGAGCATCGATCTGGGATGAACTGAGGAATTCGCCGCGGGCATCAGCCTGGGC
>JABMPN010000027.1 GCA_013203655.1 Cyanobacteria bacterium bin.51
AATTCATAGAGGCCTGACTGTGCCCTTTGATCCATTCACTGCCCATTCAGCTGATCAGCTTTTTCTTTTATTTCTCAGCACTTAACGCAACCCACCATCCAGACCTTTTTTCAGGTCAACCAGCGACCAACTCCTCGATCATTCTCGATTTTCAAGCCAGGTTTCCCCTCCCCTTCCCCCTTCAACAAGCGGAAAAATCGGGCAACAAACCGGGTTGACTCCATGGCCTCGACGCACCAGAGCGATGCGAACAGCCACCCTCAGCCTGGCCCTAGCCCGCTGACATCCCCCTCCTCCGTCCCGATTCCCCACTGCCCTTGACCGCCGCCGCACCTCCTTCCCAACTCCCCAACCGCCCCCTGACCGTGGCGATCCTCGGTGCCACCGGTGCCGTTGGTCAGGAGTTGCTCGAGCTGCTGGCCGAGCGCCACTTTCCAATTCGCGAACTGCGTTTACTGGCCTCGCCCCGCTCGGCTGGCCAGACCATCCGCTGGAACGGGGGGTCCTTGACGGTGCAGGCGGTCAGCGCCGAATCGTTCATCGGTGTCGATCTGGTGCTGGCTTCGGCCGGCGGTTCGATCTCCAGGCGATGGGCCGCCAAGGCCATGGCTGCCGGCGCGATCGTGATCGACAACTCCAGTGCCTTTCGCCTCGATCCAGACGTTCCGCTGGTGGTTCCGGAAGTGAATCCGCAGGCGGCCATCAGCCATCGGGGCCTGATCGCCAACCCGAACTGCACCACGATCCTGCTCTGCCTTGCCCTGGCCCCGCTGCAGGCCCACCGGGCGATCGAGCGGGTGGTGGTGAGCACCTATCAGTCGGCCAGTGGGGCTGGGGCCCGCGCCATGGAAGAGCTGCGCCAGCTCAGCCGCACCGTGCTTGATGGCGGTGAAGCGGTGAGCACCGTGCTTCCCCACTCGCTCGCCTTCAACCTCTTCCTGCACAACTCGCCGCTGCAGCCCAGCGGCTACTGCGAGGAGGAGCTCAAGATGCTCCATGAAACCCGCAAAATCCTCGGCTTGCCGGGCTTGCGGCTGAGCGCCACTTGCGTTCGGGTTCCGGTGCTGCGGGCCCACTCCGAATCGGTGAACATCGCCTTCAGCGAGCCATTCCCCCTTGAAGAGGCACGCGCGGCCTTGGGGGCTGCTGCCGGCATCGAGCTGATCGAAGATTTTGAAACCAACCGGTTCCCGATGCCCACCGATGTCACCGGCAGGGACCCGGTGGCGGTCGGCAGGATCCGTCAGGACCTCAGCGATCCCAACGCCCTGGAGCTCTGGCTCTGTGGTGATCAGATCCGCAAGGGCGCTGCTCTCAACGCGATCCAGATCGCCGAGCTGTTGCTGAATCCAGCCGGTCAGGCCGCCCACCAGGCCCAGACGGCCATAGCCGGAGGTGTGCTTTGAGCGCCCTGGCCGCCAGCCCCATTCCCTTTGGCCGGGTGATCACCGCCATGGTGACCCCATTCGCCAGCGATGGTTCCGTGGATCTGCCCCAGGCCGCCAGGCTGGCCGAGCACCTGGTGGGCCATGGCTCCGATGGCCTGGTGATCGCCGGCACCACGGGTGAGTCGCCCACCCTCAGCTGGCAGGAGCAGCATCAACTGCTTGCCACCGTCAAGGGCGCCGTCGCTGATCGGGCCTGGGTGATCGCCGGCACTGGCAGCAACTGCACCAGCGAAGCGGTGGAGGCGATCCGCCAGGCCCAGGCCCACGGGGCGGATGGGGCCCTGGTGGTGGTTCCCTACTACAACAAGCCTCCTCAGGACGGGCTCGAAGCCCACTTCCGGGCGATCGCCACGGCGGCGCCAGCCTTGCCGGTGATGCTCTACAACATCCCCGGTCGGACCGGTTGCAGCCTTTCGCCGGAAACCACCGCCCGCCTCATGGACCTGCCCAACGTGGTGAGCTTCAAGGCGGCCAGCGGCAGCACCGATGACGTCAGTCGCCTGCGCCAGCATTGTGGCTCCCGTCTGGCGATCTACAGCGGTGATGACGCCCTCACCCTGCCGATGCTGGCCGTCGGAGCCGTTGGCGTGGTCAGCGTGGCCAGCCATCTGGTCGGGCGCCAGATCCAGCAGATGATCAAGGCCTTCCTGGGCGGTGACAACCCCGGTGCCCTGGCCATCCACGACCAGCTGCTGCCCCTCTGCCGGGCCCTGTTTTCCAGCACCAACCCGATTCCCGTCAAGGCCGCCCTGGAGCTCGAGGGCTGGGCCGTTGGCGCCCCCCGTCTTCCCCTGGTTTCCGCTGACAGCGACGTGCGCGACCGCCTGACCACCGCCCTGGCTGCCCTGCGTCCTACCTGACGCGATGGCTTATCTCCGGTGCAGCCTGGCCCGGTGATTTCAGCTTCAGCACCCCCCAAGTTTTCCCTCTCCCGGGACCACCCCGGATCCCCAACCCATGCCCACAAGCACCAACGGCAACAACAAGCCCACCCTGCGGGTGATTCCCCTCGGCGGCCTCCATGAAATCGGCAAGAACACCTGCGTGTTCGAGTACGGCGATGAGCTGATGCTCGTCGATGCCGGCCTGGCCTTCCCCAGTGATGGCATGCACGGCGTCAATGTGGTGCTGCCCGATACCAGCTACCTGCGCGAAAACCAGAAGCGCATCCGCGGCATGATCGTGACCCACGGCCACGAAGACCACATCGGCGGCATCCCCCATCACCTCAAGAACTTCAGCATTCCGGTGATCTACGGCCCGCGCCTGGCCATGTCAATGCTGCAGGGGAAGATGGAGGAAGCGGCGGTCACCGATCGCACCATCATCCAGACGGTGAGCCCCCGCGACATCGTCAAGGTGGGTCAGCACTTTCAAGTGGAGTTCATCCGTAACACCCACTCAATCGCCGACAGTTTCAGCCTGGCGATCACCACTCCGGTGGGGGTGATTGTCTTCACCGGCGACTTCAAGTTCGATCACACGCCCGTGGATGGTGAATACTTCGACATCCAGCGGATGGCCCATTACGGCGAACAGGGCGTGCTCTGCCTGTTCAGCGATTCCACCAACGCCGAGCTTCCCGGTTCGACGTTGCCGGAGCGAGCCGTGTTCCCCAACCTCGATCGCAACTTCGCCAAGGCCGAAGGTCGGGTGATCGTCACCACTTTCGCCAGCTCGGTGCACCGGGTTTCGATGATCCTTGAACTGGCGATGAAGCATGGCCGCAAGGTGGGCCTGCTCGGCCGCTCCATGCTCAACGTGATCGCCAAGGCCCGGGAACTCGGTTACATCCGCTGCCCCGATGAACTGTTCGTGCCGATCAAGCAGATCCGTGATCTGCCCGACCGTGAAACCCTGCTGCTGATGACCGGCAGCCAGGGCGAGGAGCTGGCAGCCCTGAGCCGCATCTCCCGTTGTGAGCACCCCCAGGTGCAGGTCAAAGCCAGCGACACGATCATCTTTTCGGCCAGCCCGATTCCGGGCAACACCATCTCCGTGGTCAATACCATTGACCGGCTGATGATGCTGGGCGCCAAGGTGGTTTACGGCAAGGGCGAAGGCATCCACGTGTCCGGACACGGCTCCCAGGAAGACCACAAGCTGATGATTGCCCTCACCCGGCCCAAGTACTTCGTTCCGGTTCACGGTGAGCACCGCATGCTGGTGGCTCACTCCAAGACCGCCCAATCAATGGGTGTGCCGGCCGATCACATGCTGATCATCGACAACGGCGACGTGGTCGAACTGACCCCCGATTCGATCCGCAAGGGCGATCCGGTCAAGGCCGGCATTGAACTGCTGGATGCTTCCTGCAACGGCATTGTTGATGCCCGCGTGCTGAAGGAACGCCAGCAACTCGCCGAAGACGGCGTGATCACCCTGCTGACCGTGATCAGCACCGATGGGGCCATGGGTGCTCCGCCACGGGTCAACCTGCGGGGTGTGGTCACCACCGCCGATGCCCGCAAACTCTCGATCTGGGCAGAGAGGGAAATCAGCTGGGTGCTCGAGAACCGCTGGAACCAGCTCTGCCGCCACACCGGTGGCACCGCCCCCGATGTGGATTGGGTGGGGGTGCAACGGGAAATCGAGGTGGGCCTGCAGCGCCGTCTGCGCCGCGAGCTGCAGGTGGAACCCCTGATCATCTGCCTGGTTCAACCGGCACCGGCCGGGACGCCCGCCTACAAGGGCCGTGCCGATGCCGAGCCCGACAGCCGCCCGGTTGGTCGGGGTGGTCGTCAGGGCGGTCGGGAAACCAACCGGGAGATCATCCGCAACGTCGGCAGCCGCAGCGAAGCTGCTCCGGCTGCCGCGCGCCAGGCCGTGGCCACCCTGCCGGCCCCTGCAGCAGCCGAGACCACCGTGGCCAAAGCAGCCCCGGCGGTCTCGGTGCCTGCGGAACCCGAAATGCCCGCCAACCGGGTGCGTCGCCGCCGCTCCACCGCCGCCGGCTGAACCTTCAGCCCAGCACCACGCGTAACAGGCCCTTGGCCAGTTCGCTCTCCTCTACCGTCACTACCGGCCTGAGTTCCTCGACGCTGACCGCGTCGATTTTCAGGTCGGCTGCTGGGCTCGACGCCAGAGTCACCGGTGCGGCGGCTTTCTCAACGGCTTTTTCGACTAAAGCTTCCTGGCAAAGGGCCAACCCCTGCTCGGCCAGCTCCCTGTAGGTGGCGCTGTTTCCGCTCTCCAGAACGGTCTGGTAGTGGGGAATGGCCAGCTCAGGCTGCTGCAGGCCATAGAGGTGGATATGGCCGAGGATCAGTTGAAGGCGTTGGGTTCTGGGGTCAGACCCCCCAGGTCCCTGTTGCTGGAGCAGGGCATCGGCCTGGCGAAAGGCGTCCTGGAAGCGTCCCTCGCTGTAGGCAAGCTCCACCGCCCCGTAGGCCTGGTCGAACGAGTCGGAATCGAAACGGCCTGACGTCATCGGATTGTTGGCTCCAGAAGCAGAAGGTGGTGGGTCTGCCACGCCAGCCGCCAGCCCCCGCCCAGATGGAGGCTGCCAGGCTCGCAAGAGCTGCGCAAGCTGCGGCAGAGCTCCACCAGCGTTTGCGACGCCGGACTGACGCCAGTTTCCTGCTCCAGCCAATGGCGCAGCAGCAACTGCTGACAGGCCGGGCTACGTCGCTGCAGGGGTTGGCGGCACAACCGTCTCGGCTCAGCTGGATCCAGCAGCGGCATCAGGGCCAGACCCAGCAGTTCCTCGCCCGGGTACTGCTCAAGGCGTTCGGCCAGGGCACTGATCCTGCGGCTGGCGCCGCGGTGGAGGGCCTCCAGCACGGGCATCACCTCGTGGCGGATGCGGTTGCGGCTGAAGCGGGGGCTGGCGTTGCTGGAATCGATCCAGACCGGCAACTCCCAGGCGATACAAAACTCTGCCGTCTCCTCGCGGCTCAGGCTCAGCAGCGGGCGGACCAGCCAGCGGCTCCCGCCTAAGCGGCGGCGGCGGCGCAAGCTGCTGAGCCCACGCCGGTCAGCGCCCCGGGCCAGATGGAGCAGTACGGTTTCGGCCCGGTCACTGGCGGTGTGACCGGTGACCACATGGCCGCAATCCAGCTCGGCCGCCCATTCCTCAAGCCTGGCGTAGCGCCAGTCCCTGGCGGCGGCTTCACTGCTCGGTGGCGGCTGTGCCCGATCCTGCTGGATCGGCAAGCCCAACGGCCCAGCCCAGTCAGCCAGGGCCTCCGCTTGGGCGGCGGCTTCCGGCCGCCAGCCATGGTTCCCGTGCCAGAGCCGTAACTCCCAGTGGTGCAGACGGCGCAGATCGAGCAGCAGCCGGATCAGCGCCATCGAATCCTGGCCGCCGGAGACAGCCACCAGCAACCGCTCTCCCCTGGGCAGGAGGAATGGGTCCGCCAACAACTGCCGATGCAGCCGCCGGTGCAGGGGGCCCCAGGCCGGTCCTGGAGGCCGGGGACCGGTATGGGGTGGTGTGCTTTCAGGTGGGAGAATGGCTGCCACTTGCTGACCCTGCCGATGTCGCGTCTCTCCAGCCTGCCCGCCGAACTCCATGCGGCGCTGGTGTCACGGCGTCTGTTGAAGGTGATCACGGGGCTCACCAATCGCGATCCACTGGCGGTGGAGCGCATCAGCCGGGCCGCCGGCCGGGGGGGCGCCGATCTGATCGATGTGGCCTGCGACCCGGCTTTGGTCAGGCTGGCCGCCAAGGTTTCCGGGCTGCCGATCTGCGCCTCGGCGGTGGATCCTGACCTGTTTCCGGCGGCGGTGGACGCCGGGGCAGCGATCGTGGAGATCGGCAACTTCGATGCCTTCTACCCCCTGGGCCGCCGATTCGGCGCCGATGAGGTGCTCTCCTTGACCCGCCGGACCCGGCGGCTGCTTCCAGACGTGGTGCTTTCGGTCACCGTTCCCCACATCCTGCCCCTGGATCAACAGGAGCAGCTGGCGATCGATCTGGGGGCGGCTGGTGCCGACCTGATCCAGACCGAGGGGGGAACCGCGGCCCGTCCGTTCAGTGCCGGCACCCTGGGACTGATCGAAAAGGCTGCTCCGACCCTGGCCGCAGCCCATGCGATCAGCCGGGCCCTGCAATCGCTTGAGGCACCGCTGCCGGTGCTCTGCGCCTCGGGCCTCTCAGCGGTGACCCTGCCGCTGGCGATCGCCGCGGGTGCCAGCGGTGTTGGCGTCGGCTCAGCGGTGAGCCGCCTCGATGATGAGCTGGCCATGCTGGCCGTGGTGCGCAGCCTGCGCGAAGCCCTGGGCGCTCCGCTGGCGGCTGGGATCGCTTCTTGATCCAGTAACAGTCCATGGCAGTGGCCCGCCAGGTTCTGGCGCCATGGCCCTTCGCTGCCTACGGTTACGGCGTTGCTTTCCCTGATTCATGGGTGCTTTCATCTGGCTGCTGCAATGGCCGATCCGGGCCGTGGTGCTGTTGATCGTCGCGGCCCTGCCCCTCGGCGTGGTGATGGCGAACTTCGGCACGGCGTTGCTCTCGGCGGTCGTGATCGGCCTGCTGGGCACGTTGCTGATCTTTCCGCTGCGGCTCCTGCTCGGGCCGATCTGGGCTGTCACCTCCCTTGGTGGCCTGATCAGCCCGGTGTCGCTGTTGTTCAACTGGCTGATCACGATCGTGTTGTTCGCTCTGGCGGCCTGGTTGATCAAAGGCTTCCAGCTCAAGAACGGGCTGGTCAGCGCCATTCTCGGTGCCCTTGTGTACAGCGTCCTGAGCGCCCTGATCCTGCGACTGCTCGGTTTGGATGTGGGCCTGACCCGGGCCATGACCCTGGTGAGCGGCGGAGTGGCCTGAACCCTCCGTAGACTGATTCCCCCATTCTCCAGGCTCGGCCTGATTTCCCACGGGCATGGCCCGATTCGATCTTCAGGCGCCCTACGTACCGAAAGGCGACCAACCCTCCGCCATCGCCGCGCTCACCAAGGGTGTGGATGGTGGGGAACGCTTCCAGACCTTGTTGGGTGCCACCGGCACCGGCAAGACCTTTTCGATCGCCAATGTGATCGAGCGCACGGGGCGGCCAGCTCTGGTTCTCGCCCATAACAAAACCCTGGCGGCCCAGCTCTGCAACGAGCTGCGGGAATTCTTCCCGAACAACGCCGTCGAATATTTCATCTCCTACTACGACTACTACCAGCCCGAGGCCTATGTGCCGGTCTCGGACACCTACATCGCCAAGACGGCCTCGATCAACGAAGAGATCGACATGCTGCGTCACTCGGCCACCCGCTCCCTGTTCGAGCGGCGGGATGTGATCGTGGTGGCCTCGATCAGCTGCATCTACGGGCTCGGCATCCCCTCGGAATACCTCAAGGCCGCCGTCAAGTTTCAGGTGGGCGAGAGCCTCGATCTGCGCGGCTCCCTGCGGGAGCTGGTGAATAACCAGTATTCACGCAATGACATCGACGTCAGTCGTGGTCGCTTCCGCATCAAGGGCGATGTGCTCGAGATCGGCCCCGCCTATGAAGACCGGCTGGTGCGAATCGAACTGTTCGGTGATGAGGTGGAGGCGATCCGTTATGTGGATCCCACCACCGGTGAGATTCTCCAGAGCCTGGAGACGGTGAACATCTATCCCGCCAAACACTTCGTTACGCCCAAAGACCGGCTGGAAGGCGCCATCGCCGCGATCCGGGAGGAACTGAAGCAACGGCTCGACGTCCTCAACAGCCAGGGCCAGTTGCTCGAAGCCCAGCGGCTGGAGCAGCGCACCGCCTACGACCTGGAGATGCTCAAGGAGGTGGGCTACTGCAATGGGGTTGAAAACTATGCCCGCCACCTGGCCGGCCGCCAGGCGGGAACACCGCCGGAATGCCTGATCGACTACTTCCCCGACGACTGGCTGCTGGTGGTGGACGAAAGCCACGTCACCTGCTCCCAGTTGCACGCCATGTACAACGGCGACCAGGCCCGCAAGAAGGTGCTGATCGACCACGGCTTCCGGCTGCCCAGCGCCGCCGACAACCGGCCGCTCAAGGCCGATGAATTCTGGGAAAAGGCCCACCAGACGATCTTCGTCTCGGCCACCCCGGGAACCTGGGAGCTGGAGCAGAGTGTCGGCCAGGTGGCCCAGCAGGTGATCCGTCCGACGGGCGTGCTCGATCCGGTGGTGGAGGTGCGCCCCAGTGCGGGCCAGGTCGACGACCTGCTCGGCGAGATCCGGGTTCGGGCTGAGCGCCAGGAACGCTGCTTGATCACCACCCTCACCAAGCGGATGGCCGAGGATCTCACCGATTATCTGGCCGAGAATGGGGTGCGAGTCCGCTATTTGCACTCAGAGATCCACTCGATCGAGCGGATTGAAATCATTCAGGATCTCCGCAATGGCATCTTTGATGCCCTCATTGGTGTCAACCTGCTGCGCGAAGGCCTCGACCTGCCGGAGGTTTCTCTGGTGGCGATTCTCGATGCGGACAAGGAAGGATTCCTGCGGGCCGAGCGCTCCTTGATTCAGACGATCGGCCGGGCAGCCCGCCATGTGGACGGCAGAGCCCTGCTCTACGCCGACAACCTCACGGACTCGATGGCCAAAGCCATCTCCGAAACGGAACGGCGCCGGGTCATCCAGCAGACGTATAACGAAACGCACGGCATCACCCCCTCTCCGGCCGGCAAGCGGGCCGGCAATTCGATCCTCTCCTCTCTTGAGTTCAGCCGCCGGCTCAACGACGACATCCCGGAGGTGGTAGACGATTGGGCCTTGTTCAGGGATCTGCCCCTCGACGCCTTACCGGACATGATCCTTGAGCTCGAAGACAAGATGAAAGTGGCGGCCAAAAATCTCGAATTCGAAGAGGCAGGCAACCTGCGCGACCGCATCAAAAAACTACGTCAGAAGCTGGTGGGCCGTCACTGAACCCAGCCCCTGAAGCCCTCAGCGAGCTCCAGCCCTAGCGACCGGTGGCCTTGAGCACGATCTTGATGGTCTTGAACAGGATCAACAGATCCAGCCAGATGCTGCTGTTGCGCAGATAGAACACGTCATAGCTGAGTTTCAGTTCGGCATCTTCCAGCGAAGAGGTGTAGGGCATGTTCACCTGGGCCCAGCCGCTCAGCCCGGGCAGGGCCCAGTGCCGCAGCCGGTAGTTGGGGATGCGACGCTCCAGTTCCCCCTCCAGTTCCGGGCGCTCCGGCCGCGGCCCGATCAGGCTCATCTCGCCGCGCAACACGTTGAGAAGCTGGGGCAGTTCATCGAGGCGGGTGCGCCGCAGCCAGCCCCCCACTCCCGTGATCCGCTGATCGTTGGGCTCCGACCAGACGGCCTCGGCTGTTTCGGCATCGGCCACCATCGTGCGCAGCTTGATCACCATGAAGGGATGGCCGAGCAGGCCAGTCCGGCGCTGGCGGTAGAGGATCGGGCCGCCATCACCGAGTTTGATCAGCAGAGCCGCCACGACCAATAACGGTGCGCTGAACACCAGTAGCAGCAGGCTGAGCAGCACATCGGCGTAGCGCTTGAGCTGCTGCTCGAAGCCGAATCGACTGGCTTCGATCCGAGCAGCAAACAGCAGCCACTGGGCATCCACCCACTGGGGGGGGATGCGTTGCAGCTCCCGCTCGGCCAGCTGGCCCAGGGTGGTGATCACCCATCCCTGCCCCACCAACGCCTCGACATCGGCCTGGAGATTCTCCTGGCCGAGCACGCCTGGGCTGAGGGCCACTCCGGCCAGCGCGCTGCTTTGGCCAACCAAGACCTGCTTCATCGGCAGCGAGGCAGGCAGGCTTTTCATCGCCGGTGGCTGCAGGCCGCTCAAGCGTTGCCACTCGAAGCGAACCGGTTCCATTTCCTCTTCCAGGGCCAGCACGAGCCAGGCCCCATCGGCGTTGGTCTGGGACAGTCGCCGAATGAACAGCCGGATTGCGGCAGTCCAGAGGCTGGCCAGGGCGAACAGGGGGATGAGGCTGCCCCGGTGCAACAGGGTGATCGCAGGCGGAGCCTGAAGCAACCAGCCCAGCACCGCACCCGCCACCACCGTGCCGAGACAGGCCATCCCCACCCTGATCACAAGCTGACTCCAGCGCAGCCGGGCCTGCTTGAGCAGGGTGTAGGAGCCGAACAGCCAGCCCAGGGTCCAATAGATCGCCACGATCAGCACCAGCAGGGCCAGCTGTTGCTCGATCTGGCCGCCGCGGGCCTGATCGATCCAGACGGCCAGCAGGCTGACCCCGAGGGCATCGAGCCCGGCGGCGAGGGCGAGCCAGCGGCGATGGCGCAGCCAGTGCACCTAACCGGCTGCCTCGACGCAGGCCGCGCCGAGGCCGAAGCAGGCGTGCACGGCCTGCAGGGCGCGGACCCCATCGGCCTCGCCCACCACACAGCTGGTGCGGATCTCGCTGGTGGCGATCATCTCGATGTTCACACCCGCTTCAGCCAGGGCGCGGAACATGCGCGCGGCGGTGCCAGGGGTGCAGGGCATGCCGGCACCGACCGCACTCACCCTGGCAATGGCGATCCCCTCCTCGAAGCTGGCGGCAGGCCACTGCAGCAGCAGCGGCTGCAGTGCCAGGCTGGCCCTGCCGAGGTCGTCGCGGCGCAGGGTGAAGCTCATGTCGCGGCGCAGCGCCGGGCCGGTCTCGCAGCTGTGGGTGCGCTCCGACTGCACGATCGTGTCGAGGCTGATGCCAGCATCGGCCAGGGCGCGGCAGACGGCGGCGGCACTGCCGGGGCGATCGGGCACCTGGCGCACGACCACCTGGGCCTGGTGGCGGTCGAGGGCGACACCGCGCACGGCGGGATCCCCGAGGTTGCAGGGGACCGGGTTCTGGCGGAGCTGCTGATCCTGCAGCTCAAACACTTCGGCGGTGGCCCGCAGGGCCTTGAAGGCCTGGCTGCCCTCCAGAACACAACTCACCTTCACTTCGCTGGTGGCGATCAGGCGCAGGTTGATCCCGTAGCGGGCCAGGGTGTCGAACAGGCGGGCGGCGACACCGGGCCGTCCCATGATTCCTGCCCCGGAGATGCTCAGCTTGGCCAGCCCCCCCTGGCTGGTCAGGGCCGTCTGATCGGCGCCCAGCTCTGCCAGCAAGCTGCGGCAGACGGCTGTGGCCGCCTCCAGCTGGTCTTCATTGACGGTGAAGGCGATGTCATTGGTGGCGCCCAGGTGGGTGGCCTGGACGATCAGATCGACGTTCAGACCGGCGTTGGAGAGGGCTTCGAACAGAAGGGCCGCCACGCCGGGGCGATCGGGCACGTAGGTGAGGGCGACGACAGCCTGGTGATCCTCGAGTTCAGCCCCATCCACCGGCTTGCCCAGTTCCAGGCCACCACTGCCGATCGGTCGCGGCGAGCCGCTGGTCAGGCGGGTGCCGGCGGCCTCACTCCAGCTGGAGCGCACCACCAGCGGTACGCCGTAGTTGCGGGCGATCTCCACGGCCCGGGGATGGAGAACGGCTGCCCCGAGGCTGGCCAGTTCCAGCATCTCGTTGCAACTGACCGTCTCCATCAGCTGGGCTCCGGCCACCTGGCGGGGATCGGTGCTGAGCACCCCGGCCACATCGGTGTAGATCTCGCAGGCCTCCGCCCCCATCGCCGCGGCCAGGGCGACGGCCGAGGTGTCCGATCCCCCCCGGCCCAGGGTGGTGATCTCCGGGGTGCCGGCACTGCCGCAGCTGGTGCCCTGGAAGCCGGCCACCACCACCACGCAGCCGTCATCGAGCAGTTTCTTGAGCCGATCGGTGCGGACTTCAAGGATGCGGGCGCGGCCGTGGGCCGATTCCGTCACGATGCCGACCTGGGTGCCGGTCATCGAGACGGCCGGCACCCCCAGGGTGTTGAGGGCGATCGAGAGCAGCGCGATCGACACCTGCTCGCCGGTGGCCAGGAGCATGTCGAGCTCCCGCCGGGGGGGATCGGCGCTGATGGCGTTCGCAAGGCTGGTGAGCTCGTCGGTGGTGTGGCCCATCGCCGAGACAACGATCAGCAGGTCATGCCCCTGCTCGCGGCTGGCGGCAATGCGCCCGGCCACGGCCTGGATTCGCTCGATGCTGCCGAGGGAGGTGCCTCCGAACTTCTGAACCAGCAGGGCCATCCCGGTCTGCGCGCAACGGTGTAGTGTGAACCTGATTATCGGGGTGCCGGCGTCAGCAATCCATCGCGGAAGGCATCCCCGGGCTCCGCCCCCCGCTTCAGGGCCGCCTCCACATCCAGCAACTGGCCGAGCAGGTCCAGGAACAGGCGGCCGGGCCGGCCGCGGATCTGTTTGCGCATCACGTAGATCCGCTTCGGGTTGCCGATGCCGGCCGCCCGGGCGATCACAGCCACGTCCTGCTCCCCCTGGGCCTCCAGCAGGCTCACCCAGAGCCAGCCGCGGAT
>JABMPN010000004.1 GCA_013203655.1 Cyanobacteria bacterium bin.51
GGAGCCGCAGCACACGCTGCTGGGGTCAGCCAGAGGTGGTCTGGATCAATCCACCAACACCGGAAAAAACCATCAATCCGACTACATTGGTGATGGCCGCCTGATCAGCGGCAGGGGCGTCATCTTTCCTGGCAGTCACCGATAGAGGCGAGCGATGGAATGCTGCGTGAGCTGGTGCTGGCCATCGGACTCCCCGTGGTCCTGCTGGTGTTGGCGGTGCTGGCGCTGGAGAAGTGGCGCAATCAGCTGCCTCCCTGGTTGGAGCGTCTTGCCGAACGCCCGTCCTGGCTGTGGAACACCGGCATCGGCCTGATCATCGGCCTGTCGCTGCTGCGCTGGCTGCTGCAGCGCTGAGGTGTTCAGGGGATGAACAGTTCCTCGTAACCGCCCCTTTCGATGGCAGCGACCGCCGCCTGGAGCTCGCCTGTGACCTGGCGAATCAGTTCGCCATTGGTGACGGTCGACCAACCCAGCTCATAAGCCGTGGCAATCACATGGCCAGTCAATGAACGGCGAAGAGGAACGGGTGTCCCCTGGTCAAACAGGATCCGCACTCAGGCCAGTGCGGCAGCAGAGGTGCTCCGAGCAGCGTGCTCCAGGACCAGCCGGGACTGCTCAAGGCTTACCCCTGGGAACAGTTCGACGAATTCAGCCAAGGAGACGTCATCTTCCAGATTTTCAAACAGAGCCGCCACCGGAATCCGGGTGCCGCGGAACACCCAGGCCCCGCTCAGGCGCTGAGGATCTCTTTCCACAGCACTGCAACCTGCCCAGCTCAGATCGGTTTGCATGGTCATGGCCCTCAGGGCGGCCGGACTCACGAATGGTAGGCAGCACCTCCTACCTGAGCTGCCGGATGACTGGATCTCAGGCAACGGTCTGGTGCTGCACCAGTAAGGTCTCGATCCAGTCGTGGTGTTGCTTCTGGGTAATGCGATCCGCGATCGAGCTGGCTGCCTCCGGCACCTGGAAGCGCTTGCGGAACGCCTTGGTGAAGCCTTCCAGCTGGGGCTGAGGAAGGCTGCGAACGGTGGCGTGAATCTGGCGGATCGTGGCGCCATCGAGGGGCACTAGGGCCGCGTCCTCTTGGGCTGCTGCGACGCCCTCCGTCGCAGCAGTAGTGGAGGGCAAGCCCGCAGGCTGGTGGTTGGGAGCGTGGCCGTTGCCAGCTGGTGAGCGCCGCAACGTGCCGTTCCCGGCCGCGTTGCTGGGGGTGTTCCCGTTGGAGGGGCGCTCGGTGCTGTCCCCACGTGAGGAGGCCCCGGTGACGCTTGAGGTGACCTGCCGCTGCTGCTTGTCATAGAGCGCGAGCCCGAACGGGTTCCCGAAGGTCATCAGCGCCCGCTTCATGGCATCGGTTTCCGCCTCTTTGAGGGCGGACTCATGCGCCTTGCCCAGGTCGACATCGATGCCGTGGCCGGCACTGCTGCCTTCCCGCACGATCCCGCCGACGATCACCCGCACCCGGGCGGTGTAGGTGACGCCCCAGCCGTCACGTTGCGGTGGATCGGAGGGCTTGCTTGGTTCACGGCCGATGCGGCGTTCCGCCTGGGAGACGCACTGCAACGCGACCGTCTCGCGCTGCCAGCCGTCGAACCCAAAGATCCGGTTGGCCTCGGCGATCGCCACCCAGCCCTCGATGTAGCTGACCTTGCCTCGGCCCTGGTCGCGCTGCTTGACGTTGGCGCGACTCAGGGGTGCCGCCAGGGCAGCGACCTGCTCGGGCGTGAGGGCGGACGCCTGAGTGACAGAGCGGTCGATGGTGGTTGTCGTGGTCATGGCATTAAGGGGCAGGGTGGGAACAAGCGATGGGAGGCAGCGTGAAAGCGCTGTTCGCACTGCTGCTGTTCGGCACCGGTGCCGACCACCTGGCGTTGGTGGCTCCTACCGGGAGGCGGCTCGATCAGCACCTGAGCGCTACCCCATCCACTCCGCCAACTTGGTGTAACGCCTGCGGCCCAGGTGGTTCTTCACGGCCATCGCCAGCGCCTTCTTCTGGCCCACCAGCACCACCAGCTGCTTGCCGCGCGTGATGCCGGTGTACACCAAGTTGCGCTGCAGCATCGCGTA
>JABMPN010000028.1 GCA_013203655.1 Cyanobacteria bacterium bin.51
GGTCGAGTGGTTGATGGCTCTGGTCTTGAAAACCAGCGAGGCGAAAGCCTCCGCGGGTTCGAATCCCGCCCCCTCCGTTGCCCACTGCTGCCGAGCGTTGCCGACTCCATTTGATCCAGCACCAGCTGGGAAGCCAAAGCTAGTCGCCAAGAACAATTAGCGGTATCCGTTGATACCATCAAAACCCTGTGTCCTTGCTTCCGTCTGTAGAAATCTGGAAACTGCCGCACCGATGCGAAGAGAACAATCGAGGGGGCACAGGACTAAGATCATCAAGTGAATTAGAGACAGGTCTTTTATCAGGTTAACTGATCTATTGATTCAAAGACTCTCTTCGTTAAAACAAGGTTCACTGTTTAAGCTTTTGCCCATTGATCGCTGAGCCTTTGATGCACTCAACCACGCCTGCTGCCCGGAAGGGGCTGATTCTGGCAGGCGGCAATGGCACAAGGTTGGCACCGCTTACCACAGCCGTCAGCAAACAGTTGATGCCGGTTTATGACAAACCCATGATTTACTACCCACTCAGCACCTTGATGCTGGCGGGTATTCGCGAAATCCTGATCATCACCACACCAGTCGACCGTGCCGCCTTTGAGCGTCTGCTGGGCGATGGCAGCAGCTGGGGAATGGAGATTCACTATGCCGTTCAGCCCAGTCCTGATGGCCTTGCCCAGGCCTTCCTGATTGGCGAAGGCTTTCTAGGCGGAGCACCCGCAGCCCTCGTCTTGGGCGACAATCTTTTTCATGGCCATGAATTGGCCCAGCAACTTCAAACCTCTAACGCCAGCCATGATGGCGCCACGGTTTTCGCCTATGGGGTCGGAGATCCTGAGCGCTATGGCGTCGTCGAATTTGCTGCTGATGGGCGCGTCTTGAGCATAGAAGAAAAACCCGAAAAGCCTAAATCCCGCTATGCCATTACCGGCCTTTATGTGTATGACCACACGGTGGTGGAGCGAGCCAAACAGGTAAAACCATCAGGGCGCGGCGAACTGGAAATCACTGATCTGAATCGCCAATACCTTGATGAAGGCCTGCTGCGGGTGGAATTGATGGGCCGCGGTATGGCCTGGCTGGATACGGGCACCCCGGATTCGCTGCATGAGGCCGCCAGTTACATCCGCACGCTTGAGCACCGGCAAGGGCTCAAGGTGGGTTGCCCTGAAGAAGTGGCCTGGCGGCTGGGTTGGATTGATGACGACAAGCTTGAACGCTTGGCCCAACCACTCAAGAAAAGCGGCTACGGCAACTATCTGCTGCGTCTTCTCAGTGATGGCAAGGATTCTGTTCTGACGACGGCCACGATCAAAGGGGCTTCCTGATGGAAGCCAAGACCTACACGATCGCAGGGCCAATCCTGCTCAAACCCACAGTATTCGGCGATGACAGAGGCTTCTTCTTCGAGAGCTGGAATGCCCGCAGTTTTGCCGCGACACTCGAGGTCAGTGAAGCTGAAGCGCCGATCTTCATGCAGGACAACCACTCCCGCTCGAGCCAGGGAGTGCTGCGTGGTCTTCACTATCAACTGCCGCCAGAACCCCAGGGGAAACTGGTGCGGTGCGTCGTTGGGGAAATTTTCGATGTGGCCGTCGACATCCGGCGCACCTCAGCCACCTATGGGCAGTGGGTCGGTGAGCGCCTGAGCGCCGAAAACCATCGATTGCTGTGGGTGCCCCCCGGCTTTGCCCATGGTTTTCTCACCATCAGTAAATCAGCCGACGTGCTCTACAAGGCCAGTGGCCTGTGGAGCAAAACCTGTGAACGCTCCCTGCTCTGGAGCGACCCCGCCATCGCCATCGCCTGGCCACTGGGCGAACTGAGCGGTATGCAGCCGTTACTGGCAAGCAAGGATGCGGCGGCACCGCTGTTGGTGGATGCCGAGGTGTTCCCATGAAGGTGATTGTCACGGGCAAAGATGGCCAGCTTGGTCAGGCCCTGATCGATTCCGCGCCCCAGGGAGTGGAACTGATGGCAACAGGCCGGGATCAACTCAACCTCGCCGACGCCGGGGCCTGCCGCCGAATCGTCCTTGAATTCCAGCCCGATTGGGTGATCAGCGCTGGGGCCTACACGGCGGTCGATCGCGCCGAATCGGAACCAGACCTGGCCATGGCGGTGAATGCCGGTGCACCTGGGGCCTTTGCCGAAGCCCTCGCTGAAACTGGCGGCAAGCTGCTCCAGGTGAGCACCGATTTCGTCTTCAACGGCTCTCAGGGGCATCCCTATCAACCCGGCCAAGCCATGCAACCGCTGGGTGTCTATGGCAAGACCAAGGCGGCAGGTGAATCCGCGGCACTTAGATCCTTAGCACCGGAAAAGCTCACAATCCTGCGAACCAGCTGGGTCTATGGGCCGGTAGGCAAGAACTTCTGCCTCACCATGCTGCGCCTGCACCGCCAGAAAGCCGAAGCGGGTACATCCCTCGGGGTGGTGGCCGATCAGGTGGGCTGCCCCACCAGCACACTCACCCTAGCGAACGCCTGCTGGGCAGCCACCGCCAGGCATGGGGGTGGCGTGCTCCATTGGTGCGATGCCGGTGCCACCAGTTGGTACGACTTCGCCATCGCCATCGGCGAACTCGGTGTCAGCGCCGGACTGCTGAACGAAACCGCCCAGGTCAATCCACTTACGACAGCCGACTACCCGACACCGGCAGAGCGGCCCAGCTACTCCTTGCTCGATTGCACCAGTAGCCGCCAGGCACTCGACCTGCAGGCCACCCACTGGCGTTCTGCTCTCAGAGCTGTGCTTAAAGCCATTCCAGCACCAACGAGCTAGGGCCCAGCGTTCAGGAGATCACCCACACGCACACCACCAACAGGCCCATGGATCCTCAACAGACGACAACCCCGGAACTCTCTGAGTTACTGGAAGGCCGGCAACGGATCCTGGTGACTGGTGGCGCCGGCTTCATCGGTGGAGCCGTGGTGCGGCGGCTTTTGCGCGAGAGCACGGCCACGGTGTTCAATGTCGACAAGATGAGTTATGCCAGCGACCTGAGCAGCATCGAAGGCGTGCTCAAGGAAGCAGGCCAAGCCAGTGAGGATCGTCATCATCTGCTGAAGGTAGATCTTACGGATGCAGAAGCGCTGGCAGCGGCCGTTCGCCAGGCTGACCCCGATCTTGTCATGCATCTGGCAGCCGAGAGCCATGTGGATCGCTCCATCGAAGGACCAGGTGATTTCATCGCCAGCAATGTGACAGGAACCTTCCATTTGTTGCAAGCCATTAGAGGCCACTGGGATCGCCTCAGTGATGAGCGAAAGAAACAGTTCCGATTGCATCACATCAGCACGGATGAAGTGTTCGGATCCCTGGGCGACGTCGGTCGCTTTTCTGAAACCACTCCCTACGATCCGCGCTCTCCCTACTCCGCCAGCAAGGCTGCCAGTGATCACCTTGTGAGTGCCTGGCATCACACGTATGGCCTACCTGTGGTTCTCACCAATTGCAGCAACAATTATGGCCCGTGGCAATTTCCAGAAAAATTGATCCCCGTGGTGATCCTCAAGGCAGTTGCGGGTGAACCCATTCCGTTGTACGGAGATGGTGCGAACGTCCGTGATTGGCTTTATGTGGAAGATCACGTTGATGCTCTGCTGCTGGCAGCCACAAAAGGAGGCCTTGGTCATAGCTATTGCATCGGAGGGTACGGCGAGCGCACCAACAAACAGGTTGTGGAGGCGATCTGCCACTTACTTGACAAACTTATCCCTAGCAAATCAGCTCACTCCAGCCTGATCACCCCTGTCACTGATAGGCCGGGTCATGATCGGCGCTACGCGATCGACCCTACAAAAATCAGTGAGGAATTAGGCTGGACTTCAAGTCATAGTTTTGAAAAGGGCCTGAAGAGCACGGTCAAATGGTTTCTCAAAAATCACAGTTGGTGCAAAAAGGTGCGGGAAAGGGCAAATTATCAGGGCAGCAGATTGGGAATAGCAGGGCATGGCTTGCTCCAGGCTCAGAACAGCTAAACCTTCTTACATCGAAGCATCAGAAGAATTTTGACCCGCTTCATGCCGGCCCCACGCCTGCTCAACTGCTCAACTGCTCAACTGCTCAACTTGAATACCATCTTCGAATGGATACTGTCTGGCTTTGATACAACACCTCTCTTTACCCTGAAGCCCTCTCCGCCAGCCGATCAAGTTCCAGCTGCATCTCCTGCACCACCCGCTGGTAGCAGGCCTCCACATAGGGGCGATCGCGGCTGGCGGCGTGGCCGGTTCGCTCGAACAGGATCGGCGCACAGACACGGGTGTGGATTTGTTTTGGCAGCGGTACATTCGGCAGGGGGCCGAAAGCGATTCCCCAGGGGAGGCCGAGGTAGATCGGAAACACCTCGGGATCGATTCCCAGTAGCCAGGGCATGCCCAGGGCATTCAATCGCTGGACCCTGGTGTAGCAATCCTCCAGAACGATCAAGGTGTCATGGCTGCCCCAGGAGATCAGCGGAATGATCGGCAGGGAGTGCCAGAGGGCCAGGCGCAGGAAGCCGGTGCGGCCGCCGAAATGAATCTGGCCACGGTCACGATGGGGGCGAAAGGCGTCGTTACCGCCTCCCGGATACACCAGCAGGCTGTGGCCCTGATCCAGGATCGCCAGGGCATTTCTGGGATAGAAGGGAACCGCGCCCACCCTGGCCGCCAGCTGGGCCATCGGCGCGTTCGTCTGCCATACCTTGGCGTGGGCGAGCCCGTACACCTGGCGCCCGTATCCGAACCGCCTGAACCAGTCGTACAGGACCATCGGCAGGTCGGGGGTGGCCAGGCCACCGTTGTGGGAGCCCACGAGCAGCAGCTGGCCCTGGCGTGGGATGTGCTCCCAGCCGCTGGTTTGAACGCGGAAGTAATGGCGGTAGAACCACTCCCAGATCGGCATCAATTCCCGGATCAACTGTGGATCGCGCAGCGCTCCAGGGTCTCGATCGAGGGTGAAGTGGTGGGGCATCAGCAGGAGGGAATGGCTTGCTGGCCGGGCTGGCGGCAGCGTTCCTGTTCCTGCTGATCTTCCTGGCGGGCAAGGCTCAGATCGGCCCGGCAAAGCCGATAGCCGAGGCGGCGTGCTGCCAGCAGCAGTTCCAGCTCTGAGCGGCAAGGCTTGAGCGATCGGCGCAACACCGGATCGGCCTCAGCCTCCAGCACCAACCGTTCCAGCTCGCTCCAACTCATGGCACGAC
>JABMPN010000029.1 GCA_013203655.1 Cyanobacteria bacterium bin.51
GGCTGGATTCTCCGAGCGGCCAATGCCAGGCACAAGGTTTGCTGAAGGACCTGCGACCCTGTTGTTGAACAGCTCGGTGAGCTGTTCAGCTGCGCAGCGGTCTGGTCAAAGAAGCCGACGACACCTTGATGCAGGGGCTCCTGCTGCTGGTAATAGCTCAGCAGGATGCCCGAATCAATCAGCATCCGCCGCATCAGCGCCGCTGCTCACGCTCAGCATTGCCGGGCGGCAGGGCGTTGAGGAAGCACTCGCGGATCAGCTGGCAGACCGGCTGGCGGATCAGGGAACTCCTGTCCTGGCCGGTTTCCGCCAACACATCCGCCATCGAATTGATCTGGTTGATCGTGCCGGTGAGCTGGTGGGCGCGGATCGGACACCTGGGACAATCCGTTGCCAACACATCGCTGGTGAGAAAACACAGTGCGAGGAACTCTCGGAATCGCCCTGCTGCTGCTGGTGGCCTGGTTGTTCTCGCAGGATCGGCGGGCGATCCCCTGGCGGCTGATCGGGGTGGCCCTGGCCACGCAGGTGGGGCTCGGTTTGCTCCTGTTTCAGCTGCCGTTAGGGCGGGTGGTGTTCTCCTCGCTCAATGGGGCGGTGGTGGCCCTGCTGGCGCCGGCCCGTACGGGCGCCGAATTTGTGTTCGGCCCGCTGGCGGTGCCCGCAGGGCAAGAGGGCAGCCTGGGCCTCATCCTCGCCTTCCAGGCCTTCCCGATTGCGATTTTCTTCGCGTCTCTCACGGCCCTTCTTTATCACTTGGGAGTGATGCAGAAGGTGATTCACACCCTGGCCCGCTTTTTCCGCCGAAGTCTGGGGATCACAGGCGTGGAGGCCACCGCGGTCGCCAGCAATGTGTTTGTGGGAATTGAGTCGATGCTTACGATTCGCCCCTATCTGGCCACTGCCCAGCCGCATGAGCTGGCCGTGGTGCTCACTGCCGGCATGGCCACCATCGCCAGCACCATGTTGGGGCTCTATGTGGGTGTGCTCCAGCCCCACTTCCCCGGCATTGCCGGCCATCTGATCACCGCCAACCTGCTGAGTGCTCCGGCGGCCGTGATGATGGCGCGTCTCCTGGTGCCGGCACCACTGAAGCAGGACACGTTGGCCGGCAGCGCATCGCGGCCGTTGCTGCCGGAGCTGGTGGACGAGGAGCGCTATGGCAGCAGTGTGGAGGCCATCACCCAGGGTGCCAACGACGGCCTCAAGCTGGCGCTGGGCATCACCGCCGTGCTGATCGCCTTCGTTGGGCTGCTTGCCCTGGCCAATGCGGGGATCGGCTGGATGGGCGGCTGGTTCGGCCAGCCGCAGGCCACTCTGCAATCCCTGCTCGCCTGGGTGTTTGTTCCTTTGGTCTGGATGATCGGGGTGCCCTTCAACGACGCGCTACCCGCCTCGGAACTGCTGGCCCTGCGGCTGGTGGCCACGGAGGTGCCGGCCTTTGTGAGCTTGGCTGGAAGCCTGGAGGCGGGCGAATGGAGCGATCCCCGCTCGGTGGTGATCCTCGCCTACGCGCTCTGCGGCTTTGCCCATCTCCCCTCACTGGGGATTTTTGTGGGCGGACTCTCTGCCCTGGCTCCCGAGCAGAAGGGGGTGGTGGGAACCCTGGCCTGGCGCGTTCTGCTGGCCTCCACGTTGGCCTGCCTGCTCACCGGTGCCATGGCCGGCTTGCTCGGTGGATTCACGGGATTTTCGCTGGCCCCGTGAGGGCCTGTGCACAGTCGCCTATCTAATCAAGGAAATGGCCTCGTTATGCCGGAGGATCCTGATCGAGGGCCAATTCAAGGAATCGGAGTGAGCCTTTCAAATAGAACAGAGATTGGTGCTGGGGCTCCGATGCTTGGATGGCTAGATCTGATTCAGGCAGGGACCGATGGAATGGCAACAAGGGGCCTTCACGCTCTCTTCTGATCCCGAGCGAATCCAGTTGGAGGTGGTGCTGGATTTCCTGCGTCAGTCCTATTGGGCCAGCGGGATTACCACCAGCCAGGTGCAGACCTCCATTCAGCATTCGTTGAACTTCAGCTTGTTCCAAGGGTCCGATCAGATCGGCTACGCGCGGGTGGTCAGTGATCGCTCCACCTTTGGCTATCTCACCGATGTGTTTGTGCTGCCGGAGCACCGGGGCCAGGGTCTGGGGAAATGGCTGGTCAGCTGCGTGTTCACCCATCCCGAGCTGCAGGGGTTTCGCCGCTGGATGCTGGCCACCGACGATGCCAAAACCCTCTACGCCCGCTACGGCTTCAGCAGCCTGGACACCTCCGGCATGATCATGCAGAAGTTCGACCCTGATGCCTACAAGCCCACGTCCAGCCGACCGTTGGCGGCGTGAGGCCTGAGCAGGTTCTCCTCAGCCTGGCTGACCAGGTGGAGCAGGCCCATCGGGGGCTGGGGTTGATCCTGCTGGTGGGGCTGTCGATCTCTTTGTCGCAGGTGTTCGCGTTGCTGGCCAATCGCCTGACCCCCCGCCAGATCGCCGTTCAGCTGGTGCTCACGGCCCTGCTGCTGGCGTTGGCGTTGTTGATTGTGTGTCTGCTCGACCTGCTGCTGCTGGCGGCGTTCGGCAGCAGGCCTGTGCCGCCCAGCACCTTCGTGAACAGCCTGGTGCCTGCCCTTTGGCCTGGCCTCTTCTACGTGCTGGCCGCGGCGCCGTTCATCGGCAATCTCATCGCCGTGGCCGTCTGGGCTCTGATCCAGCTCAACGTGATCCTGCTGCTGCACGATCTGTTTGCGGTTCCGTATCAAGAAGCGCTGCTGCTCGCCACGCCGGGCTATGTGCTCGGCCTGGTGGTGGTGGCGATCCTGTTCCGCCAGAGCTGGAACGCTGGCTACCGCCGCCTGATCGCCGATCTCGATGGCTGAGCCTGGCCCTCCCACCGCCGCCGCGTTGCGTGGCCTGCTGCGCAGCCATCGCCTTGGCCTGCGGGGCCTGGTGGTGGTGCTGCTCGCCGTGGTGATCTGGGTGTCGCTGAGCCTCGGCATTCTGTTGCCGGTGCTTGGCTCGGTGTTCAGCGGCGCCGACCTCCGTCTGCTGATCCGCGTGATCGCAGCCCTGCTGCTGCTGCTGATCCCCACCGCGGGCATTTATTCCCTGATCGGGCAGTACGCCTTCTGGGAAGGCTGGCTCACGGGCCTCCCCAGACCCGCCGACCTCTTTCGATCAGCGGCTTCGCCCTCTGCCACTGACCCATCCGCTGCCCCCTCGCCACCCTCGGCCGCACCGACGCGTTTCCTGGTTTACCTCGATGGGATCCATCAGGTGGCGCGCGACCATCCACCGCGGGTGCTGCGTTTGCTGGACGAGATCGAGCGGGGCCTTGATCCGGGCACGGTGCTGTTGAAGGGGATGGAGTCGTACAACGTGCTGCCGGTGAAGCTGGCGGACGATCGCGGCAGTGCCTGGTTGTGGCGCCGGCTGTTCGCCTTGCAGGAGGAGCACCCCCTGGCCTGGATCCGCTTCCTTGCCGCCTTCCTGGTGCAGGCCAACAACGTCATCAAGGTGGGGATCTCGTCCGACGGGCGCTACGGACCGATCGCCAATTACCTGCTGGCGCTGAAGATTGTCCACAGCCTGCTACCGCTCGGCTTCGTGATCGGCCAGCACCAGCAGTTGGTGCTGCTGGGTTACAGCGGTGGTGGCGAGATGGCGATGGGCGTGGCCGACTATCTCCACCATCTCAGCCGCAGCCCGATCCGTATCCTCACCTTCTGCGGGGTGTTCAGCGGCAACCAGCAGCTCGAGCACGTGGAGGCCATCGAGATGGTGGTGGGCAGCCGCGATCCTGTGGCCGCCTTTGGCCGTCTCGCCTACCCCGGCCGCCTGGACCTGCTGCCACTCTCCCTCTGGAACCAGGCCCGGCGGCGCGGCCAGGTTTCGCAACAGATGCTGCGGGGCATGGGGCACAACGGCGCGTATGGGCCGTTCTCCGATCGCTTCCGCTCTTCGCTGGCTCGCTGCCTGCTCGACCTGCTCAGCCGCCCGGCCTGAGCAGAAAGGGGCTGGAGACGGGCGCGCTGCTGCGGATCCGCTCGCTGGCCCCGCCGATGGCGGCCTGCCCGTGGATCGAGAGGTCGAGCGGCAGGCTGTTCAGGGCACGGTCGTGGCGCGCCAGGGCCCGTGCGTGGCCGTCGCTCCAGCGGCTGGAGCCGGCCTTCGCCCGCGCCTGCGTGCTGGCGCCGCGCAGACGTTCGCGCCAGAGGCCGCTCAGCAGGATCGGGAAGAGGGAGCAGCGATCGCGCATGGCCTGCTGCAGCAGCGCCGTGCTGTCGATGCAGAAGCCGAGGCTGCCGTAGCCGCCGAAGCTCAGACCCTGCTGCGTGGCGATCCCGTTATGAAGCAACGCCACCACCTCGCAGAGCTCGATCAGCTCCAGCAGCTCCTCGCCCTCGAAAGGGGTATCGAAGTAGCGGACCGTGCCGTTGGCGCGGTCGTTCTGCCAGGGGCGATGCAGATCGTTGAGACCTTCCCAGCCGCACAGCCCCTCCGTTCCCTGGTAGTACTGCAGCAACAGGGGAGCAGCCTCTGCGGGCCGGCTCGGTACCAGCTCCATCTCCAGGCTGCTGTGGGGCAACAGGAAGCGCTGCTCGGGCCGATCGGGGCCTGGTGCGGCGGCGGGATCGAGCAGGCCGGTTCGCAGCGGCAACGCCAGGGGCACCTGGGCCCAATCGCCTGTGGCCAGAGGCAGGCTGGCCCCCAGCCCGAAGCTGGCGACGCTGCTGCGCAGGCGGGCCCGCACCGTCCAGCCCTGGCCCTGCAGCGCCGCGATCAGCGACCGTCCCGTGCGGCAGCCCTCCAGGCTCCAGGTCTGGTCCGTGAGCAGGTTGGCCGCCAGTCGGTTGAAGACCTGGGCCAGCAGGGCGTTACGCCGCCGGCAGGATTCGCTCTGGAGAAACGCCAGGCCGGAGTTACGGAGGCGCAGGCCTCCATTCGGGTTGAGGCTGCGATCCGCGGAAACGGTGGCCGCGGGGGCGGCGGACGCGTTGGGTACGGCGGTGGCCATCAGCTCGCTGAGGGAGCCGGGCAGCGAAGAGGTGGCGCCGCTCCAGAGGATCGTTTCGGCCTGCCAGCGCTCCAGCGCCGACGGCTCCCGCTTCAGATCCGTTCCCAGGATGGGCAGTTCGTCCACCAGGGCATGGAGCAGGGCGGGGCTGAGCAACTGGCCCTCCAGCAGCTCCGCCAGCGTGCGCAGCCGGGCGGGAACCTGGGCGGCGCTCAGCCGCCAGCGCTGGGGCAGCATCCACAGCAGCGGCAGATGGACGCGGTGGCGGAGCGAGCGCCCCAGCTGATCGAGAACCTCTTCACGGCTGACGCCCCGCCGCAGCATGGTCTGCTCCAGCGCCTGCTCCAGGCCGAGCAGGGGCACCGCCGAGGGCCAGTCCGGGTCAATCGCCAGGGGATCCGGCTGCGAAGACGACGCCAGTGACACTCCGACCACCAGCGCTCCGCAGCGGATGACCAGCATGGCGGCGCCGTGCTCCAATTTCAGCGCCAATCCGTGTTCTGCCGTCTTGGATCGTCGCCACTGGGTGCTGCTGTTCGCCGCCCTGGCCTGCCTGGGCGGGCTCTTTCTCTGGATCGCCGAAATCGACCTGGTTCTGGAGGAATCCGTTCCCCCCGCTCCTAAGGCCCAACCGGCCCCGGAACCGGGGGGGAGCTGATCGGGATCGATGCGCTCGAGCACTTCATCGATGGCACGCCTGGCGGGGCCCATGTGCAGTTCGAAACCATCCACCCCTTCCTCGACTTCCCAAGCCTGCAGGGGTGTCATCCGGCTGGTCAGCCGCCTTCTGGCTTGCAAGCCAGGGGTCGCAGGGGGACACCGAATTGGCCTGACGACTTGCCCAATTGCAAAGGCTGGCGAAACCCGGGTTTTCAGCTTGGGTTCCCTGAAACCCCTGCTGCAAATGGGGCTTTCCAGGAACGGGGCTGGCGGGACTCGAACCCACGACCTACGGTTTGGGAAACCGTCGGAAACCACTGCAGCACAAGGAATCTGAGTACCTCTTGCCTAGTGATTTGCCTAAATCAGGTCCGTCGAGGTCAATCAGGGGCGGCCATAGGCGACAAACAACGACGTTCCAGGGCGGCCCGAGCGGCAGCTGAACCCGGCATGCGCCAGCCCGGAGCCAGGAGGCAGAGGGCTTGCGTGACCGGAGCGGAGCCCTGTCGAAACCATATCCCATGCACCCTTATTGAAGAAAAGCTTCTTTCCCTTTAATAAGATGCAGGCTTGTTCAAGGTTCGCGGGGGAGGGCCCATGCAGCGTGACGACACGGGCCGCTACGAGATCACCAGCACTGCTGGTGAGTCCGTTCGAGCCTTTGTGCCAGCCTCGTTGCCGCCAGAGCCGCCTGTGCTGCTCGAGGGTGCTCTCCAGACGCTGCACGAACGGGCGCTGCTGGCTTGCGGACGTCTGGACGGGGTCTCGGCCCTGCTGCCGGATCGGGAGCTCTTTCTCTACGCCTACGTGCGGCGGGAGGCCCTGATGTCCTCCCAGATCGAGGGGACCCAGTCTTCCCTCTGCGACCTGCTGCTGTTTGAGCTGGAGGAAGCCCCCGGCGTTCCGTTCAACGATGTGGTCGAGGTCTCCAGCTACGTGGCGGGACTGGAGCACGGCCTGGCACGGCTGCGGGAGGGCTTCCCCCTCTCTTCCCGCCTGCTGCGGGAGATCCACGCCCGGCTGCTGGCCAGGGGCCGCGGAGCCGACCGGCTGCCCGGGGAGTTCCGCCGCAGTCAGAACTGGATCGGCGGCACCCGCCCCGGCAACGCCAGCTTCGTGCCGCCACCCCCGGGACTGGTGGAGGCGTGCATGGGCCAGCTGGAGCACTTCATCCATGGCACGCCTGACGGAGCCCATGCCCTGCCGGTGCTGGTCCGGGCCGCTCTGGCGCACGTGCAGTTCGAAACCATCCACCCATTTCTGGACGGCAACGGCCGCCTGGGTCGGCTCCTGATCGTGTTGATGCTGATCGATGCCGGGGTTCTGCAGCAGCCGCTGCTCTACCTGAGCTTGTTTTTCAAGCAGCACCGCAGCCGCTACTACGAACTGCTCAATGGCGTACGACTGAACGGCGACTGGGAGGCCTGGATTGATTTCTTCCTGGAAGGGGTGGAGAGCACGGCGACAGCCGCAGTCACCACCGCTCACCGGCTGCTGGCGTTGTTCCGCTCCGACGAGAGCAAGCTGAGCGGGCTGGGTCGCTCCGGCCCCAGTTTGCGTCAGGTGTTTGCGGCCCTCTGCCGGCGGCCACTGAACAGCATCGGTCAGCTCAGCGCCGCCTGTGACCTGAGCTTTCCGACCACTTCCAAATCTCTGGAGGCCCTCGTGAAACTCGGCATTGCGCGGGAGATCACCGGCGGCCAGCGCAATCGCCTCTTTGCCTACGACGCCTATCTGGCCGTCCTCAGCGAAGGCGCCGAACCGCTCTGAAAGAAAGCGGGTGGGCCGACGGCAGCTCAGCCCGAGGCGGTGCCGCTCAAGGGCGTTGCCCAGCTGCTCAGCCAGCTGCAGCGACTCGGTGGCCTGATCCGGGTAGGCGAGACCGGTGCTGATGCGGTACTGCTTCGGCTCGGCACCAAGCGGGTCTGTGGGTCGCGGCGGCATGGTCGCCCGCAGGCGCACCCGGCCACCCGCCACATCGAGGGTGACCCCGTGACCTTTCAGCTTCAGAGCGGCGTTCTGGCGGCTGAGCCAGGGGTCGGAGGGAGGCACCGGATTTGCCTAACCATGTGCCTAATCGTGGTCGATCCGGGCCGATTTGCCTAGCTGCTTGCCTAACGACAGAGGGAGGAGGAGGCCGGTTTTTCGGCCCTTGCTTCCCTGAAAACCCTTGCTGCAACTGGGGTTTTTAAGAACGGGGCTGGCGGGACTCGAACCCACGACCTACGGTTTCCTAAACCGTAGGTCGTGGGTTCGAGGCCCGCCAGCCCCGTTCTTAAAAACCCCAGTTGCAGCAAGGGTTTTCAGGGAAGCAAGGGGCGAAAAACCGGCCTCCTCCTCCC
>JABMPN010000030.1 GCA_013203655.1 Cyanobacteria bacterium bin.51
CCGCTTCAACCGACGCTTTGCGATGGCTGCGATGACAGAGCGCATTGCCAATGCTGTTTGCTGCTGCAAGCCAGTCACAGAGGGGGCTCTCAGGGTTGCGGAGGCTTATGGGTAATCAAGTCGCGCCATGCCCGGCTCCGGCCGGGGCTTCCCGGTGGTGCTGGTGGTCCAGGAGATCTTCGGGGTGCATGCCCACATCCAGGATGTCTGCCGGCGGCTGGCACAGCAGGGCTACCTGGCGATTGCCCCCAGCCTGTTCGAACGGCAAGGCGATGTGTCGAGCCTGCCTGATATCGCCTCGATCCTGCCGGTCGTGTCGCTCGTGCCCGACGACCAGGTGCTCGCCGACCTCGATGCCACGGTGGCCTGGGTGGGCGCCGATGCCAGGGCCAACATCTCCAGGCTGGGGATCACGGGGTTCTGCTGGGGGGGACGGATCACCTGGCTCTATGCCGCTCACAATCCCCGGCTCAAGGCCGGCGTCGCCTGGTATGGCCGCCTGAGCACTCCGGCCACCACCCTCCAGCCGCTGGTGCCCCTGGCCCTGGCCCGAGAGCTCAAGGCCCCGGTGCTGGGTCTCTACGGGGGCCAGGACGAGGGCATTCCGCTCGAAGCGATCGAAGCGATGCAGCAGGCCCTCCAGGCAGCAGGCAGCAGCAGCCGGATCGTGATCTACCCCGACGCGCCCCATGGATTTCACGCCGATTACCGCCCCACCTATCGCCCCGAAGCGGCGGCCGATGGCTGGCTGCGCCTGCTGGAGTGGTTCAGATCCAACGGCGTCTGATGCCATCGGCCTGGCACGCCGTCCCACTCCCCAGGAAGCTGTCAACGCTCACCTCTGGGCCGGGTGAATGGCAGCGCGGAGCCATAAGGTGATGGGTCGAACGCTCTGCCCAGGCAGCTCCAATGGCTGGACTTGCCCCGTCCACCCCTCACCCCTGCCGCAGTAACAGTAGGCACCCCCGTTCTGGCGTCGTCCAGCGCAGCGGTAAGGGGGCCCTGATGGGTGTGCTGATCGGGGTTGTCCTGGCCCTGCAGCTGGCTGGGCCCTCGCTGGCCGATCCGGCCGCTTCAAGCAATCCCGCTCCGACCAAACCCTGGTGCGCCGCCACACCCGAATGGATCACCCTCGGGGGTCAACGGGTGGCCGAAGTACGCGGGGCCCCGGGGACGCAGAACGTCAAGACGTTGAGCCAGAACGCCACCACAACACTCACCCGCCTGGCGAACAACTTCAGCATCAGCCCCGATCAGATCATTCTTCAGGAGGAGCCCCCCTACACGATCGTCGCCCTGAAACAGGGGGACAGCATGGTGAGGGGAATGGCGATCGACGATCGCATCGCCGCCTGTTTCGGCAAAACCCGACAGGAGGTCGCCGCCGACTACCAGAAGCGCTTTCGCACCGCCATCGTCCGCTACCGCCGGGAGAACAATCTCACCTCCTGGCTGAAGGGAACGGCCCTCGCCCTGCTGGTTCTCGGGATCTACATCACCTGGGTGCGCTTTCAACTCCGCCTGAACCGATCCGTCAAGCGTTGGTTGGCCAGCGACAGCCATCAACACCTGCTGGCCCTGCGGATCGCCGGAAACCAGGTCCTTGAACCGGCCCAGACCAGCCAGGCACTCCAGCTGCTGCGCAGGGTCCTGAACTGGGGCCTGCTGTCGCTGGTCAGCTACCTGCTGATTCCGCTGCTGCTTGGCTTTTTTCCCCCCACCCAGGCCCTCGCCGAAGGGCTCAGGGAGCAGATTCTCGCCTTCGTGAGCGGATTATTCGCGGCGATCTTCACCGCGGTGCCCAACCTGCTCACCGTCGCCCTGATTCTGGTGATCACGGTGCTGGTGATCCGGGGCAGCAATGCCTGGTTTCGGGCACTCGGGCGGGGAAAGCTGCGGGTGCCGGGGTTCTACCCGGAATGGGCGCTGCCCACCGCCCGGCTGCTGGGGATCTTCATTGCCCTGGTGGGCATCGCCGTGGCCTTTCCCTACCTGCCCGGTTCCGAAAGCAGGGCCTTTCAGGGCGCCGGCCTGCTGCTGGGTGTGCTGGCCGCGCTGGGCTCCAGTGCCGTCGCCACCAACATCATCAGCGGCCTGATGCTGATCTATACCCGCGCCTTCCGCGAAGGCGACCGGGTGGAGATCAATGGGGTGGTCGGCGTGGTTCAGGAGCGGGCCCTGCTGGTGACCCGGTTGCAGACACCCCGCAATGAACTGGTCAGCATCCCCAACGCCACGGTGATCGGTGCCTCGATCGTGAACTTCAGTTTCTCCAGGCGTGAGATCCAGCAACCGGTGGCGCTGGCCACCACGATCACCATCGGCTACGACGTGCCCTGGCGCCAGGTGCACGACCTGATGCTGGCGGCGGCCCACAGCGTGGAAGGGGTCAGCAAGGAAGTGAAGCCATTCGTGCTGCAGACCGCGCTGAACGATTTCCACATCAGCTATGAACTCACCGCCTTCATTCGCGAAGCCGGAACCTATCGCGAGAATCTCTCCGCCCTGCTCGGCGCCCTGCAGGATCAATTCGCCGCCGCCGACCTGGAGATTCTCTCCCCCGGCTATCACGCCATCCGCAACGGCAATGCCAGCACGGTGCCGAAGGCGCCGCAGGATGGTGCCACCAGCAGCTAACCGGACCCTCAAGGTCGCAGTGGCGGCCCATTCCACAAATCCGAGCGTTGATCAGCTTCTGAACGCACAAAGATCGGCGTAAGGCCGTGGCGGCAGAACCCCATCGCGGCGTAGAGCCTTTCAGCGTTGTCTCCGGCCTGCAGCAGGGTAAGGCGTGCGCCGCGGGCTGCACCTGCGGCGATCGCCGCCGCCGTGACGGCCCGAGCCAATCCACGCCGCCGCCAGGCTGGCAATGTTCCCACCCAGAAAATCGCACCCACCGATCCGACCACCACCGAGGTGGCCACCGCCAGCAGCTCTCCGCTGTTGAGCACGCCAAAGGTGAGCGGGGAACCGGCCGTGCCAGAACCCAGCAGGGCCGTGGCGGCGCGTGCTCCAAACTCCTGCGGTGCGCCGGTGCTGACGGAAGCACAGACTGCGTAGGCCTGCCGGTACGAAGGGCCGAGCGGCACCAACTCCGCCCCCGGCAAGGCCACCGCCAGCCGTTGACCAGGGTTGGGCGTCGCCGCCAGTAATGGGGCCGTCGGCGCCGCCATCAGGGCCGCAGCTGCAACGGGGCGGTAGCCAAGAGCCAGCAGTTGATGACCTTGCTCAAGAGGCTGCTGATCAGGCCAACACAGCCAACTGCAAGGCAACCCCCGAACCTGGAAACGGCCAGCGATCTCAGCCAGACTGGCGGTGTTCCAATCTGAGCCAGCGCTGAGAACCGTGTTGGCGCAAGGGTGGGGAATCCCACTGGCGAACCAGCCCGCCTCGCCCTGCTGAAACCAGGAACCATCCGGCTCGCCCAGGCAAGCGAAGCCATGGCCCATCAACTGCCTGGAGAGCTCAACGAGGGTCATCGGCGCATGCTGCCTGACGGCTGGCTCAACAATCACCCGCCTGGGGCGGCGTTGCGCGAGAGTGAGTCACTGCTACAGGAAGCATGGCGCGATTGATGCTGGTCTTGAAGCCCCGCGACCAGAGCAGCGGAGACACACTGATCCCCCGCCTGCTGCCGGCCCTGGGCGTGCTCGGCACGGAGATCGACAACCAGGGGTCCCACCACCTCAGCGGCGTGATGAGGGTTCCGCCCCAGGGTCTGGTCATTCAATTGTTCGCCGATGTCCAACCCCAGGCTGATGGCCCCGAACTCGATGTGGTGCTGATGAGCGGCGAGGCGATGACCAAGGGAGCGCCCCAAACCCTCCAGGCCCTGGCCAACTTGATCGAGCTGCTGCCGGAGCACGCTGCCGAGTTGGAGCTGACTTTCCGCTCTGACCGGGACGGCCCCCTGCCACGCAGGGAGCGCTCCCCGGTCCCGGTACGGGGTTGAGATCTGGAGCCTTGCTGGAACGGGTGGAGCTCGTGATCGCCAGCGGCAATCCCCACAAGATCGCTGAGATCGCGGCGATGCTTGAGGTGGTCGATCAGGTGAAGCTGCTGTCGCAGCCCGATGGTATCGACATCGAAGAAACTGGCGCCACGTATGCGGACAATGCCCGCCTGAAGGCCGAAACAGTGGCCAGGATCACCGGCCGCTGGACACTTGCCGATGACTCCGGTCTCTCGGTGGATGCCCTCGGCGGCGCCCCGGGCGTGTATTCAGCCCGTTATGCCCCGAGTGATCCGGAGCGGATCGGCCGACTGCTTTTGGAACTGGAGGGCCACCCGTACCGCAGTGCCGCTTTCCATTCCGCCTTGGCCCTGGCTGATCCGGCAGGAGAGATCGTGCTGGAGAGCGAGGGAGTCTGCCGGGGAGAGGTCCTGGTTGAGCCGGTCAAGGCCGCACGCAGCTATGGCTACAACTCAGTGTTCTACGTGCGAGAGGCCGGCTGCACCTATGCCGAGATGAGCGACCATCAAATGAGCAAGCTGGGCAGCAGGGCCAAGGCGGCCCGATTGCTCGCACCAGCTCTCAAGGAGTTGCTTGGGATCAACCCGGAACTCAGCGGTTGATGATCTCGATGGCCCTCAAGGCTGCTGCCGCCGCCTCGTCGACGTCCCCCTCGCGGCCCGCCAGCGTCAGCCGGCCGTAGGCGCCAACCGCCTTGACATCCACCACAGTGATATTCGAAGACTTCTCAGCTTCGTTGGCGGCGATCAACACATAACCGGCCGGCTCTGTTTCAAGAATGAACATGCTCATCCCTGACTGAATCATGGAACCGCGCCGGTTCTGGCGGTTGATCAGCACGGCGTGATCAGGCGTGATGGCGCGGATGATTTCAGACCAGGTGACCTCACATTGGCTGCGGTGCTCCAAGGTGGTTCCCATCGCGTCGAGAACCGATTCCCCCGAGAGCAACACACTGCTTTGATCGCGGTGGTAGAGGGCCAGGGAGCCGAAGGCCCGCTCCACCACCTTTTGACCGAGCCGCACGGTGCTGGCCTTGAGGGCGATGTCGGTCAGACGATGCACCGCCATCCCCGGGGCGACTTCCAGCCAAAGACACGCATCGCCAGGGATCGGCAAAAAGCCCTGGGAGACGGTGCCCATGTAGGCCGCCAACTGGGGCTGCAGGGAGTCAAGGAAGACGTAAGCACGCAACTCAATGGCTGGTCCCCGCTGAATCCGGGCGCTGCGGCTGCCGGTCAGCGGCGTGGAGCCGAATCTGGGATTTGCGTTCTGCTGAGGATTGCTGTTCGGCTGGCGTGGATCAATCGGCAAGCGAGGATTAATCCGTGGCGAGCGGGGCATCAAACCAGACCTGAAGGAGGGGAGTGTCTTGCCTGCACAGAACAGGTCAGTTCCCCAGCGGGACTGGGTTTTCGAGGAATTGAAGCGATCCTACCGTTTGGCTTGCATGGCCCTGTTCGGACTCCCCAAACGAGACCACCACGAGCGCATCATTCTCGTTGATGGCCCTTGCGATCCCAGGCAGACCCGATAGGTTCCAACTCAGGGTCGACGCAACAAAAGACGTGGTCTCCAAACGCAGTACACCGACAACCGCCGCTGACGCTGTAGCGGCCCCCAGGGGCGAGCAATCATTTTCTGATTGGATCGCCGAAGCGATCGATCAGGGCGTCAAACCGGAGCAGGCTCTGGCCGTGGTGGGGCTGGGCCTGATGCGCGGGATGGGGGGCTCAGGCCTCGCTGAACCCTTCCTCGATGCAGATTTCAGTGCGCATGAAGCCCCCCTGTCCATTCAGGCGATCAAGGCTCGGCTGGAGTCCATTGCCTTGGCGATCGACACGGGTGCTCCGCTGACCACCCAGGAGGTCACGGTGCTGATCGGCGCCCGACCCGGCAGTGCCAAAGTTCGCCGCGCCGGCGTGGTGGCCGAGCGAATCAGTCGCAATGTCTGGCAACTTCGGCACTCGCGCAGCGAGGAACGCGAAGCGGCGAGTACTGGCTTCAGCGAAGGATTTCGTCGTCGCCTCTGAGTTTTGTCTGAGCGGCCACGCCCGCCTCAGGTCTGATCTGTTGCGTTTCTTGCTGTCCTTAACTGGCCGACTCAAACCATGGTTATCAAGGAGGCACCGGCGCGCCCTCCACCCCGCCGGCCAAGAGAACGGACCGCGGCCTTGATGGCCACGTCCACTCTCCGGGAAAGCCCCCGCCAGCCGCTCGGGGGCTTTTCTGTGTACAGCCATCGCTGTTCAGCGTCCACCATCACGCTTCCTCCTGCCCCTTGCCTCCATGGCGACCACCGCGCAGTTCCATCTCTCTTTTCCGGTGACCGACCTCGACGCCACTGAGCGCTGGTATGTCGATGGACTCGGTTGTCAGCGCGGCCGGCGCAGCCACGAAGCTCTGGTGCTCGGCCTAGGGGGTCACCAGTTGGTGGCCCACCTCGAACCGCTTGCGCTGGCACCGCAGCGCGGCGTTTATCCCAGGCATTTTGGTTTGGTGTTGGCTGAGCCCGAGGAGCTGGCCAACCTGGAGGAACGGGCCAGAGCCCAGGGCCTGCACTTCGGCGCCCAGCCACGGCTGCGTTACCCGGGCTCGGCCCTGGAACATCGCAGTTTTTTTCTGATTGACCCTTCCAGCAACTGGCTGGAGTTCAAGCATTACCGCCACAAAGAGGCGATCCTTGGCGCCAGCAATCTCCAGCTGGTGGGTGAGAAAACCGATCCTTCGCCAACCGACTGAGCCCGCAGAGGCCTGAAACGAAGATGCAAGACCTGATCGAACGGTTGCAGTTGATGCCCCACCCGGAAGGGGGCTTCTACCGGGAACGGCACCGCTCCAGCCTCAGCGTTCGGCGCGCCGATGGGAGCGAACGTGCGGCCTTCACCGTGATTGACTTCCTTCTGCCAGCCGGGGTCACCAGCCGCTGGCATCGCCTGATTGGCGCAGAGGAAAGTTGGCACCACGCCGGTGGCGCAGCGCTGATTCTCTGGCGTGGTGAGGCAAAGCTGACGATTCCAACCACAACCAAAGCCTTAGCCCTGAGGCTTGGTCCCCTGGACTGGGACCATCCCGAGCAATACCCCGTTCAGATCATCGAACCAGGTTGCTGGCAAGCGGCCCGCAGTCTGGGGGACTGGAGCCTGGTGAACTGCTGCGTTGCTCCAGGCTTTGAGTTCACTGACTTCGAATGCCCAGAGGATCAGAACCGATCAACGTTGTAGATCGCCATCCGCGCAAAACCCACCTGCTGGCCGACCGGATTGGGGCCAGCGGGAAACGCCCTTACCGCAAACAGATAAATCCCCGCAAAGGAGGGATTGTTGAAAGGCCTCAGAACCACCGTCACGGTCTGACCCGGGGAAGGTGGGTTGGGGAAACGGATGCTGAACTCTCGCCGTTTTGCGTCAAAGCTCGCCTCCACGGCAATGGCGGCCTGCTCACGGCGAGGCACACCGAGGAAAGCCCGGCTCTGGTTGACAGCAAAAGGAAAAGACCAGTCTGATCCTGTGGTCTGCTGAATCTCAACCGCCCCCAGCCCAGCGCCAGCCTGCTCCGGCATCACGATGGTGAAGTAATACTCCGCCCCGTTGGCCATCACGGTGGTGTAGTAATTACGAAACGTCAGGCTCCATGGCGGGGTCTGGAAATAGGTCATGCCGCGCAGCTCAACGGCCCGCAGCGGCAGCATGAAGGAGAGGGCCGCAAGTCCGGCCACCCCCAAGACCCTGGCCTTGGCG
Source organism: Cyanobacteria bacterium bin.51 (assembly GCA_013203655.1). Taxonomy (GTDB): domain Bacteria; phylum Cyanobacteriota; class Cyanobacteriia; order PCC-6307; family Cyanobiaceae; genus Regnicoccus. The sequence goes on from JABMPN010000030.1 coordinate 7,714, forward strand.
ACGGCCAGACCCCGCAGCCTTTGGTGTACTGGCTTGAGCTGCAGGGGAGGACGTGTCATCGGAAACCGGCGCCAGCAGCACCAGAGGGAGAATCTGAGTTTGGTTCAGGCTGACATTCAGCCGGTCATGCAGCCGCGAGATCAGCAGAGCGGCGGAAGGCGAGCGGGTCCTGATCACGGCGGTGACGGCTGGGCAGGGGAACCGCAGCTGGGGCAGCGGGATCGAGGGCACGCGGATCGCTGGCAGCCGCCAGCGTCAGGGCAGAGCGCAGGGCCCGGGCCGCATGCAGGGACATATCTCGGGGAACACTGATCCGATCGCGCAGATAGAGCAACGCCGCCGCCGACCCTGGTGGAGAAGAACAGTGGCGGCCCGTGATCATCGTTGTCAGGGCAGAGCGCAGGGCCAGCTCAAAGGGATCTCCCGCCCAGGGGTTCACACTCAAAATCGCCTGCCGGTGGCGCAACACGCGCGCCAGAGCTTCAGGGGCCGCATCCTCCGAGGCAGGCTGGGATGTTTCCGGATCGTCAGGCGTGGCCAATGGCCATGGACCCTGATCGACCCGCAGACTGCAGGCCTGCTGCGCCAAGCCGCCGCTGGGATAACAACCGCCCATCTGCGGGGGCAAATCGTGGGCATGGGTATGAAAATCACTCTGGGTTCCGCGATAAGTCGGGCGCCCCTCCATCGCCTCGAACCAAGAGGCGATGGCGGCGTGGCGTTGCCTGAGGGAATAGCCCTTGTAGTAGTAGAGGCTCGCGTTCATCCGCTCGATGTAGGGAGTGAAGATCAGATCGGCCGTGCCAAATCGCTCCAGGAAAAAGGGGCCTGGTGTGGCTTGCAGCACCTCGTCCACTTGCTCGGCGATCCGATCGAACTGCCGCTCGGCAACAGCTTCGTCCCGTTGTTGCCAACGCGACACACACAGCCACTGGCACCAGGCCCGGAACAGGGTGCGTTCCAAGCGGCGCAAGGCGGCCACAGCAGGGGATTCCATTCGATCGCCCAGTGGCCCGAACGTCGCTTCAAGAGCCAGCAGGATGTCATCGCTTTCAGTGATCAGACGACCATCAAGGGCGAGGGCCGGCAACATCCCGGAGGGCACCATTTGTTTGAACCAGCTTTCCTTTTCGCCATAGCAGAACATCGTGACCTTGCGGGTGCGATAGGGAATTCGCATCTCCTCCAACCAAAGCCAGACTTTCTGGCAATAGGGGCACCAAGCGTGGTGATCGCGGTAAAGGACAACCCGCACGTCGGCTTCGCTCTGCCCGAACAGACGCAGGCTGGCTTGGGCATTGGTGGGTCCGTTGATCCGGTCCGGTTCGGCCAGCGCCAGACCCTGCAGCTCTTGCCAGCTCAAAAGCGGTGTGGAGCCTGCAGAAACGTCGCCGGACAGGCCTGTGAGCACTTCTGTAGATCCTGCATTGGATACCGGTTCGGACACGCTGTCAGGAGCCAGGGGAATCCAAGCTAGGCAAAGAGCAGGGATGGCAAACAGGGGTCTACGTGGCGAGCAGCAGCGCCAGCTCGCGGGCTGCAACGCTCGATCCCTAGCTTGGAGGTCCAGTTCAATCATCTGAATGTTCGACGCTTTCACCAAGGTGATCGCCCAGGCTGATGCCCGCGGCGAATTCCTCAGTTCATCCCAGATCGATGCTCTCGCCTCGGTCGTTGCGGACAGCAACAAGCGTCTTGATGCCGTCAACCGCATCACCTCCAGCGCTTCTGCACTCGTCACCAATGCCGCC
>JABMPN010000031.1 GCA_013203655.1 Cyanobacteria bacterium bin.51
GAGAAGGTGCGCGCTGATCTATACGCAACAGCCTCCTAGCGGCAGCCTGGCCTGGGTGGCGTTGTTCAACCTGGCGGTGGCCATACCACTGCTCACCCCGGCCTTGATCCAGGCCCAGGCCAATGGCAGCCTCTCAACGGCTGGAACCTGGCGGCAAGCGCTGACCCGCAAGCACTGTTGGTTGTTGCTGGCTCTGCTGCTGGTCTGCGGTCTGATGGGTGCGGTCGGCATGGTCAGCCAGATGGAGGCGCTGCGCTTCACGGCCGTCGTCCACGTGATTGCGATCAAGCGGCTGAGCACACTGCTCAGCGCCATCGCCGGAGTGGTCTGGCTGGGGGAACCCCGCGGAGCCCTGCGCCTGCCTGGAGCCACCTTGATGCTTGCCGGAGCCGTGAGCCTGCTGGCCATTGGCATCAGCCAGCCGATCCAGTGAACTGAGTTCCAGCGAAGCGAGATCAACGCCCCCGTTCAGGGTGTTGACGGAGAAGGTAGTGACGGACTGGGTGTTGAAGGAGCGAGCCTGTCGCCGGAGGGGCGAAACAGATGGTCGTGGCTGGCGGAATAGAGCTTGGAACGTGCCTGGCTGGGGGCCGCAAGCGCCGGGCTGACCACATACAGCGTGGTGCGGATCAACTGGCGCTCCCGGCTGGTGGCAGCCATCTCCCGCAATGGCACCAGCTGCAGCCACTGGTCCGGCCAGCTGACCCGATAGCCAATCGCCACGGGGGTTTCCGGCGGGTAATGCTGCAAGAGAACCCCCTGAACCTCCTCAACATGGCGGGCACTGAGGTAGAGGCAGAGCGAGGCGCGCAGGGCCGCGAGCCGCTCCAGCGACTCGCGTTCCGGCACACCGGTGCGGCCTGAAGCGCGGCTGAGCACGATGGTCTGAACCAGACCGGGGATGGTCAGTTCGGCCTGCAGGGCAGCGGCGGTGGCCTGATAGGCACTCAGGCCAGGCACCACCTCCACGGCCAGGCCGGCATCGCCAAGCCGGCAGATCTGCTCGGCCAGAGCGCCGTAGAGGCAGGGGTCGCCGTCATGGAGTCGCACCACCTTGAGACCAGCCCGGGCTCGATCGATCACCAGCTCCATCACCTGCTCCAGAGTGAGGGTGCTGGTGCGGATCCGCTCGCAGGCCACGCCTGCCAGCGCAGCGATCTGGGGAGACACCAGCGAATCTGTCCAGATCAGCACCTCAGCCGCCTCGATGGCCCGGGCCGCGCGCAGGGTGAGCAGGTCGGTCGCACCCGGACCGGCCCCGACGATGCGAACGGGATGGATCAAGAACCGCTCCGCAGGGGGGTCGCCTTGCCCGGATCTGGCAGGGCTCGTTGACAGCCATAGAGCCACCACAGGCCGAAAGCACCGATCACAATCAGCACCAAGCTCATCAGTTGGGCCATGCGCAGGCCGCCTTCACAGAAGGGTGGAATCGAGAACAGGCAGAGCGGATCGAGGCGCAGTCCCTCAATCCAGAAACGCCCGACGCTGTAGGCGATCAGATAGGTGCAGCTGAGGGCACCGTTCGGCAGCGAAATCCGGCCGCGCTCACCCAGCCGGAAGAGAATCAGCAACAGAGCCAGAACACCCAAGTTCCAGAGCGATTCGTAGAGGAAGGTGGGGTGGAAGAAAGCCTCGTCAATGAACGGCGCCGGACGATTGATGGCCGGAATCGAGAGTTTCCAGGGCAGATTGGTGGGCAGACCAAAAGCCTCGGAATTGAAGAAATTGCCCCAGCGGCCGATCGCCTGGCCCAGGGCTACCGAAGGAACGAGCACATCGAGCAGGTTCCAGAAGGCCAACTTGCGCCAGCGGCAATAAACAATCACAGCCAGGGTGCCGCCGATCAAAGCCCCATGGATGGCGATGCCGCCCTGCCAGATCGCCAGGGCATCGAACCAGTTGAGCTGATACTGGCGCCACTCCAGCGCCACGTAATAGAGGCGCGCCCCGAGTACCGCGGCGAGCACCAGGATCGGCAGCAGATCGGCAATCACCGCCGCTTCGATGCCCCGGCGACGGCCGAGGCGGGTGGCCAGCACCAGACCCACCAGCACGGCAAGCGCGATCAGCAAGCCGTACCAGCGAACCGTGACCGGCCCGAGCTCAAACAGGAGCGGGCCTGGAGAACGGAACATGGCGACAGGCAGCACTGGAGCGAACATCATGGGTCGATCGCCTCAGTACGGAGTGGCTGGAGTCAAATGCCCTCGGCGGCCTGAACTTTCTCCACCTGCTTCTTCTTCAGCACCAGCAGGATCTGAGCAATGACCACCGCCGCAAAGAACGCGAGCATGCCGTAGATGCGAACCGGATTCTGCAGCACGATTTCGGCATCGAGCTGGCCGAAGCCGCCTACTCCGGGATCGTTGGAGATCGGTGCGCCGGCCGCCAGGACATCACCAACGGCCACCACAAGGGTGGGGCCGACTGGAACGGTGTCGCTGACGCTGGTGCCATCGGCTGCGGTGATCTCCACCACCGAAGCGCCGCCATCACCAGCTGTGATGGCGCTCACAGTGCCGGCCACCGAAGCGTTGTAGACGGTGTTGTTGCTCTTCTCACCGGTGGGGTACACCTGGCCGCGGCCACGGTTTCCACCCACATGCAGGGAATACTTGCCGAAGTGGATGGAGCTGTCGGTGCCGGGGTCTGGCGAGAGGATCGGAAAGACGATCTCCTGGTGCAGATCACCAGGCAGGGGTCCCACCAAAAGAATGTTGGGGTTGTCGTCGCTGTACTGGGTGAAGTAGACGCCTGAAGTTTCCTCTTTGAGTTCCTCGGTGAGGCGCTCTTCAGGGGCGAGCTTGAAGCCATCGGGCAACATCACCACAGCGCCGACATTGAGGCCGGTGCGGCTACCGTCCGCTCCCACCTGCTGCAGGCTGGTGTCATAGGGAATCTTGACAACAGCCTTGAAGACCGTGTCCGGCATCACCGCCTGGGGCACCTCAACCTGGGTGACCTTCTTGGCGAGGTGGCAGTTCGCACAAACCAGCTTGCCGGTGGCTTCACGGGGACTGTCGTAGTTCTGCTGGGCCCAGAAGGGGTAGGCCCAACTGGCCTGGGGAGCCGCCAGCAGGGGCATCAGCAGGAGTGGGATCAGCAGGAGCGTCAGGAGCAGCTCAGTGGAGCTCAACCGGCTGATGGAGGCAAGGAGGCGGCGCATGGGCAGGTTGAACAGGCGGGAGGAAGGGGGAAACACGCGATCAATCAAGCCCACCAAGGCTTCTCTCCGGTGCGGAAATCGGTGTCCGACCACTGGCTCAGGAACACGGTGTCGTTCTCGACCGCCACATTGGCCAGGGCCAAAGACAGCGGAGCGGGGCCGCGAACCACTTTGCCGGTAGCGTCGTACTGACTGCCGTGGCAGGGACAGACAAACTTGTTGGCGCCGTTGTTCCAGGGCACAACGCAACCCAGATGCGTGCAGATCGCATTGATGCCGTAGCTGCCGATCGCCTCCGGGCCCTCGACCAGGAGGTAGGTGGGATCACCTTTCAAGCCCTGAACCAGGCTGCGGTCACCTTCTTTGTGGGTGGACAGCCAACCGCTGGCTGTGACCGTGTTGCCGAGTTCATCCTTGGCGCTGATGCCGCCACCGCCGCCAGCCGGCTTCGGTGGGATGAAATAGCGGGCCACGGGATACAGCGCACCGAGGGCAACGCCGGTGACGGACCCGAAAGTGAGCAGATTCATGAACTGCCGACGACCCATTCCGGGCACGTCGCTCGCTGGGATCTGGGTCATAGGGGCGTTCCTGGGTGCCGCGGCGACGTGGTGACCATTATTACCGCTGGCCTTGCCGCCACGCTTTGCCCTGGCAGGGATCCGGCCAGCCAGCGCAACATGCTGTTGTGGAGTTGGGACCCCGGTCGCCGTGCCTTTGAGCCCTAGCAGCGCCGATTCAGGCCAGGACCGTACCGCCGAACCCCTGGCGCTCGAAGAGGTGGTGCAGCTGCTGCGCAGTCGCTGGCAGGCTTCTTACGACCTGCAATTGGTTCAACGCCGGGGGCGTCTCCACCTGCAGGTGATGTGGGCCTACCTGGAGCAGCAGTCGTTTCCGCTCGACGCCGCAGACTATGCCGAGAAGCTGCAGCAATTGATCGAAGTGCTCAACGGTCTGGGGGTGGCCCAGCAGGTCCGCCACTGGCTGCAGACGACCCGGGACAAGCCCAGGCTGGGCAAGGCGATGAGCCTGGCTTTGGAACCGGACGCCGGCGGTCGCAGCCGCGAATTTCTGTTATGAGCTGGCCGGCTCGGACCTGACTGGTCAGGAAGGCGCCGGCCGCAAGCGCTCGGCCATGGCCACCAGCCCCACACCGATCAGGAACAGCGCGGTGATCGCACCACCGAGCAACAGCATCGTGACCGGATCGGTGGAGGGAGTCAGCACCGCGCCAGCGATCGCCGCCACCAGCACCACCGAGCGCCAGGCGCCCAGCATCGTTTGGGCCGAGATCAGGCCGAACGCCCCGAGCAGCAACTGGAGCACCGGCAACTGAAAGGCCAGGCCGGTGGCCACCATCAGCAACAGCACGAAATCCAGATAGCGCTCGATCGACCAGATCGGCTCGACCACATCCGCTCCGTAATTCACCAGGAAGCTCAGCGCGGCGGGGGCCAGGGCCCACCAGGCGAAGGCGATGCCGGCGAGAAAGAGCACGGCTGAACCAGCCACCGCCGGTGCCACCAACCGCCGTTCCCGCCGGGTGAGGCCGGGCAGCACGAAGGCCAGCACCTCGTAAAGGATGTAAGGAAGGGACAGGCTGAGGCCGGCGTAGCCCGCCACCTTGAACGACACGAACAGGAATTCACCTGGTGCCAACTGCAGAAAACGCATGCCCTCGGCAGGCACCTCCAGCAGCTTCACCAGCGGGCGGGCCAGGGCCAGGCAGGCGGCCGTCGCCAGCAGCAGAACCAGCAGGCTGCGCAACACCCGGCGCCTGAGTTCCTCCAGGTGATCCACCAGGCTCATCTCCACCTCGCCGGGAAACTCATCCGGCAGCGGCGTGGACCTCACGGGCGGCACCCGGATCGGCGGCGGCGCCGAAGCGGCGGGGATGGGAGGTGTCAGGGGGGTAGGGAGTTCGCTCATGGTGCTGACCCGACGCCGAGGCTAGGGACCAGGGGCGCGCCGCGGCCCGGATCCCCCCAGACCACCTCACCGCCGCGATGGCGCACGGTGCCCGGACCGGCACCGGCGATCCGCTGCAACTGGTCACTGGGCACCATCACCACCGCCACGCGCCGGTTACCGCGGGCGCGGCTGAAGTGGGCGGCCAGATCAGCGGCGGCCTGCAGGTCCTGCTCGCCTGCAGGGGCTTCGGAGCTTTTGAGGATCACATGGCTGCCCGGGCACTCCTGGGCGTGGAACCAGAGATCACCGCGGCGGGCCTGGCTGAGGCTGATCCAGTCGTTTTGGCGGTGGTTGCGGCCCACCTGCACCCGCAGGCCCCCCGGGGTGCGCAGCTCCAGGGGCTGGGGCGTCGCCTGGGCCTTCGGCGGCGGCGTGCGCCGCTGGCGAGTGCGCTGATCGGCGTTGCCTCGATCCAGCAGCGCCTCGATGTCCTGTTCCAGGGCCAGCAGGTCGTCGGCTTGATCGGCGTGCTGCTCCAGGAAGGTGAGGCTGCTGTCGATCTGCTCCAGGGTGCGCTCGTGGAGTTCCATCCGGGGCATGATCGCGGCCACCGAGCGCCTCAGCCGCCGGGCGCGTTTGTAGAGGCTCTGGGCCTCAGTGATCTCCTCGCGGCTGGGGCTGAGCCCACACAACAGGGCGTCGGCCTGCTGCTGGAGGGCGTCGGTGTTCTCCACCTGATCCAGCAGCGCCTGCTGCTGATCCCGCTGGCGCTGCTGCCGCGCCCGGGCCGCCAGCAGCCGTTGCTCCAGCTGCACGCGTCGCTGCAGCGCCTCTTGTCGGGCCAGCAGGGGCCCGTAGTAGGCGGCCAGGGCTGCGTTCACCCCAGCCGCCGGCGCCTCCGTTCCCCAGCAGCGGTAGGCCGTGGCACGGCCATGGCTGGGGCCCGAGGCAAAACCGAACCTCTCCTGCTCCAGGTCGATGAGCCAGCGTTGCCATTGGCGCCAGAGCTCCTGCCACTGGTGTTCCTCCAGCGCGGTCACCGGCAAGGCAAGCAGCTGGCGCGACTGCTCGGGTTGATCACCGGCCAGTTGCAGGGCCAGGGCCGGGCTGATCCCCTGGTAGGTCTGCTGCAGGGCTTTCTGCAAGCTCACCGGCACCAGCGAAAGGCGGCGGCGCCAGCGCTCCATCCCCTCGGCTCTGCTGGGCAGATCCCCCTGCAGGGCAGGCGGAGGGCTGTAAAGATCTCCGCTGCCGATCGGCCGCAGCCGCGACTGTTGCTGCCGCACCTGCCTGGCCAGGGCGATCACCCGGCGCTTGCCATCGAGCAGGAAGAGATTGCTGTGGCGACCCATCAATTCGATGATCAAGCAGCGGCTACACGGTTCTCCGGGCCTGGCAGCGAACTGCAACTCCACCACCCGCTCCCAGCCGGCCTGCTCGATGGCCACCAGGGCCAGGCCGCCCAGACCGTGCTGCAGCTGCTGGGCCAGGGTGCTTCCCTGGCCCAGGCGGGCTGGGGGATCGATCGCCAGCAGCCGCGGCGCCACGGCCTGCCAGCTGATCTCCAGCCAGTGGAGGCCCAGCTGGCTGCGCAGGCCCAGATGCAGGCTGTGGGGGCTGGGTTGCTGGGCCTTTTCGAACCGGCTGGGCAGCAACGGCAGTCGCAGCTCGGCCAGCACCGCCCGCAAGGTGGTGAGATCAACGGGCTGGAGCGGCGTGGCGTTCATCGCAGCGAGGACGCGACACGGACTCCCTACTCTGCTGTCTCACTGCGCCTTGAAGCGATGGGGGTGGCGACGGACATGGCAAAGCCTTCAGCGCCCCAACCGGGACGACTCCACGTGATCACCGGACCCAGTGGCGTCGGCAAGGGCACCTTGATCAATGCCCTGCGCCAGAAGCACCCCCAGATCTGGCTATCGGTATCGGCCACCACCCGGGAACCGCGCAGCGGTGAGCGCGATGGGGAGCACTATTTCTTCCTGAAGCGCCCCCGCTTCGAGCAACTGGTGGCCGAAGCGGGCCTGCTGGAGTGGGCCGAATTCGCGGGCAATCTTTATGGCACCCCCCGCCAGCCGGTGGAGGAGCGACTCGCGGCCGGTCAGCCGGTTCTGCTGGAAATCGAGCTGGAGGGTGCGCGTCAGGTGCGGCGCAGCTTCCCCCAGGGATTTCAGCTGCTGATCAAACCGCCGTCTTTTGCCGAACTGGAGCGGCGCATCCGCGCGCGCGGCACCGACAGCGCCGCGGCCATCGAGCGCCGGCTTGATCGGGCCCGCCTGGAGCTCCAGGCAGAAGCGGAATTCGATGCCGTGCTGGTGAACGGCGATCTGGGCCAGGCCCTGGACCAGCTCGAAGCCCAGCTCGGCCTGCCCGCCGACTGAATGGGTGCTTCAGCACAAAAAAGCGGCCCCAGGGAGCCGCGGATCGGATGCAGAGTATGGGGTCTGTCAATCTGCCGTTGGACCCGTTAAGAAACCGGGATAAGGCCAGTCTTGAAGGAATGCCGGCCAAATCAGGAGCAACAACCAGAACATAACGGACAGAAAACTCAACCCAGGTGTTCATCGAGGAACGGTGTCTGCAGGCAAAGCATTGCCGAGAGTTCGCTCGAAGGAGGCGAATGATCAGCGAATGATCAGATCGGGGAAGAGGCGGAAAATCTCGATCGTGAGCCCAGCGGTAAACGTGAACCAGACGGCGGCCACGACGGGGGCGGTGGTGAGGAATTTCTTCATGGTTTAGATGAATCAGCGGGGGGAGACGGTCACTTTGGAGTCGGCTTCAATCATTTTTCCACTGACAAACTCATTGAAGGCTGCCAGGGGCCAGACGGCGGCGGCCAGGGTGGATTTGAACGCCAGAGGCATGTCGATCTGGATTTCACGCATGGTGGCATCCTTGCTGCCGCGGATATCGATCAAGTAAGCGCGGCCGGCCCAACCAATCGTGCCGGCGATGTAGAGGAAAAGCAGACCTGGGATCAGGAAATCACCGGCATGGCTGAAACGACCATCGACGATCAGGCGGGGCAGTCCATCGGTGCCACAGAGAGCCTGGCCGTAGTTCGTGAACCGGGCCTTGGCCTGGGGGGTGGCGGCGGCACTGGCGCGCTCCTGAAAACGGGGGGTTTCTGCGCAAGGGGTGAGCCCGGCGATATCGGCGTGCGCCATGGGGGCGAAGCCGATGATCAGAAGGGCGGAAATCAGAAGGGCGAAGAGGCGGCGCATCGGTTCCGGTACCTGGGAAAGACCTGCCGCAGGGCAGGATGTCACTCCGGGAGAGTAAGGGAGTTCCAGGGAGCCCATGCCCACGGTTCTGGCCGTCGAAACAAGTTGTGACGAGTCGGCGGCTGCCGTGGTGCGTGACGAGCAGGTGCTCGCCAGCGCCGTGGCGTCCCAGATGGAGGAACACGCCCGCTGGGGCGGGGTGGTGCCGGAAATCGCCTCCCGCCGCCACGTGGAAGCCCTGCCCCAGCTGATCGCCGAGGTGATGGCCACCTCAGGCCTGGCCTTCAGCGATCTCGATGCGATCGCCGCCACCGCTGCCCCCGGCCTGGTGGGAGCCCTGCTGGTGGGCTCACTCACCGGCCGCACCCTGGCCCGCCTCCACGACCTGCCCTTCCTGGCCATCCACCACCTTGAAGGGCATCTCTGCTCGGTGCTGCTGGGGGAGCCGCTGCCGGCAGGGCCCTATCTCGTCTTATTGGTCAGCGGCGGCCACACCGAACTGATCCGCGTCGATGGGGTGGGGGCCTACACCCGCCTGGGCCGCAGCCATGACGACGCAGCCGGCGAGGCCTTCGACAAGGTGGCCCGGCTGCTGGGGCTGGGATACCCGGGTGGCCCGGCGATCGAGGCGGCCGCCCGCTCCGGCGACCCGCTCCGCTTTCGCTTCCCCCAGGGGCGCGTCTCCCGCCCGGAAGGGGGCTTTTATCCCTATGACTTCAGCTTCAGTGGCCTCAAGACCGCCGTGCTTCGCCTCACCCAGAAACTGGCGGACGGGGAGCAGCCAGGGCAGCCGGGCGGTGCGGCGTTACCGATCGCCGATCTGGCCGCCAGCTTTGAGCACGGAGTGGCCGACGTACTGGTGGAGCGCAGTTGCCGTTGTGCCAGGGACCATGGACTGGACACGTTGGTCCTGGTGGGAGGGGTGGCCGCCAATCGCCGCTTGCGCCAGCGGCTGGCGATTCGTTGTCAGGAGCTCGGCCTGGCCTGGCGGGTGGCTCCGATGGCCTACTGCACCGACAACGCAGCGATGATCGGCGTGGCTGCGGCCCGGCGTTTTGCCAGTGGCGCCCGCAGTTCAACAGCCCTGGGCGTGGCGGCGCGACTGCCCCTGGAGCACGCCGATCGCCTCTATGGCCCAGCTGCTGATTTTTCTTTCCCTTAAGCTGAACTGGCTTTAACGGTTGGTCCGATGGCTCCAGCTGAGGCTAGCGATCAGGCTTCAGGCCCCGCTCCAACCGATCGCGATCAAGCCGTTGAAACGGCTGATGCTGATCAGGACACTGTTGTTGTGGTCGCCGGCGATGAACTCAATGCCTGGCGACGGGGGTTCACACCCCAAGCCGAGATTTGGAATGGCCGTTTGGCCATGCTCGGGCTCTCCCTTGGCATCGCCTCCCTGCTGCTGATCCGGCTGCTCACTTGACTGGTCGCTCCCATTCTTGCGGCGAGGCGCTTGCAGGGAGCTGGAGAACGCGTCTTTAGGATTCTCCCCACCGCCATGGCCCTTTGACCGCCCCCGCACCGCTGGTCACGATCGTGCTGGGCACCCGGCCTGAAGCGATCAAGCTGGCGCCAGTGATCCTGGCTTTTCAGGCGGCTGCCGACTTGCGCACCCGGGTGGGGCTCACCGGCCAGCACCGCGAAATGGTGAGCCAGGTGATGGAACTGTTCGGCCTCAGCGCCGACCGCGACC
>JABMPN010000032.1 GCA_013203655.1 Cyanobacteria bacterium bin.51
GCCCCCTGGTGGTTGAAATGGTCGGAATGGAGAGGCGTCATCTTTCCTGGCAGAGGGGGGGGGAGCAGCCAGATCGCACCTGTTTCCGGGTGGATCTGGATCTGAAATTCCTGCCCGGGCTCCAGCCCCATGCGGCGGGTGTAGGCGTTGCCAACCATCAAGTTGCCATTGCCATGAACCCGGGTGCGGAATTCCGCCTGGCGTCCCTTGCTGCCACTGCCCTGGACGTTGCTGCCTTGGGCGTTCTTACCGCCGAGACGGTAACCCTTGGCTTCCACCAGGGCACGGTAGAAACTCTTCTTCAGCAGACGCCCACCTGGGCTGACATAGCCACAGGCTCTGGCAATCTCATCTTCTGAACAACTGCTCAGGGTTCTCGCCTTCTCAAGCAGGGCTTTTCCCACAAGCATGGCTTTTTCTTCAACCAAAAACTCTTCCCTCCAGCAAGACTTTGTCCTCCACTAAAGCTCTTACCTCCACTAAAGCTCTTATCTCCAGCAAGGACTTTCCATCTGGTACCGGCGGGCGGGCATGGGCAGGGTGCTTGCGTGCAAAGCGAAGCCTTGACTTTAGGCTGCTCACGGAGCCGATGGATGCACGGTTGATGAGAAGCCAAGCAGGACCTCATCCTTCACGAAAAACCGCTGGCAGGGTCAAAGGATATAGAGGATGCCGAAGAGAATCAACCAGATCACATCCACGAAGTGCCAATAGAGTTCGGCTGCTTCAACGCCGAAATGGTGATCGGGTGTGAAATGACCGGGCCTGCGGGCCTGCCACCAGACAATCAGGATCATCAGGGCGCCCAGGGAAACGTGCAGCCCGTGGAAACCCGTGAGGGCATAAAAGGTGCTGGCGTAGAGGTTGTCGGTGAGGCCGAAGGGCAGTGAAAAGTATTCGACCATCTGACCGGTTAGAAAGGCCACCCCAAGGGCCGCCGTGAGCAGCAGCCAGCCGCGGAAGGCAGCCGGCCTGTCCTGCCTGAGTTCGCTGGCGGCACGGTGAAACGTGAAACTGCTCACCACAAGCAAAGCGGTATTGATCGTGGGCAACACCAGTTCCAGTTCGTAGATGGCTCCCAGCGGCAGGGGATTCACCGCCCGGAAGGTGAGGTAAGCGGCAAAAAACCCAGCAAACGTCATTCCATCGGCCACCAGGAAGGTGGCTAGGCCGAACATCCGCACGTCGCGATGGCCTTCCTGGGCCTCCTCAGCGGACAGCGAGGTCGGGGACTCAACGCTGCCGGCAGCAACGCTTCCGGAAGTCATGGTTCCTGTCGCCGCAGCGGCAACGCTTGATGACGGTTCGGGGCGGGGTGTCAGGGCGGCCATGGTGTGGGTCCGGGCAGATCGGCAATCAGGGGAAAAGGCAGCGAGGAGGGGGAAGCCCCTGGATCATCGACCCCGAGACCAGAGCTGTTGGCCCGTGGCGGACTTGAGATCGATCTGGTCTTCGGCGACCCCATAGCCATAGGGGTGGGTCACCAACGGCGCCGGGCCGATCCAGTTCTCCACCGGCGGGGGAGAGCTGGTCAACCATTCCGGAGTCAACGCCCTCCAGGGGTTATCACCAGCCACCGGGCCGGCCCAGGCACTCCAGGCCACATTGATCAGGAAAGGAAGGGTGCTGATCGCCATCAGCAGGGCTCCAACACTGCTGACCTGGTTCAACATGGTGAACTGCGGGTCGTATTCAGCCACACGGCGAGGCATGCCATTGAGGCCAAGCCAGTGCTGGGGAGCAAAGCAGAGGTTGAAACCAATGAAGGTGAGTGCGAAGTGCAGGCGGCCCAAGTGCTCGTTCAGCATCCGGCCTGTGAACTTTGGGAACCAGTGATAAATTGATCCAAATACGACGAAGACGGTTCCGCCATAAACGATGTAGTGAAAATGCCCGACAACGAAGTAGGTATCGTGGACATGGATATCAAAGGGGACCTGGGCCAGCGCCACCCCCGTGATACCGCCGAAAACGAAGTGAACGATGAAGGCACAGCTGAACAACATGGCGCTGTTGAGCGCGATTTTGCCACCCCATAGCGTGGCCAGCCAGTTGAAGAATTTGATGCCGGTTGGTACGGCGATAAAGGCCGTGGCAATGGTGAAGAACAGGCGCATCCAGGGGGGCGTTCCACTGGTGAACATGTGATGGGCCCAGACGATCAACCCCAGGAAGACAATTCCGAGGATGGAATACACCATTGTGGTGTAGCCGAACAGGGGTTTGCGGGCATGAACCGGCAGGATTTCACTGACCAACCCGAAGGCCGGCAGAACCATGATGTAAACCGCCGGATGGGAATAAAACCAAAATAGGTGTTGATACACCACCGCATTGCCTCCCAATGCCGGGTTGAAGAATCCGGTGTGGGCGATGATGTCGAAACTGAGCAACACCAGCGTTCCTGCAAGCACCGGAGTGGCGAGAACCACCAGGAAACTGGTGCCTAGCATCGCCCAGCAGTACATGGGCAGTTGCATCATCTTCAACCCCGGGCGACGGAGTTTCAAAATGGTGGCAATGAAATTGATGCCTCCGAAAATGGAGCTCCCACCCAGAAGCAACACGCTCAAGATCCAAACCACCTGGCCGGCAGCTGGAGTGGTGAGGCTGAGCGGCGGATAGGCCGTCCAACCTGACTGGGCAGCACCGGCAATGAAGTAGCTGGCAATCAGCAAGAATCCGGCCGGTGGAATCATCCAGAAAGCCACCGCGTTGAGCCGGGGAAAGGCCATGTCCCTGGCGCCTACATAAAAAGGAATCAGATAATTACCGAAGGCTCCATTCACCACTGGTACGATCCACAAAAAAATCATCACCGTGCCATGCAGGGTGAGCATTTCGTTGTAAGTTTCCCTGGGAACAAAATCGGATATCGGACTTAACAATTCCACCCGGATCACTCCGGCCAGAGCTCCTCCCACCAGATAGAAAAAGAATCCAGCCACCATGTACTGCAAACCGATCACCTTGTGATCGAGGCTGAAGCTGAGGTAACGAAGCCAGCCTTGAGGTTGTAAACCCGGAGGGAGGCTTTGCGGTTGGGAAGTCTGGGGGGGAAAAGCCAGGGTCATCGCCAGGGGGACACGGGGTTGAAGGAAACAAAAACGCTCTGGAGCTGACCTCAGCCGGTGGGAGCTCCGGCCGCCGAGGCCACCGTTGCCGGGAGGTTGGAATCCAGCCAACGATCGAAGGCTTCCGGCTCGTGGACGACCACGGTGGAGCGCATCCCGCCGTGGTAGGGGCCGCAGAGTTCAGCGCAGATGATCGGATACCGGCCCGGCAAGGTGGGGGTAAAGGTCAACACGGTCGGCTGCCCTGGGATCACGTCCTGCTTCAGGCGGAACTCAGGCACCCAGAAGGCGTGAATCACGTCGCGCGCCTCCATGCGCAACTCCACCGTCTGTCCACTCTTCACGTGAAGCTCGCCGCTGATGAAGTCGCCTTCCGGGTAATGGAACAGGAAGGCGAACTGAAGAGCCGTCACATCGACGGGCAAGATCCCGCTGCTTCCACCAGAAGCAGCACCGATCCCTCCCCAAAGGCGGGGCGTTCCAGCCTCTCCTTCCGATGACTGGAGATTTTGTGATGACCGGACGCTGACTTGAGCGACTGGAGAGTCCATCGACCCATGCATGGAATGGGGATCGGCGAGGGGGATCATGCCGCCCATCCGGTCATAGATGTCGTAGCTGTAGATGCCGACAAACAGCACCACAATGGCGGGGATGGCGGTCCAGAAAATTTCAAGCTGAAGATTTCCTTCCACAGCCACACCATCACCAGAATCACCATCCCGCCGCCTGAAACGCACCAAGCTGAAGATCAACAGGCCAAGAATTCCCAGAAAAAGGATTGTCCCGATCGTGAAAAGTACGGCGAAGAGTTCGTCATACAAAGGTGCGTTCGAACTGGCCGCCGCTGGCAGGAGGTTGATGTTCTGGCCAACCCAAAACCCGGCCACGACGAGGATCATGCCCACCACCAGGGTGAGGATGGCGGAGGGTATGGGCACGGACCGCATGACGCTGGAATCCCAGCTTATGGGGATCGGGGATCCGGCAAGGGGCATCCGGGCAAACCACCCATCAACTCCGATTCAAGTGCGCGATCCCACACAGGGACCGCGCCTGTTGAGCCCAGTCCAGGCAACGGACTTCAGGGCGAAGCTTGATCGCTAGCTTGGCTGGCATGGTGCCAGGAATGCTTTTTCTCACATCCCATCTGGTGGTGGCCCTTGTGGCGCTTGTCGGCATCGGTGGCGCCACCAGGGTGATGCAGGCTGGTTTGGCCTGCCCTGACTGGCCGCTCTGCTACGGCAGCCTCCTGCCTGGCGGCCAGATGAATTTGCAGGTGTTCCTCGAATGGTTTCACCGCCTTGATGCCTTTCTGGTCGGCATCGGTTTGGTGGTCTTGCTGGTGATCAGCCTGCTGAAGCGGTCCTCGCTGCCTGTTTGGCTGCCCTGGGCGAGCGGCGCGGCCCTGCTGCTGGTGGCTTTCCAGGGCGCCCTCGGCGCCCTGACGGTGACCCAGCTGCTGCGATTCGATCTGGTCACGGCCCACCTGGCCACGGCTCTGGTGCTTGTGGCCCTGCTCAGCGCGATCCACCAGGGCTTGGCCTTCCGGCCCGACCCAGCCTCTTCGGTCCAGCCACCAACCAAGGGTGTTCTGTCTGGCTGGACAGCGGCCTGGTGGCTTGCCCCCGCCGCAGCTGGTTTGGCTGTGTTCATCCAGGCCATCTCAGGAGCCCTGATGGCCAGCCAATGGGCTTCAGGTCGTTGCCTTGCCAGTGGTGAAGCCTGCCAGTGGTTAGCCCTCCATCGCCAGCTCGCCACGCCTGTGGCCGCAGCGGTGGTTGCGCTGAGCCTGGCTCCAAGCCTGCTGCAGGGTCCGCTCCGGCGTCATTGGCCGCTCGCCACCGCAGCGGTGGTTCTGGTGACCTTGCAGGTTCTTCTTGGCGTGTTCACCCTTCGCCTCGCCCTGGCCGTACCCCTGCTCACCGTGGGGCACCAGATCACGGCAGCTTTGCTTGTGGCCGTACTCGCCGCCCTGGCTGTGCGGACCTGGCGATCCAGTGTTCCCAGCGCCGACCTCGGCCGATCCCCTCGTATGCAGACCTCCCATGGTTAGCGCCAGTGTGACCACGGCCCCTTCGCCCCCCCCGTTGAGCTTGGAGAGGCCGGTAGCGGCTTCAGTCAAGGCGCGCCTGCCCGCCTGGCTTGAAATCACCAAACCTCGGCTGATCCCCCTGCTGCTGGCCACCACCCTCGGCGGCATGGCCCTCTCCGAAGGCTGGCCATTGCCAGCCTCAACCCTGGCCTGCACCCTGGGCGGTGGCGCCCTGGCCGCTGCCGCTGCCGGCGTCTTCAACTGCCTCTGGGAAGAGAATCTCGATGGTCGGATGGGGCGCACCAGTGGCCGTGCCCTGCCCTCCGGTCGGCTCTCTGCCACCACGGCCTTCTGGTCGGCGGTCGCCCTCACCCTGGCCTCGTCGTTGCTGTTGATCGTCGGGGTGAACAGCCTGGCGGCCGCTCTCTCGTTGCTCGGGCTGTGCAGCTACGTGCTGCTCTACACAGCCCTGCTCAAACCCCGCACCACTCAGAACATCGTCATCGGTGGCGTCGCCGGAGCCATCCCGCCCCTGGTGGGAGCAGCCGCTGCCAGTGGGCATGTGGGGCTGGGTGGTTGGTGGCTGTTCAGCCTGGTGATGCTCTGGACGCCGGCGCATTTCTGGGCCCTGGCCCTGCTGCTTGCGGAGGACTACCGCTCGGTGGGCATTCCGATGTTGCCGGTGATCAAAGGTGCCGCCCATACCACCCGGGCGATCGGCCATTACGCCAGGGCCACGGCCCTGATCAGTGGCTTCGGTGTGCTGGCCTTGCCCACGGGCGGGCTGCTCTATGGGCTGCTGCTGCTGCCATTCAATTCCAGGCTTCTGCAGATGGCACGCTCCTTGGCCCAGGACCCGAAAGACCCCGTGGCCTCCAAAGGGTTGTTTCGCTGGTCAATCCTCTATCTCTTCGGTATCTGCCTGTTGTTGCTGATGGCCCGCTTACCCGCGGCCACCATGTTCAGCCACCAGAGCTGGGAACTGCTGGTGGCGGCCTATCCGTTCCTGCCTGCTGCAGCCCTCTGAGCGCCAGGGTTGGTTCTCTCCTTGGCCTTGTTGCTTCTCTTTCTAGATTGAATGGATCCATCGGCCTGGCAGGAGTGTCACAAACGGGAGAAGAAGCCACGGTGATCGAGCTTGTTGAGCTACGCAGGAACTACGGCCCGGTCACGGCCCTGGCGGGCCTCTCCTTGACCGTGCCCAAGGGCTGCCTGTACGGGCTGCTCGGCCCCAACGGTGCGGGCAAGACCACCGCCCTGCGGATCATCTGCACCCTGCTGGCCCCCGACAGCGGCAGCGTCAGGGTCGGAGGGCTCGATGCCCTGGCCCAGCCCAGGGCCGTGCGTGAACTGCTCGGTTATGTGGCCCAGGAGGTGGCGATCGACAAGATCCTCACGGGTCGGGAACTGCTGGAATTACAGGGGGCTCTGTACCACCTCAAGGCCAAGCGACTGCAGGCACGGATTCTTGAGCTCAGCGGCCTGCTCGGCATGGACGACTGGCTGGATCGGCGCTGCGGCAGCTACTCCGGAGGAATGCGCCGCCGGCTGGACCTGGCCAGCGGCCTGCTTCACGATCCGGCCGTGCTGGTGCTCGATGAACCCACCGTCGGCCTGGACATCGAAAGTCGTGCGGCGATCTGGCAGGTGTTGCGCCAGCTCCGCGATCAGGGCACCACGGTGCTGTTGAGCAGCCACTACCTCGAAGAGATCGATGCCCTCGCCGATCGACTGGCGATCATCGATGGTGGACAGGTGATCGCCGAGGGAACGCCCACCAACTTGAAAAGCGCCCTGGGGGGCGATCGGGTCACCCTGCGGGTGCGGGAATTCAGCAATGCCCCTGAGGCCGAACGGGTCCGTGAGGTGCTGGAGCGCTGCCCAGGCGTTCATCAGGTGGTGGTGAACCTGGCTCAGGGCCATTCGCTCAATCTCGTTGTCGAAAACGCAACGGTGATTGAACCGCTGCGCCGCCAGCTGGCGGCGGCGGATCTGCCGGTGTTCTCTCTCTCCCAGAGCCGGCCCAGCCTGGATGATGTCTATCTCCAGGCCACCGGCCGCACCCTGATGGATGCGGAGCTGCAGGTGGCCGGCAGCCGTGATGCCAAGGCGGAGCGCAAACAGGCGATGCGTTGATCCAATTCCTCGAGCCCTTTCCTTCCCTCTGACCCGGCGATGACCAGTGCACCCTCCATGACCTCCACCGTTGCCAAGCCTGGGGCGTCAATCTCCGGGAATTCAGCCCTGGCCGATCAGGGCCAGGAAATCCTTGCCCTGACAAAACGGCTGTTCCTGCAATTGGCCCGGCGACCCTCCACGCTTGTGGCAGGGGTGTTGCAGCCCCTGATTTGGCTGGTGTTGTTCGGTGCCCTGTTCGCCAAGGCGCCCGAGGGGCTGCTGCCCGATGGCATGAGCTACGGCCGCTTCCTCGGGGCTGGGGTGATTGTGTTCACGGCGTTCAGCGCAGCGCTTAACGCCGGACTGCCGGTGATGTTCGATCGGGAATTCGGTTTTCTGAATCGGTTGCTGGTGGCACCGTTGCGATCGAGAAGTTCGATCGTGATTGCTTCGGTGCTCTACATCACCAGCCTCAGCCTGGTCCAGAGCCTGGCGATCATGGGAACGGCGGCCCTGCTCGGATACGGCTGGCCAGGGGTCTACGGCCTGGTGCTGGTCCTCGTCACCCTGCTGCTGCTCGTCTTCGCCGTGACCGGACTGAGCCTGGGCCTGGCCTTCGCCTTACCGGGGCACATCGAATTGATCGCCGTGATCTTCGTGGTGAACCTGCCGCTGCTGTTCGCCAGCACCGCGCTCGCACCGATCTCGTTCATGCCCACCTGGTTGGGGTGGCTTGCGGCCCTGAATCCACTTACGTTCGCGATTGAACCGATTCGTGCCGCCTACGCCGGCCAAGTCTCCCTGTCAGCCGTGGTCCTCCAGGCTCCCTACGGCGCCTTAACAGGTGCCCACTGCCTGCTGGTGCTTGCAGTGCTGGCTGCGGGCCTGTTCCTCCTGATCCGGCCGTTGCTGGATCGCAAACTCAGCTGAGTGCCGCCGTGCCCCTCCCTTCTCCCCCATCAGACCTGACCCTCGCCGCGCTTGCTGTGGAACAGGGATCACTGCGCCAGGAACTGATTGCGGCCCTTCGCCGTCAGGATCCAGGCAGCATTGCCAGGCTTTCAACGCGCTGGGTCCATCGCCATGGCGTCGAGGCGCTCGACCAGCTGATCCGTGAGCAGGCCGCAGAAGCCCCCGTGACTCCGGCCAACGCCCTGCAGCTGGAGTTGGACGCCCTCGCAGCTCCAGCCCGAGTGGAAGCCTCTGATCTCGAAATGCCGCCCCCCGGCCCTGCCGAATCGGAGATCAAAGCGATCAATCCCCCTGCCACAGCGCAGGCCGTAGACACCACCAATCCGTTCGAGAGGCCCTCCTTCCCTGCTGTGGCGTCCAGGTCAGAGCCGTCTATCTCGGATCCGTCTAACTCGGATTCATTCCCGGCGGATCCGTTCCAGGCAAAAGCGTCGATTGGGGGTCCATTCGTCTCTGACCAATCCGCATCCGTTCCATCCGCATCCGTTCCATCCGCTTCCGAACCCTTCACCTCAGATCCATTCGCCTCAGATCGGCCTGCCGTCCAACCAACGGCTGCGATTCCATCTGCTCTTGACTCCTTCACACCTGATTCCTTCACATCTGATCCCTTCGAGCCTGGTCGCTTCGCTTCAGAACCATCTCCGGCGGAAGCGGCCATTGATTCAGACCCGTTCGCCCCACTGAGCGTTGGCATGAACCCCTTCGAGCCAGTCCCCTTGGCGCCGTTGGCTTCGGCAGCTCCTGGCGTCGCAGCCAACGATCCAGCTCCAGGCGCCGAGACCGAGACCACCTCTGCAGCGATCCCCGAGGACGGGCACCCCGGCAGCGACAAGGATGGCAGACACCAACGACGCAACCCGCTCCGGCGCTTCAAGAACCTGGTGCGCTACTGCATCGACGAGGTGGCCAGCACCTTTCAACAGGACGCTGATCCTGAAGCGAGCGAGCCTGGAGCCACTGCCCAGCCGTCAGCGGCCAGTTGGCCCATCACCCCAACACTGCCCTCTCTCCAGCCCGAATCAGCGAGCGGGCCTGCCGTCAGAAGCCCAGCTGTCAGCAGCACATCGTTCAGCAGCCAACCACCAGCCGAGCGACAGCCGCGCCGCTCCCCAACGCGCGAGACCCCAGGATCAGCGGCTGCGCCGCCGGTCCACCCCGATCTGGCAGCCTTGCGCTCCTGGTTGCCGGATCCCCGGGACGACGAAGAGCGCCGGGCTTCTTGACCCAGGTGTTCTGACGACAAAATCCTGAAGAAACCGTCCTGACCGCCGGCAACTTTGCTGCGGCTTTCCTGCCCTGCCCTCCTTGCCCAAGTC
The DNA here is from genome assembly GCA_013203655.1 of Cyanobacteria bacterium bin.51. GTDB lineage: Bacteria > Cyanobacteriota > Cyanobacteriia > PCC-6307 > Cyanobiaceae > Regnicoccus. The sequence goes on from JABMPN010000032.1 coordinate 9,519, forward strand.
TTCCCCAGCCCACCGGCTCAGCCGTGCCTCCCTGCAGGGAGGGTTGATCGTCTCGGTGCAGGCGCCGGAGGGTTCGCCGATGCGGCAATGCGAGGTGATTGCCGCCATGGCGGAGGCCAGCCTGACCAACGGGGCGATCGGCGTGCGGCTGGAGAGCCCCGAGCACATCGGAGCAGTACGGCGACGCTGCCCCGCAGCCCTGATCATCGGACTCTGGAAACGCAGCTTTGCCGATAGCTCCGTCTACATCACGCCGGGATGGGCAGAAATCAAGTCTGTCTGGGCCGCAGGCGCCGATGTGGTCGCCATCGATGCCACCGACCGAGCCAGGCCGGGCGGTGAGGAGCTGCCAGCCCTGATCGATCGGGCCCACACCGAGCTCGGCGCCACGTTGATGGCCGATGTCGACAGCGTGGCCAACGGGCTGAAGGCGGCGGCCCTGGGTTGTGCCTGGGTGGGAACCACGCTGTACGGCTACACGCAGGAGACGGCCACTTGTTTGCCTCCAGCCTGGGATCTGCTGGCGCCCCTGCGGGCCGCCTTGCCCGAGGAAGCAGTTCTGATCTGTGAAGGCGGCCTTGCCACGGCCGGCGACGCCAGGCGGGCCAACCGCCAGAGAGCCGATGCGGTGGTTGTGGGAACCGCCATCACCGGCGTGGATCTGCAGGTGGCCGCCTACGTCAAGACAATGGCAGGTTGAGCGAGTCGCTCACATCATCCCCGGCATGCCCATGCCGCCCATGCCTCCCATGCCAGGCATGCCCATACCACCCATACCACCCATTCCGCCCATGCCACCCGGGGCGGGCGGGGCCTCGGGTTCAGCCTTGTCGGCGATCACCACTTCGGTGGTGATCAACAAGGCGGCGATCGAAACCGCATCCTGCAGGGCCAGCCGCACCACCTTGGCGGCATCGAGGATGCCAGCGGCGATCAGGTCTTCGTATTCGCCTGTGAGGGCATTGAAACCTTTGCCGGAGCTGAGCGCTTCAGCCACCACAACCACGCCGTTGGCGCCGGCGTTATCGGCGATCTGGCGAAGGGGGGCAGAGAGGGCGCGCTGGACGATCTGGGCACCGGTGCGCTGATCGCCGCTCAACCGGGCGATCAGGCCATCGAGACCGGCAGCCAATTGCAGCAGGGTGCTGCCGCCACCAGGGACGATGCCTTCCTCCACCGCCGAACGGGTGGCATTGAGGGCATCCTCGATGCGCAGCTTGCGGTGGCGCAGTTCGGTTTCGGTGGGGGCCCCGACCTTGATGACGGCCACACCTCCGGCCAATTTGGCGACCCGCTCATTGAGCTTTTCCTTGTCGTAGTCAGAGTCAGTGACCTCCAGTTCGCGCTTGATCGAGGCGACGCGTTCGGCGACGGCATCGCGATGCTCATCGCTGCCGATGATGGTGGTGCTGTCTTTGCTGATCGTGATCCGACGCACCTTGCCGAGGTCGGCCAGGCTGACACTGTCGAGAGCCATCGCCCGGTCCTCGCTGATCAAGGTGGCGCCGGTGAGGATGGCGATGTCCTGCAAGGCCGCCTTACGGCGCTCACCGAAGGACGGAGCGCGCACCGCTGCCACCTGCAGCACACCACGGTTCTTGTTCACCACCAAGGTGGCAAGAGCTTCGCCATCGACCTCCTCGGCCAGGATCACCAGGGGCGATGAGCCGGCCTTTGCGACCATCTCCAGCACGGGCAGAAGATCAGCGATCGCACTGATCTTGCGGTCGGTGACGAGCAGCAGGGCGTTTTCGTAGTCGCAGACCTGACGGTCGGCATCGGTGACGAAATAAGGAGAGGAATAGCCCCGGTCGAAGGCCATGCCCTCGGTGATCTCAAGCTCGGTGGCCAGAGAGCGGGATTCCTCGACCGTGATCACCCCATCGGTGCTGACCTTGTCCATGGCATCAGAAACCATCTGGCCGATCTGCTCGTCGCCACCGGCACTGACCGTGGCGACTTGGCGGATCGCCTCACCGGCCACGGCCTCAGACAGGCTGGCGATGCCGGCCACGATCTCGGCGGTCGCCACTTCCATGCCACGCCGCAACCCCACTGGATTGGCACCCGCCGCCACGTTGCGCAGACCTTCCTGCACCAGGGCCTGGGCCAACAGGGTGGCCGTCGTGGTGCCATCGCCGGCCTTGTCCTTGGTTTTGGTGGCCACCTGCTGCATCAGCTTCGCGCCGATGTTTTCGAACGGATCTTCAAGTTCGATTTCCTTGGCGATGGTGACGCCGTCATTGACGATGTCGGGAGCACCGAACTTCTTCTCAATCACCACGTTGCGACCCCGCGGCCCGATCGTGACCTTCACCGCATCGGCGAGGGCATTCACTCCGCGCTCAAGAGAAGCGCGGGATGCATCCGAGAAACTGATCAGCTTGGCCATCGGTGGGGGGTGGACAGGCCGTGGGACTGCCCGATAGATGTCAAGGTTCAGGCTCCCACGGCAGGGCGGGCGATGTCAGCGATGTTGTAGTGGGGAAAGCCGAATCAGACACCCCGGCTCGATAGGGTCTTTCCATGGAGGACTTGATCACCACGAGCCTGGCTGACGCTCTCGGCGATGGCAGCGCCGATCCGGGGAGCGGTCCCAGTGCGATGGCTTTCTTGATCATCACGGGCCTCGGCCTGGCCATGGCCGTGGTCTACGTGCCGATCCGGCTGTTTCTGACCATGACCGTGCGCAGCCGACGGCTGAAGCTGCTGCAACGCATTCGCCGCCTGCGCGAAGAACTGGGACAACCGATCAAGGGCTGATCAACTCATCAGCATGCCGCCATCCACCTGCAGAACCTGGCCGGTGATGTAACCGGCGGCGGGATCGGCAGCCAGAAAGCGCACGGCACCGGCCACATCCTCAGGCTGGCCGAGCCGGCCGAGGGGAATCGCCTTGAGAATGGGCTCCACATTCAGGTCCTGGGTCATCTCGGTGGCAATGAAGCCCGGCGCCACGGCGTTGACAGTGATGCCGCGGCTGGCGAATTCGGCGGCCGTGCTGCGGGTGAAGCCGACCACACCAGCCTTGGCGGCGCTGTAGTTCGTCTGGCCGGGATTGCCGGTCAGGCCGACCACCGAGGTGATGTTGATGATGCGGCCGCGGCGGGCCTTGAGCATGCTGCGGCTCGCGGCCCGGGTGCAGAGAAAAACGCCGGTGAGATTGAGATCGATCACCGCCTGCCAGTCCGCGGTCTTCATGCGCAGGAGCAGGCCATCGCGGGTGATGCCGGCGTTGTTGACCAGCACGTCGAGTCGGCCGCAGCGCTCGAGCACCGCCTGGACCAGCCCGTCCACCTCCCCTTCTTCGGACACGTCCGCCTGGAGGGCATGGGCACGGCCGCCAGCCGCCTCGATCTCAGCGACCACCGCCTCAGCGGCGCTGGCGGATTTGGCGTAGTTGACCACCACCTCAGCGCCGTCGGCCGCCAGGGCCAAGGCGATGGCACGGCCGATGCCCCGGCTCGCCCCGGTGACCAGGGCGGTCTGACCCTGCAGTGGAACGGCTGCGTGAGCGGACATCGGTGGCGAAGCTCTGGGCGCTCGCGATCGTATGCCGCCGCTGATCCCTCAATCCGAAGGGGCGGGCCGGATCGATTCGTCCCAATTGTCCAGCGTCTGCGTTGGCCAAAGGCTCAGCCCGCCATCGCCTCGACGGCGACGAGGGCCTTGCCGAGGATGGCGATGAAGCTCCCCAGCTGCTCCTGGCTCCCCATCACCACCAGCATCTGGCCCGGGGCGAGGCGAACCTCGCCGCCGGGGTTGGCGATCAGCCGGGACTCCTCCTGTTGGTAGGTGGCGCCTCGGTAGCTGTAGGGGTTGCCGACCTTGGGGGCGGGGGTGCGAATCGCCAGCACCATGGCTCCGGAGCGGCGCCCCAGCTCCAGTTCCGCCAGGCTGCGGCCGTTGAGGTCGCCGAGCAGGGCGCCATCCTCGCTGAGCTGGAACTCCTCCACCTCGCAGTCCGAGGAGGAGAGCAGATCCATGAAGCGCACCGCCAGGGGGCGCAGGGCCGTGGCGGCCATGGTGCGTCCTCCCGCCACATAGGGGCTCACCACCTGGTTGGCACCGGCCTGGAGCAGCTTGCGTTCCGCTTCTTCGCTATCGGAGCGGGCGATCAGCCGACAGGTGGGGGCAATCCCGCGGGCACTGAGCACCACATAGAGATTGGCAGCGTTGCTGGGCAGGGCTGCCACCAGGCTGCGGCAGCGGTGAATGCCCGCTTCCAGCAGGGTTTCGTCGAGGGTGGCATCGGATTGCAGCACGACGATGCCCCGGGCCTCGGCCGCCTCCTTTTGACCCTGATCCATCTCGATCACGATCAGGGGAATTCCCTCGCTGGCCAGTTGTTCGGCGATTTCACGGCCGATGCGGCCGTAGCCGCAGAGGATCACATGGTTTTCCATCGTTTGCAGATAGCGGCGGAAACGGTTTTCGCGCATGCGGCGGAAGTAACCCGACTCACTCAGACCCAGCAGGCTCTGGATGGAGAGCTGAACCACCACCAGGCCGCCGACGATCGAGAACACGGTCACGGCGCGACCGGCTGCGGTGAGGGGATTCACCTCGCCGTAGCCGATGGTGCTGATCGTGATCAACACCATCCAGTAGGAATCGCCCCAGTCCCAGCCCTCGACGATCCGGTAGCCGAGCGCCGAGACGTTGACCACCGTCGCCAAAGAAACCAGCGGCGTCAGCCAGGGGTAGCGACGGCGCAGCGACGGCGGTGGGCGGCGGCTGAAGCGGCGCTGAACGTTTTGGGTAGGGAGCATCCAGCGGCGCCGTGGAACCGGAGAGCCGGCTAACCGAGCCCGAGGGCTTTGAGCACCTCGGCGACATCGAGCTGATCGAGGGAACCGGCCTCGCCAACACCTTGTACCCCCTGGCGCGCGGGCAGGCTGTCGCCGCTGCGACCCAGGGCCACCAGGGGGGTGCCGGTCAGCAGGGCCAGTTCGGTTAGGAGCGGATCGCTGCTGAGCACCACATCGGCGGCGGCCACCTGGGCGGCCTGCTGCGCCGGGCTGCCGGTGCTGGCCTGGCTCACCCTCAGATCGGGCAATTTCAAGCGAATCTGCTCCGGCAAGGCCCGCCAGTGGGCCGCGGGCCAGTCGGCACCGGTTGTGGCCGCTGGGTTGGGGGCCAGCAGCAACAGCGGACCAGGCCCGGGGGGGAGAGCCGCAGTGGCGGCGTCCAGGTCAGATTTCGGCAGCCGCAGCCGGAAGGCGTCGGCCTGCAGGGGCACCTCGATCGGCTGGAGCCAGGCTTCCAATGCCTGATTCGGCCAGCCGGTTTCCTGCGAGCCCTTGGGCCTGAGTTGGCTGGTGGCCGAAAACCCAGAGCGGGCAATTCGGGTGGGGATGTGGGTGAGGGAGAGCAGCAGGTCGAGGGGCCAGCCGGAGGCCAGGTTGATGCAGGCCTGAAAGTCAGGCTCCCGCACCGCACCGAGCAGGTTGGCCCATTCGGCCAGGCTGACCCCCGACTCAAAGCTGAAAGGCAACACCTTCTCGACGGCCGGCAGCAGCTTCCAGACGGCCGCCGCCCCAGCCGGACAGGCCACCTGCACCGTGGCAGCGAGGTGGCCAGCGGTGGCGGCCACCGCTGGCATCGTTTGCAGTTGAGTCGCGCTACCGCCGGGAATTAAAAAAAGAACACGCATCTGGGCAGCGGCAGGCAGGAGTTGCGCGTGCTGATTGTATGGATCGGACCGGGCTTTGCCGGCCCTGAGGGAGACGCTTGTGCATTTGCTGATCGCCGCCGCCGGCAGTGGACGTCGCATGGGGGCGGAGGTGAACAAGTTGCTGCTGCCGCTCGCCGGCCGGCCCGTGCTGGCCTGGAGCCTGGAGGCGGCCCTGGACTGCCAGGCCATCCGCTGGATCGGAATCGTCGGCCAGCCGGTCGATCGGAGCGCCGTGGAGGCCCTGATCGAGGCAGCGGCAGCGGACCGGCCGGTGCGCTGGATCGTCGGCGGCGCCAGCCGCCAGGAGTCGGTGCGGCTGGGCCTGGCGGCCTTGCCCTCTGAAGCCACAGGGGTGCTGATCCACGATGGCGCCCGCTGTCTGGTGGCAACGGAACTGATCGGCCGCTGCGCGGAAGCCGTCGAGGCGGGGGAGGCCGTGATCGCCGCCACGCCGGTGAGCGACACGATCAAGCGGCTGAATGCTAAGCAGCAAGTGGAGGAAACCCTGGATCGCTCCGGGCTCTGGGCCGCCCAGACCCCCCAGGGCTTTCCGGTGGAGGCGTTGCGCTCGGCCCATGCCAGGGCGCTGGAGCAGGGCTGGAGCGTCACCGATGACGCCGCCCTGTTCGAGCGGCTGGGCTGGCCGGTGCGGGTGATCGCCGCTCCGGCGTCCAACCTCAAGATCACCACTCCCTTCGATCTCGACGTGGCGGCGGCTGTCCTGGCCCAGCGAGCCGGCTAGGGACTCAGGCTGAGGCGCCCGCTGGCGCCATCAAGGCGGGCCAGCCGACCCAGCGGCAGCGCCCCGTTACCTGGGGCATGGCCCACCGGCAGCCTGCCCACCACTGGGATGCCGAGGTCGGCGGTGCGTTCGCGCAGCACCTGCTCGAGGCTGAAGCGATGCTGGGGCGGCTCGCTGGATTCAGCGGGATCGTCGCAGTCGAGGAAACTGCCGAAGCCAAGGCCAGCCAGCTGTTGCAAGGCTCCGCAGAGCCGCCAGTGGGTGAGCAGGCGCTCGATCCGGTAGGGCGCCTCGCCCACGTCTTCCAGGATCAGCACAGCCCCCGCCAGAGGGGGAAGAAACGGGGTACCGAGCAGGTGGGTCGCCACCGTGAGATTGGCCACCAGCAGGGGTCCTTCCGCCACGCCGCTTTGCCAGGGTTCGCCCTGCAACGGCGGCAGCGGCTCCCCGAACAGCAGCGCCCGCAGCCGCTGCTGGCTCCACTCCGGCTCACTGGCCAGGCTGGTGACCATCGGCCCGTGGATGCCTCCACCCAGCCCCTGAGCCAGGCGCGCCCAGAGCAGAGAGGTGACATCCGAATAGCCCAGAAACCAGCCCGCCTGGGCGGAAAAAGGCTGCTCCAGCAGCCGGGCTGACCCCCAACCGCCGCGCACGCAGGCCAGCAGGCGGGCCGGAGCCTCCAGATCATTGCGGCGCTGGCGATCGTCGCCGGCCAGGTAGCCCCAGCGCCGGCCCGGATCGAACGGGCGCTCCACCACCAGGCCCCAGTCTTCGAGCACAGCCACCCCCTGCTCCAGCCGGTCAGGGTCGCCGAGGGCCGAGCTGGCCGCCACCAGCCCCACCCGCTCACCGGGCCGCAAGGGCGGCGGCGACAGAAGCGGCCTGGCTGGACGGGCGGCGGGGCGTGAAGAGGCGCTCATGCGGCCCGTCCAAGCAGCAGGGCCAGCCAGAGCAGGCCACCGAGCTGAACCTGGTGGTGGAAGTGGCGGCCGAACAGGGCAGCGGTAGGCTGGCCCCGCAACAGCCAGGCCTGTTGCTGCATGCCGATCGCCGCCAGGGCCCAGAGCGGCCAGAAGGGCCAGGACACCCCCCGCAGCAGGGCGGCGAGCGCGAGAAACAACGCCGTCAGGCCATAACAGATCGCCACGGCGGCGGGGGCCGCAGGCCCGAGGCTGAGCGCACTGCTGCGCAGACCAAGGGCCGCATCGTCGCGCCGATCGGCCATCGCGTACACCGTGTCAAAGCCGAAGGTCCACAGCAACGTTGCCCCCCAGACCAGGGCCAGGGGCCAGCCACCGGCGGCCGCACCGGTGGCCGCAGCCCAGGGGATCAGCACCGCGAAACCCCAGCAGAAGGCGAGCACCAGCTGGGGGAAGGCAAACCAGCGTTTGGCTGTCGGATAGAGCAGCACCGGTGGCAAGGCTGCCAGGGCCAGCAGCAGGGCAGCCCCCCGACCCTCTGCCGGCAGCAGCCCCACCACCAGCAGGGCCAGCAGCAGGCAGAGCACCAGCAGCAGGGCGGCGCTGGCCACACTCACCCGACCACTGGCAAGCGGACGGTCCTTCGTGCGCTCCACCAGCGGGTCGATGCGCCGGTCCCAGAGGTCGTTGGCGACACAACCGGCGCCGCTGACGGCGAGGCCACCGAGACCAATCAGGCCGACGAGGGCCGCCGGCGGCGGCCCCTCAGGCAGCAGCCAGAGGGACCAGCCGGCTGGGACCAACAGGATGAGACGACCACTGGGCTTCTGCCAGCGCAGCAGGGCGACCCATCCCCGCAGGGTGGCGCGGATATGCATGGCCGCAGATTAGGTGGGGAGGGGTGAGGCCATTCGCCCTTCACGTGGTGATCCAGTCGTTCTTCGGTCGTGCTTGGCTGGCTGCCAATTGGCTCTGGAGTGGCAAAGTGACGCCGTTTGCGCCAGGCCTTCGATCGGATGCCAGCCTCCCAAGCCCCCCCGGAGCCGGCAGCGGCGCTGCGCCATGTCGCAGCCATTGACATCGGCACCAACTCGATTCACCTGCTGATCGCTGCGGTCGATCCGGGCCTGCGCAGTTTTCGCATTGTTCAAGCAGAAAAATCCAGTGCAAGGCTGGGTGAACGGGATCCCGACACGGGCCTCCTGACCTCGGCGGCGATCGAGCGGGCCCTGCTCGCACTGGGCCATTACCGCGAGCTGGCCGACAGCCATGGCGCCGAGCAGATTCTCACCGCCGCCACCAGCGCCGTGCGCGAAGCGCCCAACGGCCGCGAGTTCCTGCAGATGGTGCAGGATCGCCACGGCCTTGAGGTGGATCTGGTCAGCGGTCCGGAAGAAGCCCGGCTGATTTATCTGGGAGTGCTCTCGGGCATGGCCTTCGGTGATCAGGCCCATCTGATCCTCGACATCGGCGGCGGCTCCACCGAACTGATCCTCGCCGACGGGCGCGATGCCCGCGAACTCACCAGCACCCGGGTCGGAGCGGTGCGGCTGCACAGGGATTTCGTCGACGAGGACCCCCTGCCGGCGGCGAAGCTGACCTTTTTACGGGCCTTCATCCAGGGATCCCTCGAGCCCGCCGTCGTCCGCGTCCAGCGGAGCCTCAAGCCAGGTGAAGTGCCCGTGCTTGTGGCCACCAGCGGCACGGCGATCACCCTGGCCGCTCTCGCGGCCGCCCAGGAAGAGCGGCCACCCCTGCGGCTGCAGGGATTCAAGGTCAGCCGTGAGCGGATCGATCAGCTGGTGAATCAACTGGCGGCCATGACGCTCGACGAGCGCAAGGCCATTCCGGCGATCAATGAACGTCGGGCCGAAATCATCGTGCCCGGTGCCCTGGTGCTGCAGAAGGCGATGGAGATGCTCAAGGTCGATGAGCTGGTGATCAGCGACCGGGCCCTGCGCGAGGGGCTGATCGTCGACTGGATGCTGCGCCATGGCCTGATCGTCGATCGCTTCAGCTTTCAGAGCAGCGTGCGTCAACGCACCGTCGAAGATCTCGCCCGCCGCTTCCGGGTCGACCTGCCTAGGACCAGCCGGGTCAGTGCCCACGCCCTCACTCTCTACGAGCAGTGCCAAGGCCTGCTCCATCACGACCACGGTGAAGGGCGTCAACTGCTATGGGCTGCCGCCATGCTGCACACCTGCGGGCAGCACATCAACATCAGCGCATATCACAAACACAGCTGGTATCTGATCCGCCACGGCGATCTGCTCGGCTATTCCGAGACCGAACAGGTGATGGTGGCGGCCATCGCCCGCTACCACCGCCGCAGCCTGCCGAAAAAACGCCACGAGGCCTGGTTGCAGCTGGCCAGCAGCGACCAACGTCAGACGGTCGGGGCGATGGCGCTGCTGCTGCGCTTAGCCGCTTCCCTTGATCGCCGCCCAACCCCGGCGGTGCAGGCGATCAAGGTCAGTGCCAGGAGCGGCGTGCTGAAGATCGCCCTGGAGGCTGCAAGCCCTGGCCTTGATCTCAGTCTGGAGCGCTGGAGCCTGGCCGCCTGCGCCGAGCCCCTGGCTGAAGCCACCGGCGTGAAGCTGGTGGTCGACGCCCTCGCGCCCCCGATCGGCAGGCCTGCCCCCTAAGCGGAACCGACGGCTCGCCCACTCCTCTCCACCGTCATTGGGAACCATGACAAAGCGCTTGATGGGTTCCGACCATCCGCCTTAATGGAGAGCCGGAGCTCTTTTGTTCATGACGGTCGGCGACATTTTAAAGATCATTCTCGCCTTCATCGTTTCCCCCTTGGCTGTAGCCACCCAGGTGGGTTTTAGCGGTGCCTTCTGGCTCAACCTGCCGTTCTGGCTTGTTGGCATTGGAGCAAAATGGCTGCCGATGATCGACCTGCTGTGGGTCTTATACCCGGTGGCTGTCATCCACGCGATCTATATCATCCTGGCGCGGAAGTAAGTTCAATTGCTTAGGCCTGAGAGCGGCCACCAGCCCTGAACAGCCAAAGCAGGTTGGGCTATCTACTGAGGCCATTGATTGCCGATTGATCACTGCTGCCGGCAACTTGCTCGCATCATTGCCGGCAAAGTTACTGGTAGCATCGCCTACATAGTGACTGGAAATTTCAACACTAAAACATTCAACGATTTAGCAGGAAGGCCAAATATTCGATTCCATAGATGAGCTCTTTCAAAGAAAGCTGATCTCGCTTTTATTTCCACTTTGCGCGCTCAACTGAATACGCAGAGTGAAAGGCTTTGAGCCATTGTCAATGGGCGATACTGGATTCGAACCAGTGACCCCGTCCGTGTGAAGGAAGTGCGCGACCGCTGTGCTAATCGCACGCAC
>JABMPN010000033.1 GCA_013203655.1 Cyanobacteria bacterium bin.51
ATCGCTTTCGGGCCGGCCTCGATGGCACCGCCTGGTACCTGCTGCGGATCCACCAGACCCTCAGCCACCGGCTGCCCGGCAGCCGCTCCAACGAGCTGCTCGGGGAGGCGGTGAAGGAAATCCTGGCCAGCGAGCCCTACCGTCGCCTGGTGCCCGCAGGCCTGGCCCCGGTGGTTTGGGCGGCGGGCTACCTGGAGCGGCAGGAGGCTCACCGGAGCGGCTCGACGGCCAGTGGCTCGACCGGCTGATCGCCTTCCTGACAACGGCGCTTGCCCAGGCTCCCGCTGATTCAGCAAACCCATCAACGCCTCCAGCGGCGCCTCCTGAGGCTCCCTTCAGCAGCGCCGAGGTCTCCCGCACGGAACGGTTGCTGTTGCTGTTGCTCCAGCACCTGGCCGTGCCCAGCCAACAGATCCAAGCGGCTTGGCACGGTCTTGAGCAGCCCTGATCATTACGCGATCAGGCTTGGGCTTGGCCCTCATCGGGGCTTTCCACGAGGCCTTCGCAGAACAGCGTCAGCAGATCTCTGGCTCGATCCAGCGCTCCCCTGATTCCTCCCTCGCCGCGGATCATGTCACTGAGAAGCCGCTCCCGTGTGGTTTCATCCCCAAGCAGCGCGCCGAGTTCCGCCGAGGTCTCCCCCTCCGCCAACAAAGCACAGTCGCGGCCGAGCATCCAGGCCCCAGTGCGCTCGTCGTTGCACTCCAGAGCCAGGTACTTCTCCAAGGCCTGGTCCGGATCCGTGAACCTATCGAAGGTGCCGGCTTCGGCATAGCTCCGCAGCAGCGTCAGCAGATCGATCGCGTCCTTCCCCAAAGTCCGATTACCCCGGTCACTCCAGGCAAACAACTTCAGGATCGCCAGGCCCGGCAGAGATGCCACCTTCACCTCATGGCCAGGCTCCAGTTCCACTGAAACAGCAGCCTGCTGCTCTTCCGTGTAGCCAGTCACGGTCATCAATACATCCATTTCCGGTGGCCAGGCCACTGTGTTGCCATCCACTTGCAGGCCCCCGAACGGCACCAGATCGATTGTCATCCCCTTCCCCTCGCCCTCAACCCCGTAAATCAGCCGCTGCTTTTGTCGCGGCTCGTCTTGGAAGCCATGTCCGCGGATCAACACCTGTTTCAGCGCCTCGAACTGCTGCCAACTCGCCAGTGCCACCGCGAAATCCACATCCAACGTGGCCCGGCGGACCCGCTGCCCGAAGACATGCACCAGCAGCAGATCCCTTGCGGTGGCCCCCACAAGCAGCGGCTCCAGGCCCAGTTGGGTCGCCCCCGCCTGCACGGCCCGAATCACGGCTTCTACTCCAGCCGGCAGGGGCTGCTTAATCCTCAATGCCACCGTCCCACCGCTTTTTGAGCTCCGCTGCGGCCTCGAGATTGCGTGGATCCAGGCTCGCCAGCAGGTCGGCGATCACCAGCGGCTCTGGCACGCAAGGGCCATTCAGACCCAGCGCTTCGTTGCTCCAGAACGCCTCCACCAACTCCAGATCGCCGTCTGGATCCCGCTTCAGCGCTTGCTCTTTCCCCAGCCGGGATAACCCTGTTCGCATCGAACCCGGCTGCAGATACAGCAGCACCTTCTCCGGCCGGAGAAGCTTGCCGATCAGGGCCGCCGCCACCTCGCTGCCCCACTGCCCCCCATAGGCTTCTGGGTCGGCCTTTTCCCACCATTGGTCGTCGGCCAGGCGAAACCGATAGCTGCGCAGTTTGGGCCGAAGGCGCACCGGGAACTCCTGCAGCCACTCCTCCAGCAGTCGCCTCCGGCTCCTCAGGCTCCATCCCTTTCCCCAGCCCAGATTCACCAGGTGGCCGCGGTGTTCGAGATCCTGCAATCCCGCCGCCGCGCTTCCCTGGGCGATGCCTGCGGCCTCAGCGATCTGCGGGCTGTTGGCTGATAGCAGCTCCGGCCTGCAGAGCAAGGCAAATACCAGCTTCAGGCCGGTGGCTGTCGCCGCCCTCCCCGTCGGCCGGCTCCCCTTGTTTCCCTGCTCCTTCGACCGGCGCTCTCCGCAGATGAACATCAGCAAGCCGCCGTGGCGCAGATAGCCGTTGCCGCTGCAATCAAGGAAGGGGAGATCGATCCTGCGGCAGTGCTGCGCCAGGGCGGCGCTCAGGTGCTCCGTCACCAGAAGGCCTTTTCCCTCCTGCTGCGAAAACTGGGCTTTCACGGCTCCGAGCGCTTCGCGGCGATCGATTCGCCTTACAAGCGCGTGGTAGCAGCTGACGGTATTCAGCTCCGCCGCCAAAACCCCCACCGTCCATGGGCTCGCCCCTGCGTTGCCTCCCTTCTGCTCGTGCACTTTCAGCTGCAACCCGGTGCTGCTGGCAAAAGCCTCGGCTGCCTGGCGGACCAGCTCAGCGTCGCCAGCTGAATCGTTCAACTCCCCTGCGCTCCGGCGTTCTTTCAAGAATAACCAAAATCTCCGTTACGTGAAAATTGTAAAAGCTTGAAGCTTCTGCGCCAATGCCGTGCCCATTTTTCGGTAGCGCCAAAATTTCCCGTTCCGTGAAGTTTGGCAATGGCTGCCAATTGCTTCCAGAAACGAGCTTGCAAGAGGCAAGGTCGCCACACTGGAGCCCATGACGACGTCCGGTCAGGTCCGCGCCCAGCTCGTTGATGCCCTGCGGCTCGATCTGATCGGCCCCGCCTGGGCCGATGTGGCTCGGCGCCATGAGCAGCTCAGCCAGCCGCCGTCGGTCTGATACACCACGGGATTGCTGGTGCCCCCTATGTTCCAGCAGGAAGCTGGCCGCACCACTGACGACGAGCAGCTCTCCTTCTCCGACCTCGCTGGCGAAGAACCCAGCAATGACGCCACCCCAGGGAAGACCTGGAGCAGCTGGCAGCGGTCGGCCTGATCAAGGCCTCACGCCGCTACGGCAACCAGCGTCCCGGCCGGAGCCCCAATCTCTTCATCGCCTACGCCAGGCCCTACGTGAACGGTGAGATCACCCTCTACCTGCGCGACAAGGGGTTCCTGATCTCGGTGCCGGGGCGCTGGCGGGAGCTGCATGCGCGAGGGCAGAAGTTGCTGCGGGAGGGTAACGCTGGACCTGAGGGGCAGACACACACGCTGGTGTGAACCAGCACCTTGTTCGCCGTCTACTTGTCTTCTGGAAATGCGCGGAAATAGTCGGCGCGCAGCTCATCGTGATAACCCCAGCCAATATGGGCCGAAGATCTCATAATGGCTTCCAGTCTCACTTTGAACGCGTCCCGGCTTGCGTCGGGCAAGCTGCAAACCTTTTCGATGGCGCGACCATACATCAGGTTAAGGGCAGCGTAGAATCCTTCATCGATATCGCCGTAGTCGATCGTCAAAGCGTTTCCTTGCTCCACGAAAAAAGTCATCAGCTCCGCTTCTCCCACTGGATCGCCGACGGCCTTGCTGTAGTCACTGATGGCTTTTTTGGCCTTTGCAATCTGGATGGGCTTGTTCTTATGAACATCCGGGTAGATGCATTCGTCGATGATTTTCTTGTAGAACTCCAGCGGGTCCTCATAGACCGATAGCCGGGCATGAAGAAAGGCCTGATTCTCCTTGGAGAGACGATAAAGGTCTGCAACCAAATTGACCAGCTGAGGCGCATCCAGCTTCTTGACCTTGGCCTTTACATCTGACCAGGACGCCCCAGCCTTGTTCCCTTTTCTCATGGGCTATGCCTTTCTTTCCTGTCTTTTGCCAACACTTGCCATCACCTGGCCTCAAAGAGTATGGCTTCCTACTGCTCAATGGCATCAGTGAATTTGAGAAGGCGGTTCAGGTGAATGGCATTGTTGGAAAGTGCTCTTCGCCCTCAGAGGAAACTTTTCGGGATTGCGTATCGACTCAACGGACAAATCAACATCTAGATCAGGCCAATAAAGATGGTTGGCTGTGGGTCGCAGAACGTTGATCAGCTGTTGAATCGTAGCCGACTTGAGCCAAGGGAACTCGGAATACGGAAGTGCCAGTTCTTCATCATCGATAAGCATCCAAATGCAATGACTGGAAACATTGGTGACCTCAGCTTCTAAAGTGGTTGTTCCAGGCATCGATGACCTCCTGCTGGCGTGACTCGACTAACCGTTGAGCATCTTTGGTTTTCAGCTGCTCGGCTCAAGCGCAGGTGGTGTTCGCAGGTCTGAGAACCCACCCGGAACCAGATCCCTACGCCTTGCCGCCTTCGTGATCGAGACCAGCGGCCCTGGTCGATGCGCAACACTGCCAATAGCCAGCAGCTGCTGATGCCGCTTGCCCCAGCTCTCCCCGGTTCCCCTCCCCTGGCCGCTGCACCCCACCCTGCAGGCCCTCCTCCTCCTATTGCAACTGGTGCAGGACTACTGGCACCTGCTCGCCGGCCCCACTTCGCTGGCCCCGCTGGGGCAGGCCGCAAGCAGCATTGCCTCCCCCGGGGCGAGCGGGAGCCTGAATCCGCCTACCGCCGCCGGGTGGAAGCTGCCCTGCCCTCTGGCTTCTTTAGCGATGCGCTCCGCACTTTCGCGGGGATGCTGGCCTCCAGCCACTGGCGGCAGCTGCCGGCCTCGCTGCAGAGCGTGGCCATGATGACGATCGGCGCCGAGAGCGGCGCAGCGACGGGACCGATCCCAGCGGAGGCCCGACGCCAGGAGGGCCTCAGCCTGAAGAGGCCTGGAGCAAGCCAATTTCAGCTTCAGCTCAAGGGAGCCGATCGGTGAGTTGCTGCAAACGTCCGGTGGCCTGCCCCGCCTCTTGAAAAAGCTCCTCCCAGTCATCTGGCGGATGGCCGCTGGCCAGCATGGACTGGAACACCCGAAAGGCATCGGTCTTGCTGCCGTAGGCGCGCTTGGTGCCAGTGTCGTTGACCCAACCGAGCACGATCACCCGTGGGCGGGCGTGAAAGCGAAAGAACAATCGATACTGCTGAAAGAACTTGGCCCGCCGCCAGTGGCGATGCTCCGTTCCCAGGGTGGATCCCCGTTGAAATGCCTTGCGGCTTGGCTCCTGGGGAATCTCACGGAGCAACAGGCGGGCGATGGCCGCCAGGCGCTTGCTGGCGTTGTTGCTGCCATACCCCTGCGGGTCTTTGCGGCGCAGCTTCTCCACCTCGGTCATCAACGCCTCCAGCTGATCCAGAAACAACGGGTGCGCATAGACCCTCCACCCGTTGATCTCTGCCGGCAGTACAGCGGCCGTGCTCACTGTCAGGCGGGTTGCTCGCTGGCGATGTCGTCCTCGTCTGGCAGCGGCGCCTCCAGATCCACCTCGATGCCGCCGATCAGATCCTGCAAGCGGCTGACCAGATCAGCGATGATGGGCCTCAAGCGGTCTGGATGCTGGCTGATGTCCTGCTCCAGCAGGGCCAGAAAGGGGGCCAGCGCCGGATCGTCGACTTCTACCTCCGGGCTGACGCGCTGCAACACCACCTCACCATTGGAGCGAAAGGCGTAGCGGATCCGGTCGCGCTTGCGCAGCCCCAGGGCCTTGCGCACCGGCTGCGGCACGGTGGTCTGATAGCGATCCGTCAGCGCCGATACCACCTCATCCTGGGGGGAGCCCACGCTCGAGGCTGCATCGGCGGGGGAAGAGAGAACGGCCATCGGAGACCCACCAGCTGCTTCTCGATAGTAATGCATGTGCATTGCCTTGGGGGCAGCAGGTCAACGCGAACGAATCGGCGGGCAGGCCGAGCATCTGCAGCAGCTGGCCAGCGGCATCAAGGAGTTGAACCGAGACGATGCGGATCGGGCAGGAGCGGCTGAGGGGAGTGGCGGCCATGGCTGAGCTGGCGAACGACATCGCCGCGCAAGGGTCGCGGAGCGACTCGCGTCAGCCCTTGCGCGGTGCGCAAGCCGGGGCAGGCCGGGTGGCGTGATCG
>JABMPN010000034.1 GCA_013203655.1 Cyanobacteria bacterium bin.51
GTCTTCGGGCACGTTGGGCAGCTCGAAATTGACCACGTGCGGCAGCTGGTCGATGTCGATGCCTCGTGCGGCGATGTCGGTGGCCACCAACACCGTCAGGTCGCCGGTCTTGAACTCGGCCAGCGCCTTGGTGCGCGCAGCCTGGCTCTTGTTGCCGTGGATGGCCATCGCGCTGATGCCCTCCTGGCTGAGGCGATCTGCGAGCCGGTTGGCTCCGTGTTTGGTGCGGGAGAACACCAGCACCTGCTGCCAGTTGTTGCTGCGGATCAGGTGGCTGATCAGATCGCCTTTGCGGGCCATGTCACAGGGATGCATCACCTGCTCCACCAGGGGCGCCGCCCGGTTTTCAGGGGTGGCCTGCAGTTGTACGGGCTGGTGCAGCAGCCCGTGGGCCAGCTTGCGGATCGAGGGGTTGAAGGTGGCGGAGAACAGCAGGTTCTGGCGCTTGGCCGGCAGCAGAGCCAGGATTTTCTGGATGTCGCGGATGAAGCCCATGTCGAGCATGCGGTCGGCTTCATCGAGCACCAGGATTTCCAGGCGATCGAAGCGGATGGCGTTCTGCTGATACAGATCCATCAGCCGGCCGGGGGTGGCCACCAGCACGTCA
This sequence comes from Cyanobacteria bacterium bin.51, assembly GCA_013203655.1. Taxonomy (GTDB): domain Bacteria; phylum Cyanobacteriota; class Cyanobacteriia; order PCC-6307; family Cyanobiaceae; genus Regnicoccus. Next base: position 608 of record JABMPN010000034.1, read on the forward strand.
GCGCCGCGGCGCAGCCGCTGCATCTGCGGGTTGATCTTGACGCCGCCGAAAACCACGTCGCTGCGTAGATCGAGGTATTGGCCATAGTCCCGGACGCTCTCGGCCACCTGGGCCGCCAGTTCGCGGGTGGGGGTAAGCACCAGGGAGCGCACCTGGTTGTTGCGGGCATGGGGCCCATGGCGGAGGCGCTCCAGCATCGGCAGGGTGAACCCGGCGGTCTTGCCGGTGCCCGTCTGGGCGGCGGCCATCACGTCGTGGCCACCGAGCACGGCAGGAATCGACTGGATCTGGATCGGCGACGGGGTGGTGTAACCCTTGGCGGCGATCGCCTTGAGCAGGGGTTCTGAGAGGCCGAAGGCTGAGAAATCGACGACGGAGGGCGTGGGCGTACCGGTCTGCTCCTGTCCCGGAGCTGGGTGGGTCAGAACAGAAATAAGAGAAATCCTCGCAAGACCCCCATCTTAAGTGGGCGGAACTGAGAGCATGCCCCGAGGGCTCGTTCCTTTGCTCTGCGGCCACTGCCATGAATCCCACCCTCTACAACCGGCTGCGCCAGGCGAGCTGGAGCGGCGAGCGCAGCTGGACCCATCCCCTGCGTCATTGGCAGACCACTCAAGGCCAGCAAGAGGCGAGCCAAGACCTGATCAAGGAACTCAGCGCTGTGACTGAACTCGGCCCAGAGGCGATCGTGCTCTGCCGGCCGGTCGCCACTATCGCCACAGTCGCCACAGTTGACACTGTTGCCACAGTGCCATCACCAGCTACTCCCACTCCCACTCCCACTCTCATTCCCACTCCCACTCCCGCCTCCACCTCTTCGTCCAGGAACACCTGGCTGGTGCTGTTGGTTTGGATGGTCCTGGGGGTGGCTGATGGAGTGGTGGCGGCCGTGGAGCTGGCTCGGAGTGCTCGCGCCGCCTAGCTCGCTTTGCCGGAGGCCACCGGTACCTTGCCCACGCCGAGTTCGCGCAGGTTCTGGATCAGGCCCTGCAGCACCTGCTTGGCATCGCCGAACACCATCGAGGTCTGGGGCAGCTCGAACAGGTCGTTGCGGATGCCGGCATAGCCCGAACCGAGGCTGCGCTTGACAACGAACACCGAGCGGGCTTGGTCGACCTCCAGAACGGGCATGCCGTACAGGGGGCTGGCCGGATCGCTCTTGGCGCGGGGGTTGACCACGTCGTTGGCGCCCAGAACGATCACCACGTCGGTGCGGGGAAAATCCGGGTTGATCACATCCATCTCGACCAGCTGGTCGTAGGGCACATCGGCCTCGGCCAGCAGCACGTTCATGTGCCCGGGCATCCGGCCCGCCACCGGGTGGATGGCGTAGCTGACGGCGACGCCATGCTGCTCCAGCAGCCGGGCCAGCTCCTTGAGGCTGTGCTGGGCCTGGGCCACCGCCAGGCCGTAGCCCGGCACGAACACGACCCGCTCGGCGGCCTCCAGGGTGAGAGCACACTCCTCGGGGCTGCAGGAGGTCACATTGGTATAGGTCTCTTTCCCTTCGCTGCCTGCCACTGTGGGGCCGGCCACTCCGAGGGCGCCACCGAAGAGCACCGAGGTGAGCGAGCGGTTCATCGCCGTGCACATCACCTGGGTGAGGATCAGGCCGGCGGCCCCCACCATGGCCCCCGCCACGATCAGCAGTTCGCTGCCCACCACGAAACCGGCGGCGGCGGCGGCCACGCCCGAATAGGAGTTGAGCAGCGAAATCACCACCGGCATGTCGGCACCGCCAACGGGCAGGGTCAGGCCCACGCCCAGCAGCAGTGACAACACGGTGAGCGGCACCAGCGCCAGCGCGAACCCCTTGAGCGCCAGGCCACAGCAGACCAGGCAGGCCACAGCCATCAGGATGTTGATGGCATGGCGCTGGGGGCGAAGCGTCCAGGTCGGCGTGCCGATCCATTCCTTGAGCTTGCCCACCGCCACCAGCGAACCGCTGCAGGTGATCGCCCCCACCAGCACCGAAACCAGCACCGAAACCTGACCGAGCAGGTTGAGGCCGCCGGGCAGCTGTACGGCGCCGAGGGCCACCAGCAACGAGGAGACGCCGCCGCAGCCGTTGAACAGGGCGACGGTTTCAGGCATGGAGGTCATGGCGACCCGGAAGGCCAGCAGGGCACCGAGGCCGCCGCCGACCGCCAGCCCCCCCAGCATCCAGGGCCAGCCCGCCAGCCCCTGCTGGGCCAGCAAGCCGACCACCGCCAGGGCCAGGGCCAGGGCCGCCAGACCGTTGGCTGTGCGGGCCGTGCGGATCTTGGCCAGGCCCTTGAGGCCGAGGGCCAGCAGCAGCACGGCGCCCAGTTCGATCGTCAGTTCGCCCATCAGGTGCTCTCTTTGCGTCGGAACATGGCCAGCATCCGGTCGGTGACAAGGAAGCCACCGACCACGTTGAAAAGGGCGAAGCCGAGCGCCACGGCACCCACCGCCCGCAGGGCGGGGCTGGCGGCCTGGCTGATCAGGGTCAGGGCGGCCAGCAGGGTGATGCCGCTGATTGCGTTGGCCCCCGACATCAACGGCGTGTGCAGGGTGGGAGGCACCTTGCCGATCAGCTCAAGGCCGAGCAGGCTGCCGAGCAGGAGCACCCAGAGGGCTTCGGAGAGGCCGAGATGGCCGCTCATGCCACCACCTCCTCAAGCGAAGGCCAGAGGTCGGTGCGGCGGCAGAGCCCGCCGTGGCTGATCAGGCAGGAGTCGAGCAAGGGATCCTCGGGGTTGATTGTCAGGCCGTCATCGGCCAGCAGGGTTTCGAGCAGCGCCACCAGATTGCGGGAATAGAGGGCGCTGGCGTGGTGGGGAACGGTGGAGGGCAGGTTGGAGGCGCCGATGATCCGCACCCCGCCGATCTCCACGGTGCAATCGGGCTGGCTGCCGGCGCAGTTGCCCCCGCTCGACACCGCCAGATCCACCACCACAGAGCCGGGCCGCAGGGCGGCCAGCATCTCCTTGGTGATCAGGAGCGGGGCGGGGCGTCCTGGTACCTGGGCGGTGGTGATCACCGCATCGGCCTCGGCCAGATGCAGGGTCAGTTGCTGGCGCTGCGCCTCCAGGAAAGAGGCACCCGCCTCGCGGGCATAGCCACCGCTCTCACCGGGAGCCTCGCGGTCGGGGGGATCGATGAAGCGGGCGCCGAGGGATTCCACCTGCTCCCTGGCCGCCGCCCGCACGTCGGACACCTTGACCACCGCGCCGAGGCGGCGGGCGGTGGCCACGGCCTGCAGCCCGGCCACCCCGGCGCCCAGCACCAGCACCTTGGCGGGCTGGACGGTGCCGGCCGCCGTCATCAGCATCGGGAAGAAGCGATCGAGTTCGGCGGCAGCCAGCAGCACGGCCTTGTAACCGGCGATGTTGGCCTGCGACGAGAGCACATCCATCGACTGGGCGCGGCTGATGCGGGGCAGCAGCTCCAGGGCGATGACCGAGACGCCGCCGGCGCTCAACCGCTCGATCAAGGCACGGTTGGCATAGGGATCAAGCAGGCCGAGTAGCAGGGAGCCCGAGCGCAGCCGCTCCAGGCCGCCGCTGCCGCCATCGGATTCCGTCAGGGGGGGCTGAACGCAGAGGGCCACATCGGCCCGGCTCCAGCTTTCGGGGCAGCCCACCGGCACAACCGCAGCACCGCTCTGGCGGTAGGCGTCGTCACTGAATCCGGCGGCCAGACCAGCCCGCTCCTCCAGCGCCACCTCACAACCTCGAGCGAGCAGGCGGCGCACCGTCTCCGGTGAGGCGGCCACCCGCTGCTCCTGACTCCGTCGTTCCGCCGGGACCAGCACCCTGACCACGCATTTCTTCAGCGAGCTGACTTCCATTGACGGACCCAGGGGTGTGGCAATGCAAGCGACTGGGGCGGCTTGTGTTCATGCCACCACATGGGAGCCCGCCTGGTCCTGTGTGACGAGCACTACCCCACCGGCGCCAGGACCTTCCTATCCAGGACAGACTTCTTTTTGCAGCTTCCCGGCCATGGCCAACTTCACGATCACCCTGGATAGCGGCAAGAGCTTCAGTTGTCCCGACGACCAGTACGTGCTCGATGCAGCGGAAGAGCAGGGCATCGATCTGCCCTATTCCTGCCGGGCCGGGGCCTGCAGCACCTGCGCCGGCAAGATTCTCTCTGGCAGCGTGGATCAATCCGACCAGAGCTTCCTCGATGACGATCAGATTGCCCAGGGCTATGCGTTGCTCTGCGTCAGCTATCCGATGAGCGATTGCAGGATCAAGGCGGGTGTTTCAGAGGATCTCTGAGCCCCTTGGCATCAGCAGTGGCCCGGCTCAGATCGCCTCAATGGGGCGATAGCTGGGTTCCCAGGTGGCATGATCCAGCCGTTCGATCGCTTGCTCGGGTGTTGTCGCCAAACGGGCCAAGCCCGCTTCCACCGCCGCTATGGCCACCGCTTCAGCGACGGCTCTAGCCACCGACGCCACCTCGCTGAGGTCAGGCATCAGCGGGGCCTCGGTATCCGTGCTGGCCGGTATGTGCTGCGCCAAGGCTTCGAGGCCGGCCTCCACCATCGCCTCACTCACCTCGCGGGCGCCCACCGCCACGCAGGCGAACCCCAGTCCGGGGAAGAGGAAGCAGTTGTTGCACTGACCGATCCGGCGCGACTTCCCCGCCACCAGCACCGGATCGAAGGGGCTGCCGGTGGCTACCAGGGCGCGCCCGCCGGTCCAGACCAGCAGATCGCCGGGCAGGGCCTCAGCCAGTTGGGTGGGGTTCGAAAGAGGCAGGATGATGGGCCGCTCCACCTGGGCGGCCATCGCCTCGACCACAACTTGATCAAAGGCTCCAGCCACCGTGGAGGTGCCGATCAACACGGTGGGATGCACCTGACGAACCACCTCCAGCAGTCCGATCCGGCCCTGGCGATCCCTCCCGAAAGTGTCCTGCTCGGCCGCCGATCGCGCCAGGGGCGCGGCCATCGGTTGCATCGAGCTGAGTCCTTCCACCAGCAGGCCGTCGCGATCGATCATCCAGAGGCGCTGGCGGGCTTGCTCCTCTGAGAGGCCAGCGCGCTGGAGCAGGCCCACCAGCCCCTCGGCGATCCCACAGCCGGCGGTGCCGGCCCCGAACACCAAGATCCGATGATCTTCAACCGGAATCCCGGCTCCGCGGGAGGCGGCCAGCACCACGGCCGTGGCCACGCCACTGGTGCCCTGGATGTCGTCGTTGAAGCTGGGCAGCTGGTGGCGGTAGAGGTCGAGATTGCGGCGGGCGTTGCTCACGCCGAAATCCTCCCAGTGCAAAAGGGCGCCGGGAAAGGCGGCTTGAACGGCAGCCACGAAGGCGGCGATCACGGCGTCGTAGTCGCCGCCGCTCAGACGCGGCTGGCGGCAGCCGGGGTAGAGGGGATCGTCGCGCAGGTTCTGGTTGTCGGTGCCCACATCGAGCACCACCGGAAGCATGCGGCTGGGGTCAAGTCCGGCGCAGAGGGTGTAGACAGCCAGCTTGCCCTGGCAGATCTCAATGCCACCGATGCCCTGGTCTCCCAGGCCAAGAATGCCCTGGGCATCAGTGACCAGAATCAGATCGATCGGCCCCCGGGCCGACTGGCGCAGGATGGTGTCGAAGTGGTCTTGGGCCTGGTGGTGGAGGTAAACGCCACCGGAGGGGCTGCGGTAATCCAGGCTGAAGCGCTGAATCGCCGCTCCTACGGTGGGCGTGTAGACGATCGGCAGCAGGGCGTCGATGTGGCCGGCGAGAAAGCTGTGGAACAGGGTGGCATTGCTGGCCCTGAGCACTTGGGCGAAGCGATATTTCTCCAGATCGCCCGATAGATCGTTGAACACCTGCCAGACCCTGGCCACCTGCTGCTCAAGGGTTTCCACCGCCAGCGGCAACAATCCCTCCAGCCCTAGCGCCTCGCGCTCCCGGCGGCTGAAGGCCGTGCCTTTGTTGAGATGGGGATCGGCCAGCAGCTGATGACCTCGCAGCTGTGTCTGCAGGGTGTGCATCAAAAGAGCTCCGCCGGCCTCGGTGATGGCGAAACGGCAGCGTAGGAGGCGGAGTTCTCTGGGCCGTTCTCAGCCTGCGTTGAGGGCCTCACAGGCAAACGCATACTGGGCGCCGCTGTTGAGCAGAAAGCGGGGATGGGCCGGATCCTCCAGCCCCCAGAACCACTTGCCATCGGTGTACTGGGGTGGGCCGGCGTCATTGCTGCGCGGCAACTGCAAACTCACCTCGCGCCAGCGCAGGACTGCGAACGCCCCGGGGATGGTCCCGGCTGAAACGTTCCCCACCAGTGGATCATCAACGGGGCCGCTGTCGTAACGGGCGGCGAGCGGATCCCCATCGCAGCGGTAGTCGAGCTCCACCACCTGCCCCCAGGCCGGGCTGGCCAGGCTGGCGCAGAGACCAAGGCTGAACACGAGAGCGAGCAGGGCGTTCCAGCCGTTGGACCAGCTCCACGGGGTCAGTCGGGGTTGCAGGATTTGCAGGCTTCGCTGGCTCTGCCGGATCTGCTGGATCGACCTGCCGGGAGAAGCCATCGTGAGCAACCTGGCCATTGATTCTGGCCGAGGATCCAGCGGGCTGTTGGAGCTCCCCGCCTCAGCGATTGAGGCGCCGCATCTGCCAGGTCAGCAGGGTGCCCAGGGGGCTCCAGAGCAGGTAGGGCACCAGCAGCAGGGCCGCCAGGCCTGAACTGGAGGCCACCAGGATCGTGAGCGCCACGCCCCAGACCCAGCCGGCGAAGCCCACGGCCGTACCGGCAGTGAGCGAGCGGGTGCGGCAGATCAGCCAGGTGTAGCTCTGAACCAGTAGCAACAGCACCAGGTAGCCAGCCATCGCCCACCAGCCGCTGCCTGCCCGCCAGCTGATCAGGGCGGAGGCATAGAAGCAGCCGTAGATCGCCAGCCAGATCAAGGGGATCAGGCGCTCGAATGTCAGCCAGGCCGGCCGGCGCAGCTGCAGAAACCACTGGAAGTCGTCGCGGCTGGGGTTGAGCGCCAGGCTGACGCCAACCTGGACCAGAAGCAGAATCAACCAGGCAGGCATAGCGGCTCAGCGAGGTAGGGGAATGGGCCTGATTCAATCTTCATGATGGCTGGGAGGCTCCGCCCGCCGCCAGAGCGCCAGCCCCCCTCCCTTTCCCCGCGCAGCCAACCAGACGGCTTCAGCTCCAGAGCCAGACCCTGTGGCGATCAAGGCGAAAAATGGGGTGGAGGCCGTGCCGGCCGCGGCCAGGGGACGATCCAGCCAGCAGCGATCACCGAAGCGAACCTGTAGCCGCTCGAAGCGGAACCGGAGCAGCGGGCGTTTGCCTTCGAGCCAGGCCTGGCCCTGGAAACGCAGCTCCAGGGCCCCGATCCGAACCGTGTTGGCGATCTGGAATGGCGCCCCGGGGCCAGGATCGTCAGGATCGCTGCTGGGGCTGACCAGGGTCAGGCTTGCCCCCAGGCTGCGCAGGATGGCTGCGCTGATCGCGGCGGGTTGGCTTGACGTTCGGGGCCAGACCTTCTGCAGCCGCCAGGTGCCCACCAGCTGGCTGGCTTCGATGCCGCTGCCCTGGCGGCGGCTGATCCGTTCGCGCTCCAACAGATCGGCGCCATCAGGCCACACCGCTAAGGCCCGAGCAGGCACCGGGTCAAGGGCTGAAGGATCTGCTGGCTCGCTCATGACTGGCGGGCGCGCTTGGTGGCCAGACCCGCCTCAACCGCGGTGACCACGGCCACCAGCAGCAGACCGGCCAGGCCGATCCGTTGGTTCTGTTGTTCTGCCGCCAGGGTGGCTTCGCCTGCCAGTACAGCGCCGAGCACAAACCAGGAGGTGGTGATCAGCGAGCAGATCCAGTAGGCCTTCCAGCGGCGTTGGTAGATGTAACCAGTGCCAAGCCCTGGAACCAGGTTGAGCAGCACCGCCACCCAGCCGGCGGAGCTGGCGATCAGGTCTTTGGAGCTGGGGGGCGTGGAGGCGGGCATCGGCATCAGGCCACAACGGGTCTTCAACTCTGGCGGAGCGGACAGTCGGCCGATCCGCCAGCAGGGCCATGTGACGATCTGTGGGCGCAACAGCCGCCCATTTCTAGGCTGATCGAGTAAGCGAACTGTGATCGAGGAACGGGCCATGCGTACCCAGGATCGTGAGCAACACGACAATCTCTACGCTGAGGAAGGAACGATCCAGGCTGGCGAAACCAGTGCCGATGCCCAATCCCATGCGGTCTGGGCGGTCGCGGCCATCGCCTTGATGGTGGCTGTTCTCGGCATTTCCCTGATACTCACCTAAACGCAGCGTGTGCCCATTCAGTTGGTTGATGGCTGCGGGGTTGCTCGTTGGCCTCCAGCCTGCCCCTGCACCTGGCGATTCCGTTGAGCTCGGTGGCTGCGGGGCGTTGCGAGCGGAGTATCAACACCTGTTCGCTGAGGCCATCACAGCGGAAGTTGAGCTGCTCTCGGCAACCCGCCGGCGCCTCTGCCCGGATCTCGAACAACCTCTAGAAGGCGGTGCCGACTTGAGAGACCCTGATCAGGAACTTGATTTTGGTGGCCTGATCGCCTGTCGTCAGCAGGCGGAACTCTCCGTCCAAGCGGCCAGCCCCCTTCTCTACACAGCCCAAGGGGGCTTTCGTTTCTTCACCCCGAGCGGCGCCAGCCAGGCCCGCGCCGCGCAACGGGTGCTGGCCCAGTTGGAGCAGCAGGGCTGCTCCCGCGACAGCTTCTGAAGGTCGCCCGCAAAACCTTGCGATGTGTTCCGGGCCCTGGCCTGTTGCAGGCCGGTTTGGCATGGTGCAAGAC
>JABMPN010000035.1 GCA_013203655.1 Cyanobacteria bacterium bin.51
AATCCGCTGAGCTACAAGCGCTTGAACCGACATTCTCACCGCACAGGGGTGCCATCCGTCAACTGCCCTGACGTTTCGACTGAAGGAGAGAATGGTTGAAGCGTTTGGGGGCCTTGCTCCTTTCCTCCATGCCAATCCGCTGGTACGGGCCCGCCGACCCCGCCGATCCCACCTATCGCCACTTCGAGCGGGTCGTCAATCTCTGCGTCCATGGCGGGTTGTTTGCTGCCATCAACAGCGGCCTCTGGTTCGTGCAGGGGCTGCGCCATCCCTTCCATCACCTGGGCTGGCTGACGATGGCCTGGGCCGCCGCCCTGCTGATGCACCTGCTCATCGTGTTGCGACTGCATGCGAAGTCGGCCCCAGTGGCTCCATCCTGAGGAAGGGATCGCACCTGCAACCATGAGTTTGACGACAAGCCAATTCCAGGAGCTCTCGCTGGCTCTGGCCGACCGCCTCTACATCCAGATCGCTGGCTGGCACCTCTATCTGGGCGATGCCGCACTGGCCGATCCCCTGGCGATCGAGTGCTCCGCCCGGATCGATCAGGGCGCTGGGATCTGCGCACGCCAGGCCCTCGAAGCCCTTCAGGTGCCAATCGGCGGTGGCCCCGGCGGCTTGCCACTGGCCCGGCTGATTCCGCCTGGCCAACTGCAGGATCTTGAAGACATCCTCGAACCCTTCTGCTCCTGAACAGTTGTGCGGGAGGACCAACAGGCGCATAGTGTTGCCCCTCCCGCAGGCACTGGATGCTGGTCATCGAGGTCACCAATGCCCGTGAGGTGGTGAGCCAGCGCATGGGCAAGCTGGGCGGACGGCTGATCGGCAAGGTGGTCGATGCCGAAGCCCAAGTCGAGAAGGCCCTGATCCAGGAACTGGAGACAGCCTTTCGGGAATTTGGCATTGAGGCGAAGATCTACTCCCTCGACGGTCCGGTGATGCTGGGCCGCAGCCACCTGGAGATCCCGGTTCACGTGCGCGAAGAACGGCAGGTGCGGCTCAGGAACGACGGCTGAGCCGTTGCCGGATCTGCTGGCTGAGCTGCTGGGCTTCCGGCACCCCGGCGGCGGTGGCCAGCAGGCCATACAGACCCAGGCCGAGGCCGGCGCTGAGGCCGCCCTGCAGCAGCAGGCCAGGCAGCCCGGCCGGCCAGCGCACCCCGTTTGACAAGATCCAGGCGGCCAGACCGGCCACAAGCGCCGCCCCCATCAGCAGGGCCGTGTCGCTGGCCCAGCGGCGCAGGGGGAGCTCGCCGAGACGGCTGCGCAGGGCCAGCAGCAGGGCGACGCAGGTGATCAGGTTGACGGCCACGGTGGCCAGCACCAGGCCGGGAGCCCCAAAATTCAGGGCGCTCAGCTGCAACCCCCAGGGCGTCGGGCCACCAACGAGTACCCAGTCGAAGATCACGTTGAAACCGATCCCGGCCATCGAAAAGCGAAACGGCGTCACGCCATCACCCAGGGCATAGAACACCCGTACCAGCACATCGCGCCCCAGATAGGCCGGCATCCCCAGGCCGTAGGCCATCAACAGACCACCGACCAGGGCGGCGGCCTGGCTGTCGAAGGCCCCCCGCTCATAGACGAGGGCGACGATCGGGCCGGCCAGCCCCACCATCAAGGCGCCGAGCGGCAACATGCTGGCGTTCGAGAGCATCAGGCCCTGGCGGATGCGGCCCACCAGGGCCGGCCGATCGGCTGGAGCCGTGAGCCTGGCGAACACCGGCAGCAGGGGCACCAGCAGCACATTCGAGAGCAGGCCCAGCGGGGTCTGCACCAGCAGATTGGCGTAGCCGAGTCCGGCGGCGGCTCCAACGATGCCGGAGGCGAAGAACAGATCGGTGAACACGTTGATCTGCAGCATTCCCGAGGAAAGGGTGGCCGGGCCCATCACCTGCAGCACCTCACGAACGCCGGGATGGTGCCAGTCCCAGACGAGCCGGAAGCGATGCAGGCCCTGCTTGGCGAGCGCCGGCAGCTGGATCAACCACTGCAGCAAGGCCCCGAGCGTGGTGGTACCGGCCAGGACGACCCCACCGAGCAGCGCTGTGGCAGGCAGGCTGATGGCGGCGCCCTGTTGCCACCAGAGCAGGCTGATTCCACCGATCATCGCCAGGCTGGACACCAGCGGGCTGACGGAGGGCAGCCAGAAGACATCAGCCGCGTTGAGGGCGCCGAAGCCAAGACCGATCAATCCCGCGAACAGGGCCATCGGTGCCATCCAGCGCAGCTGCAGGACGGCAATGGCATGGCGATCGGCCCCAAGCCCCGGTCCCACCAGGGTGATCAGCGGATCGGCAGCGACCACCAGCAGGATGGTGACCCCGAGCAGTCCGACCCCCACCAGGGTGTTGATCGCAGCGAGGACGTGGGCCCCTTCCTGGCGAGGACGGCGCGCCAGCACACTCACCATGGCGCTGTGGAACGGACCATTGATCCCCCCCAGCAGGATCAGCAGAAAGCCGGGCAACACGTAGGCGTAGTTGTAGGCGTCGTAGGCGGCCCCGACGCCGAAGGCGGCGGCGATCACCTGCTGTCGCAGCAAGCCCGCCACCTTGCTCAAGGCGGTGGCCATGGCCACGATCAGGGCGATCCGCCTCAGGGTTTTCGCCATCCAGTCGCTGCCGAAGCCGCATCGCCGGCTGATTCTCCCCTCTGGCGGTGCAGCATGATCAGCCGGCCTCGCAGCATGCCCACCCAAATCCTCTGGCTCGAGAACCTGGTCGAAGGGGTGTTGCTGAAGCGATACAAGCGTTTTCTGGCCGATGTCGAGCTGACAGGCGGGCAGGTGGTGACCTGTCACTGCCCCAACACCGGGCCGATGACCGGGGTGCTCAAGCCCGGAGGCCTGGTGCGGCTGCGGCACGACCCGCGGCCGGAACGCAAACTCGACTGGACCTGGGAGCAGGCCCAGGTGGTGGGCGCCGATGGTCAGAGCGGTTGGGTGGGGGTGAACACGGCCCTGCCGAACCGACTGGTGCGGGCCACGATCGAGGCAGGCTGCCTGGAGCCCTGGCTGGGCCCGATTGAGGCGATCAGGGCCGAGGTCCCTTATGGCGCCAACCGTCGCAGCCGCATCGACCTGCTGCTGAGCCCGCCGGCGGCGGCGGCTGATCCCCGGCCGATCTATCTGGAAGTGAAGAACACCACCTGGAGCCAGGGGGATCTGGCCCTGTTCCCCGACACCGTCACCGAGCGGGGCCAGAAACACCTGATCGAACTGGCCGCCCTGATCCCAACGGCACGGGCCGTGCTGGTGCCCTGCCTGAGCCGCTGGGATGTGAGCCGATTCGCTCCCGGGGATTCCGCCGATCCCCGCTACGGGGACCTGTTCCGCGAGGCCCTGGACCAAGGGGTGGAGGTGCTGCCTTGCCGCTACCGCTTTGAGGCCACTGCCGTGACCTGGCTGGGGGTGGCGCCTGTGCTGCCGAGAGGTCCCAAGATCGCAACCTGAACGAAGATTTCAGGACTTCTGTAGCGGATGCGACCCGAGAAAGGGACACTTGCGAGCACTTTTAGCCACGATGGAACGCTTTTTTCGGCGTTGCAATGCCCACATGTCGTCCTCTGCGATCAATCGCTCCATGACCGTTGCTCTCCATGCTCCTCGCCGGCCCAAGCCACGGCGGCTGAAGGACACCAGCCTGCTTGAGGCTCCTTCCCTGCTGTTTGGCCGCATCAAGGGTCTGAAAGATCAGGGCACCCTGACATGGCTGGCCTGTGTTCCCCTCGCCCTTTTCGGGCTTGGAGTCTTCAATCTTTCGGCCCATGCCGCTGAATTGCCGGAGCTGACACCAGCCTTCCTGATCAACAACCTGTTCATCTTCGTTGCGGCGATCCTCGTCATTTTCATGAATGCGGGCTTCGCCATGGTCGAAGCCGGGATGTGCCGGCAGAAAAATGCTGTCAACATCCTTCTCAAGAACCTGATTGTCTTTGCACTTGCCGCAACGGCTTACTGGTTCGTTGGCTACTCGATCATGTACGGCAATGCCGTTATTGGCGGCTGGCTGTTCTTCAAGGGCATCTTCTTTGATCCTGCGGTAACCCCGGAGATGGTCACGGACGGCTCCCTGGTTCCGACTGTGGATTTCTTCTTCCAGGTTGCCTTCGCCGCCACCGCCGCCACGATCGTTTCCGGCCTCGTTGCCGAGCGCATCAAGTTTGCTGCTTTTGTGGTGTTTTCGTTGGTTCTGGTCGGTCTCCTCTATCCCATCGCCGGATCCTGGCAGTGGAATGGTGGCTGGCTGAGTGAGATGGGCTTCATCGACTTTGCCGGTTCCTCGATTGTTCACTCCTTTGGTGCCTGGGCCGGCCTGGTCGGCGCGATCATTCTCGGCCCCCGCATCGGCAAGTTCGTCAATGGCAAAACCCAGGCCCTGCCTGGCCACAGCATGGCGATTGCCACGCTGGGCTGCTTGATCCTCTGGATCGGCTGGTATGGCTTCAACCCGGGTTCGGTGTTGGCGATGGATCAGACGGTTCCCTATGTGGCCGTCACCACCACCCTCGGTGCAGCCGGTGGTGCCATCTCCGGGACCCTGATTTCCCAGTTCCGCGGCGGCAAGCCTGACCTGACCATGACCATCAACGGCATCCTTGCCGGTCTGGTGAGCGTCACGGCCGGTTGCGATGGTTTCTCCATGGCCGGTGCCTGGATCGCCGGCTTCATCGGTGGGGGCCTTGTGGTCTTCTCCGTGGCCATGCTCGATTCGCTGAGCATCGATGATCCCGTGGGTGCCTTCTCGGTGCACGGCACCTGTGGCATGTGGGGAACCCTGGCCGTTGGCCTGTTCAACAAAGACAAAGGTCTGCTCTACGGCCATGGCTTGGGCCAGTTCGGCTATCAGATCGTTGGAGTTCTCGCCTACGGCATCTTCGCCGTCGTCACCTCCTGGATCCTCTGGTCGGTGATTTCGGCGGTCTCCGGAGGCATCCGGGTGAGCGAAACGGAAGAAACCAAAGGGCTCGATATCAGCGAGCACGGCATGGAGGCTTATCCCGATTTCGCCTCCTCTGTGGGCTGATCGGATCCGCCCCTGCTTGGCTTCTTGCACCCACGGCTTCGGCCGTGGGTTTTTTTTCGCCAACCGCTGGGCTTGGCCCATAGAGTCAGCGGACATTCAGACGGCGTTGCCATGGACACCCGCGCCTTCAAACGCTCGCTGCACCATTCCGAGCGCTACAACCGCCGCGGCTTCGGTCGGGCTGAAGAGGTGTCCGGGAACCTGGAGGAGGCTTATCAGAGCGAACTGATCGCCACCATCCGTGAAAACGGCTACGAACTGCGCCATGGCCGGCTCACGATTCGACTGGCCGAAGCCTTCGGCTTCTGCTGGGGTGTGGAGCGGGCCGTGGCGATGGCCTACGAAACCCGCCGTCACTTCCCCACCGAGCGGATCTGGATCACCAACGAGATCATCCACAACCCCTCGGTGAACGACCATCTGCGCGAGATGAACGTGATGTTCATCCAGGTGGAAGATGGGGTCAAGGATTTTTCAGAGGTGGGCGTCGGCGATGTGGTGATCCTGCCGGCCTTCGGCGCCACAGTGCAGGAGATGCAACTCCTCAACGAGCGGGGCTGTCACATCGTCGACACCACCTGTCCCTGGGTGTCAAAGGTGTGGAACACGGTGGAGAAGCACAAGAAGCATGCCTTTACTTCGATCATCCACGGCAAGGTGAAGCACGAGGAAACCCTGGCCACCAGTTCCTTCGCCGGAACCTATCTGGTGGTTCTCGGCCTGAGCGAAGCCCAGATGGTCTGCGACTACATCCTCGGCAAGGGCAATCGCCAAGGGTTCATCGAGCATTTTTCCAAAGCCTGCTCACCCGGTTTCGACCCCGACAGGGACCTCTCCAGGGTTGGGGTGGCCAATCAGACCACCATGCTCAAGAGCGAGACGGAGGAAATCGGACGAATGTTCGAGCGCACCATGCTGCAACGCCACGGCCCGGTCACACTGAACGAGCACTTCCTCGCCTTCAACACCATCTGCGACGCCACCCAGGAACGCCAGGACGCCATGTTCTCTTTGGTGGACGAACCGCTTGATCTGATGGTGGTGATCGGGGGGTACAACTCCTCAAACACCACCCACCTCCAGGAGATTGCGATCAGCCGGGGCATCCGCTCGTTTCACATCGATACACCAGAGCGCATCGGTCCCGGCAACCGGATTGAGCACATGCCCCTGGGCGGCGATCTTGAATCGGTGACCCCATTCCTGCCCGCCGGCCCGCTGCGGGTGGGCATCACTTCAGGGGCTTCCACCCCCGATCGGGTGGTCGAAGACGTCATCCGCCATCTGATGGACCTGTGCGACAACTGATCGCTGTCACAGCGGCGCCAATTCGGCTGGCTCCCGACACCTAGATTGGGTTAGCCCTCGTTGATCTGCTCTCCTGGCCGGGCAAGGGGGGAAATTGGAGTCTTTTGTCCCTCGCCCATCCCCCCATTCCATCCGCCACCGCGGCCAGTACTCCGCTACGAGACGGGTCCGAACCCCGAGTGCGCTGCTACAGCAGCCGGTTCGCCGATCTGATGGAAATGCGTTCGGAAGCAGCGCTGGTCGCCAACTATCTCGACCACCACGACGGCTGGTTCCGCCGCTGCGCAGCCCCGATGAAGGTGCTGTCGATCGGCGACAACAGCTATGCCCTGACCCTGGGTCGTTTCGGGAATTTCGGCTTTGAGGTCGAACCCACGATCGCCCTGGAGCTGCTGCCCCAGAGCGAAGGGATCTACCGCATCGTCACCGTGCCGTTGGCCGATGGTGATCCCTCACTCCAGGAGATCTACGACGTGGACTTCAATGCCACGTTGCAGCTTGAACAGCTGGCGCTTGAGCATGGGCCTGTCACCCAGGTGCGCTGGGAGCTCGACCTGAGTGTCTGGATTCGCCTGCCAGCCGTGATCGGCCTGCTGCCGGATGGCCTGGTGCAGTCAAGCGGAGACCATCTGCTACGCCAGATCGTGCGTCAGGTCTCCCGCAAACTCACCTGGAAGGTTCAGGAAGATTTTCACGCCAATCACAATCTCAGCTGCCCGCCAAGGCGAAGGGCTCACTTCTGAGCGCGAAGCTGGCCATGGCGGCAGGCCGGTTGTGGCCTGGCAAAGGCTTAGTCCTGGAGATGAATTTCAGCGATTGGTCCAGATCTTATTGACGATCTGAACCCCGCTGACGGCCTGCCAGAGGAACAGGCTCATCACCGTCATATTCAGACCGACGTGGACCTTGCGGGCGATCAGATTGCCGCGCTGCATCCAGGGGGAAAGGGAGGCGGCCACCGCGATCAGGCCCACCATCCCGAGGCCCGCCAGCAGATGGGGCCCCACGAACAGCTTGCCGTTGTTCAGGTAGGTGACGGCCATGCCACCGAAACTGCCCAGCACCATCACCGCCAGCACCAGGCTGCCGATCACGTAGTGGCGCTGGGCGTACTTGCCCTTGATCAGTTCCTTGCGTTGTTCGGGCTCGGCCGTGCGGGTTTTCTTCGCCTTGATGCCCAGGAAAAGGGCATAGCCCGAGAGGGCCAGCAACGACCACATCAACAGGGGATGGAGGAAGTTGAGGTTGAAGGCGACGGCGTCAGGCATGGAGAGGTGGAGCTTTGGTGACGAAGTTACAACTGGCACCCACCCCTTCGCTGCTCAATGCAGAAAATGGCGGCGGCCTGTGATGATCATGGCCAGATCGTGTTCGTCACAGGCTGCGATCGATTCGGCGTCGCGCTTGCTCCCTCCCGGCTGAATCAGCGCGGTGATTCCATGGCTGGCCGCCAGCTGAGCGGTATCGGCGAAGGGGAAGAAGCCATCACTGGAGAGCACGGCGCCCCTGGCCCGCTCACCAGCCGCTTCCAGGGCCAGCCGGGCGGAGCCCACCCGGTTCATCTGGCCGGCACCGATCCCCAGGCTGATCCCACCACGGGCTATGGCGATCGCATTGGAGCGCACATGGCGCACCAGGCGCCAGGCAAAGCGCAGGTCGTCACGTTCGGCGCTGCTCGGCGCCCGGCGGCTGACCACCTGCCAGTTGTCCTCTGAAGCGGTCTGGTCATCAAGCTCCTGCTCCAGCACCCCACCGAGCACGCTGCGCAGCTGGAGGCGGGAGGCCCGCTGAATCCGTGTGGCGCTCAGTTCCAGCACCCGCAGATTGGCCTTGGTCGCCAGCAGCGCCAGGGCTTCGGCGCTGTAAGCCGGGGCTACCACGCATTCGAGGAACAGGCCGGTGAGCAGACGGGCGGCCTCCAGCTCCACGGGGCTGTTGACGGACACGATGCCGCCGAAGGCCGAGACCCTGTCGGCATCAAGGGCCCGGCTGAGGGCCTCGATGCCGTCAGCGCCGATCGCCACACCGCAGGGGTTGGTGTGCTTCACCACCACCGCCGCGGGCTGGCCGCCCTCCGACAACGCCACGCCGTAGCCAAACTCACGCACGGTGGCCAGGGCAGCGTCGAGGTCGAGAAGGTTGTTGGTGCTGAGCTCCTTGCCCTGGAGCTGGCGGGCTGCCCCCCAGCCAGCGTCCGGGGCGCTGTACCAGACGGCGCTCTGGTGGGGATTTTCGCCGTAACGCAGGATTTGCCGGGCCGGCAACTGGAGCTGCAGGGGCGGAGCGACCGCGCTGGCCAGCTGGGATTCAAGCCAGCCAGTGATGGCCGCGTCGTAGGCAGCGGTATGGCGGAAGGCCTCGAGCGCCAGCTGGCGGCGGAACGCCCCATCGAGCCGCCCCTCCGCCAGGGCGGTGAGAAACGGTCCGTACTGCTCGGGGCGGGTGAGAACGGCCACATCGGCATGGTTCTTGGCAGCGGCCCGCAGCATCGCCGGGCCGCCGATGTCGATGGTTTCGATCGCCTGCTCCCAGCCCACGGCAGGATCGGCCACCGTGGCGACAAACGGATAGAGGTTGACGACCACCAGGTCGATCAGGGGTATGGCCTGGGCCTGCAGGTCGGCCTGATGCCCCGGGTCATCTCGCCTGGCCAGGATGCCGCCATGGATGCGGGGATGCAGGGTTTTGACCCGCCCGCCGAGGATCTCAGCGGATCCGGTGTGATCGGCCACCCGCGTCACCGGCAGGCCAGCCGCCGCCAGCACCGAAGCGGTGCCACCGCTGGAGAGGAGCCGGTAGCCGTGGCTGCGGTGGAGCGCTTCAGCCAGGGCCACGATCCCTTCCTTATCCGACACACTCAGGAGGGCCGTAGGTGGCATGGCGATCGCCGAACTGAATCGCAACAACCTACCCAGAGCTCCCATTTGCTTTTTCCCCATGACCCAGGACCAGCTGCAGCAAGGCCCCGCCGACGCCAAACAGCGCCTGGTGCTCCTGCACGGCTGGGGCGCTGATGCCGATGACCTGCTCGATCTCGGCGAGGAGCTCGTCGGACCGGCCGTCGCCCTGGTAGCCCTACGGGCCCCTGAAGCCCATCCCCACGGGGTGGGCAGGCAGTGGTATGACCTGCAACAACCGGAATGGCCAGGGCTTCCGCCCGCCCGCAAGGATCTGCGCCAGCGGCTGCTGGGCCTTGCGGAAACGATTCCGCTGGAGGCCACCGTGGTGCTGGGCTTTTCCCAGGGTGCAGCCATGGCCCTCGATGTGGCCAGCGGCCTGCCGCTGGCCGGCCTGATCGCCTGCAGCGGCTATCCCCACCCCGGCTGGGCCCCACAAACACCGCTCGCCCGGGTCCTGCTCACCCATGGCGAGCAGGACCCGGTCGTGCCGGTGGCAGCGAGTCATGAGGTGCTGCACCAGTTGCGTGAAGCGGGCGGCAACGCCGAGCTGCTGCGCTTCAGCGGTGGACACAGGATCGATGTCAGCCTGTTTCCGATGCTGCGGACGTTCCTGAAGGAACAATTGCCTTGAAAAAGCAAGCCAGGCTTGGAGCGATCTCCCCGATCACCCCTGAGCCGGGCTGAACCGGCAGGGGGATGATCGGGCCTGCTTCGGGGTCAGACCTTCGGGGTCAAACGAAGGCGTATTCGTACTCCTCCATTTCTTCCCAGTCGTCGGAGCCGGTGGGCTCGAGGCCGGCAAAGAGCGCATCTTCACCGATCTGATCCACGATCAGCCGCAGGGAAGGGAACAGGAAATGATTCTCCTCGGCGTATTGGGCGCTGAACAGACCCTTTTCACCCCAGAAAAAGCGATCCGTGGTGTGCTCGTTGCGGCGCACATTCAGCAAGGCCGGGGCCTGCAGGCCGGATTCAGCGATGAACCGACGGGCAGCCGTGACCGGCTTGTGCTCGCCGGTTTCGAGGTTGTGGGTGGGGATGTGGGCGAGCACGCGCTGACCGGCAAGACGACGGCGGCTGATCCGCTTGCGCTTCTTTGACATGAAACCGCTCCCAAAGGGGAGGAGGAGGATGGGTAGGAAAATGGCGGGCCAGGGGCGAGCCAAAGCGGTAGCACACTCAAAAAGAGGATGCTGACCAACTCCCAAACAACTTTCTGCCGGGTGGAGGAGCTGACAGAGGATCACCCGGAAAAGGGACTCTCTGCAACCAGGCCAACAGCGACGCGACGACCTGGGGACAGGCCACCGAACAACAGAGGGACGTGTCTGCCTCTGCTGTAACCTCAACTGTAAGGGAATGCAGCGAAGGCCGCCTCTGCTCCGCTTGGTGATCCGGCTCCCGGAGTGCGAAGTATTGGTCGATACTCAAATATTACGCCTTTTTTACTGAATTCCAACATCTGAGCGGAAATTCCCGGTTTCAGCGTCAAGTCCAGTCACCGATGGAGATCTCCGCCCGCTTCCTGACCCTGCTCGGCCATCAGCTGGCCCAGTTCTCCGACCGTCCCGACCTTCGTACTCTGGTGGTCTATCTCGCCCTGCCAGGGGGCGATGGCAAACCGGGCCTGATTCCTGTCGGACACTGGCCCGGCGACGATCGGATCCTGCCGGCCGTGGACGAGGACCGCAGCCTGCAACTGCCCAGCGCCGAGCGGCGTTGGCTTCCCTTGCGTCAGGACCGACTGCTGCTGGGAGCCCTGCGGGTGGAAACAGCCGAACTGCCCTGGCCACCGACCCTGAGCGTCCGTCTCCAGGCGGTGGCGCACTGCCTGACCGAAGCCCGCTGCTTTGACCTGGACAACCAGCGGCTGCAGGGTCAGCTGGAGGGCCAGGACCGGGACTTGCGGCTGCTCGTGCACCAGCTCCGCAATCCGCTGGCTGCCTTGCGCACCTTCGGCCAACTGCTGAAACGGCGGCTGGAGCGTGATCCCGAAAACCGCTCCCTCGTCGACGGCCTGCTGGAGGAGGAACGCCAGCTGAATCGCTACGTCGACGCCATCGACAGCCTGGGGAGCCGCCTGGAGCTGGACTCAGTGAGCGCCGAGCCCCACCCCCTGCTGCTGCCCCCTTCGCTCAGCTCCGGGCAAGCGCAGCCTCTGCAGGAGCGGCTGGACCCCTTGCTGCAGCGGGCGGCGGCCACCGCGTCCTTGCAGGGACGCGACTGGTTCGGGCCCGGGCGGCGACCCGTCTGGAGCGGCGACAGCGGAGCCGTGGCTGAGATCCTGGCGAATCTGCTCGAAAATGCCTTCCGCTACAGCCCGAAGGGCAGCGCCGTCGGACTCCACTGCAGCCAGTCAGCCAGCCAGAACGACAGCCAGTCAGGCCGGCTCCGCCTCACGGTCTGGGATGGGGGGCCGGCGATCGGCCTCAACGAGCGAGAGGCAATCTTCGAGCGGGGGGTCCGCGGCGCAACGTCGGAGGGGCTCTCGGGAACGGGGGTGGGCCTGGCCCTGGCCAGGCAGCTGGCCCGCAGCTTGGGTGGTGAGCTGCAGCTGATCCAGCCTCCCCAGGCCGTTGCTGCGGAACTGCCCGGCGAGGGGAATGCCTTCTGCCTCAGCCTGCCCTCAGATCAGCCAGCCCGCTGAGATCACCAGCGCCATCAGCAGCAGGGTCAGGGTGTCGGTCCACTCAACGCAGGCCCCATAGCTGTCACCGCTGTGGCCGCCCAGCCGCCTGCCCAGCCAGAGCGGCACCAGCAACGCCGGAAGCAGCCCCAGCCAGCCCTGCCAGAACCACCCCAGCGGCCCCGCCCCCTGGAGCGCCAGAGCGGCCAGCAGCAGCAACGAGGGACGCAACTCTCGGCCGATGCCGAGCCAGTGGCGGCGATGAAAGCCTGCGGTACCGCCCTCGCGCAGATAGGGGAAGGCTTCAATCGCCAGCAGCGGCGCCATCCGTCCCCAGACCGCCGCCCAGATCAACAGCTGGGCCACCACTGCAGCGGAGGCTGCCGCCGCCAGGCCCAGCAGGGCGGCGGCCCGCAGCAGCAGCAGCAGCGTGAAGGCCAGCACACCACTGGCCCCCACCCGGCTGTCATCCATCGCTTCGAGCGAGCGCTCACCGGCAGCGAGACCATCGGCGGTGTCCATCACCCCATCCACGTGAAGGCCGCCGCTGAGCCAGAGGCCCAGGGCCAGCACCAGGGCCACGCGGGCCTCCGGAGGCAGCCAGAGGGCGGTGCCCCCCCAGAGCAGGGCCTGCAAGCCACCCAGCACCAGCCCGATCCAGGGGGCAAAACGGGCAATCCGCTCGAAGCGCGGCCGCAGCCTGGGCCAGGGCGGCAGCACGCTGTAGAACACCCAGGCTCCAGCGAGATCTCGCAACCATCCCGGTGCGCGTGCAGGTCCGGCAGAGGGAGGCGTCACGGGTGGAGCGGGGATCACCGGCGGGGCAGGGGCGAGAGGGACCTCTTAAGTTCAACCCACCGTTGAGCGAGCCCAGCTTTGTCACCCCCTGGGACAGGGGCCAGTCGATCGACTCCTGCCCGTCCTTTCCTGTACGAGCACACCGCCTCCTGCCGGCACACCCAGGCGCGTTGCGGCAGGTTTCACACCCCCCACGGCGTGATCACGACGCCACGCTTCATGCCGGTGGGCACCGCGGCCACCGTCAAGGGGGTCAGCGCCGATCAGCTGGCCACCACCGGCGCCCAGATGGTGCTGGCCAACACCTATCACCTGCACCTCCAGCCCGGCGAAGCGGTGGTGGCCGAAGCCGGCGGACTGCACCGCTTCATGGGCTGGCCCGGGCCCCTCCTTACCGACTCGGGCGGCTATCAGGTGTTCAGCCTGGGGGCGCTCAATCGCATCGACGACCACGGCGTTGTCTTCCGCTCCCCCCGCGACGGCGCTCGGATCACGCTGACTCCGGAACGCTCTATGGAGATTCAGATGGCCCTGGGGGCCGATGTGGTGATGGCCTTTGACCAGTGCCCTGCCTATGGGGCCAGCGAAGCCGAGGTGGCCGTGGCCTGCCGGCGAACCCAGGACTGGCTGGAGCGCTGCGCGGCCGTCCACAACCGCGCTGACCAGGCCCTGTTCGGCATCGTCCAGGGCGGCCTCTATCCCCAGTTGCGGGAACAATCCGCCAGGGCCGTGGCGGCCTTGGACCTGCCGGGCATCGCGATCGGCGGGGTCAGCGTCGGGGAACCGGTGGAGGAGATGCACCGCATCGTTCGCCAGGTCACCCCGCTGCTGCCGGAGCACAAACCCCGCTATCTGATGGGCATCGGCAGCCTGCGGGAGATGGCGATCGCGGTGGCCCAGGGCATCGACCTGTTCGACTGCGTGCTGCCGACCCGCCTCGGTCGCCACGGCACGGCCCTGGTGGGCGGGGAGCGCTGGAACCTGCGCAATGCCCGCTTCCGCCACGACCACACCCCCCTCGATCCCGGCTGCCCCTGTCCGGCCTGCGGGAACCACAGCCGCGCCTACCTCAGCCATCTGATTCGGAGCGATGAAATGCTGGGCCGCACCCTGCTGAGCCTGCACAACCTCACCCACCTGATCCGCTTCACCACGGCGATAGGCCGCGCCATTGCCGAGGGTTGTTTTGCAGAGGATTTCGCTCCCTGGGAGCCGGGCTCTGCGGCGGCCCACACGTGGTAGCGTCCGATTTGATCTTGTTCTAAGCACCAGGAATGGCAGTTTTCACCGGCATGGCTGTGTTGACGCTGGCCCAGCTTCCTGAGGCGTACCAGGCCTTCGGCCCGCTGGTCGACATCCTGCCGATCATTCCGCTCTTCTTCCTGCTGCTGGCCTTCGTCTGGCAAGCCTCCGTCGGATTCCGCTGAGTCTCGAATCAGGTGCAGGATCCACGGATCCACAGGGCTTCATTCGACAGGGCTTCATTCAACAGGCCTCAACCACGGCGGAGCACCGCCCAGGCAAACGCAGGCAGTGACAGCATCCGCCGCCAGCGGTGAGGTTCCTGATAAAGCCGGTACAACCATTCGATCTGCAAGGCTCCCATCCAGGCGGGGGCTCTTTTTTTGGTCCCTGCCCAGACATCGAAACTGCCGCCCACCCCCATCCACAGACCAGGTTGGCTCCGATGCAAGCGTTGGATCCAGGTTTCCTGGCGAGGCACACCAAGAGCCGCCAGCACCAGATCGGGCCTGGCGGCCAACAAGCCCTGCTCGAGGGCCGGCCAAGCCTCAGCCTGCTGGTAGCCATCGCTGGTGAACACCAGATTCAGGCCCGGCCAGCGCGTGCGCAGCCGCTCCACCAGGGCCGCCATCACCGCCGGGCTAGCCCCGACCAGGGCGACGCGCCAGTTGGCGGCAGCGGCATGGCCGAGCAAGCGCTGGGCCAGTTCAATGCCGGGGCTGCGTCGCACCCGATCGCCCTGCCGAGCCAACGCCCAGACCACTCCGGCCCCATCGGGAATCACCAGCTCGGCCGCCTCGATCACGGCGCGGAGCTGGGGGGCCTCCAACGCCGCCATCGTCATCTCGGCGTTGAGCGTGACGATCTGACCGCCGCCCCTGTCCTGCAAGGCGAGGGCAGCCTCAAAGACATCGGGGCAGACATGCACTGGAACGCCAAGCACCCGGCTTCTGGGTGCCGGAGCCTGAATCGATTCCGTCGCCATCGCTGCTGAGGGCCGCTTTTACGGCAGGGGAGAATCTACGGAGATTACCGGCGAGATCCGCGCCGGCACCCATTGATCCAGGAGTTCAGCGGCAGGATGGCAGACCCAGGCAGCGGCAACGATCAAGGGCCCCGGGTTCTGGCCGATGCCGAAGCCCAGGCGATGCTTCAGCTCCTCGATGGCCAGATCGAGCGGGCCGTGCTGGTGCGTCAACACCCGATCAGCGGCCTGCTGCCGGCCAGCACCGCCAACACCGTCCATGGCAACTACGGCGATGCCTGGGTCCGCGACTGCGTGTATTCGATTCAATGCGTCTGGGGGCTGGCCCTGGCGCACCGCCGCCTCAATGGAGCGAGCCAGCGGGTGTTCGAGCTGGAGCAGCGGGTCTTGATGCTGATGCGCGGCCTGCTGGTCGCGATGCTGCGCCAGGCCGACAAGGTGGAGCGCTTCAAAAACAGCCTTGACCGATGCGATGCGATCCACGCCAAATTCGATACCTCCCGGGGCGAGCCGGTGGTGGCCGATGACGGCTGGGGCCACCTGCAGCTCGATGCCACGGCGCTCTATCTGCTCCAGCTCGCCCAGCTCACCAAGTCCGGACTGGTCGTGGTTCAGAGCCACCACGAACGGGATTTCCTGCAGAACCTGGTGTATTACGTGGCCCGGGCTTATCGGGTGGCCGATTACGGCATCTGGGAGCGGGGCGACAAGGGCAACCATGGCGAGCCGGAGCGCAACGCCAGCTCGATCGGCCTGGTCAAGGCGGCCCTGGAGGCCCTCGATGGCCTCGACCTCTATGGCCCCCACGGTGACGGGAGCTGCTGTCTGCACATCCCCCAGCCGCCGGTGATGCGCCTGCGCCGCGCCCTCGAGGCCCTGCTGCCGCGGGAGTCGGCCAGCAAGGAGGTGGACAGTGCCTGCCTGTCAGTGATCGGCTACCCCGCCTGGGCCGTTGAAGATCCCCTGCTGGTCGAACGCACCAGGGACAAGATCCGGCGGGAGCTCGGGGGCTTCTATGGCTACAAACGCTTTCGTCGCGATGGACACCAGACGGTGGTGGAAGACCACCACCGTCTCCACTACGAGCGGGAGGAATTGGCCCAGTTCGAAGCGATCGAATGCGAGTGGCCGCTGTTCTTCGCCTATGAGCTGGTCACCGCCTGCTGCGAATCGCGCTGGGAGGAAGCCTGGAGCTGGCGGCGACGGCTGGAGGCGGTGAGCCTGGAGGTGGACGGCCTGCCGCTCCTGCCGGAGCTCTATCTGGTACCGCAGGAGTCGATCGAGGCGGAACGGCTCCAGCCCGGCAGCCAGGCGCGGATCGCCAATGCCAACGTTCCCCTGCTCTGGACCCAGAGCCTCACCTGGCTGGGTGATCTGCTGCTCAACGGACTGATCAAACCCGAAGACATCGATCCCATTGGCCGTCGTCACCCGATCCAGCCCGGCGCCGAGCAGGTGCTGGTCGCCCTGGCACCCGCCAATGCCTCGATCGCCGCAGCACTGGAAGCGGCGGGCCTGCCGGTGAGCGGCGCAGACAACGTGACGGAGGAAGACTGGGCGGGTGGGGCCAGGCCCGTGCGGCTGGCGGGCTCCCGGGATCTGGCCGCCCGCATGGCCGAGGTAGGCGCCAACGCGAAGCTCGGCCTAAGCGGCCATCCGCCTGTTCGCATGGAGACCATGGCCACCGCCCGGGTCTACCGCGACAGCGCCGGCCTGATCGCCTTCCTGCCGGCGGTGCTGGAGGAAGGCACCTTCTACCTCGTCGATGACCCGGAACAGCTCGGTGACACCGTGATCGGTGAGCTGCGCCTGCTCCAGCGCCACTGGCGCGGATCCGGGCAGCCGCTGCTGGTCATCCCGGTGGCGGCCGGGCCGTTCCAGCGCGATCCGGCAGCCATCCTTCGCCTCGGCCATGCCCTCGCCAGCGGTTGCCTCGAGGGGGTGCCGGTGCGGCTGGATCGGCTCGAAGCTCTCAGCGCCTGGGCCTGCTGGGTGGACCTGCCGCTCCGGGCGATCGCCCGCTCGGCAGCCCCGATCGCAGCCACCCCGATGCTGCCAAGCAGCAGCCACCACCCCCTCACCATCGAGCAGGAGCAGGAGCTCGAAGAGATCCCGATCGCCGACCTGGCGGAGCGGCTCTGGGGAAGCACCTCCTTGAGCGAACAGGCAGAGCTGCTCGAACAACTGGTGCGGCGCCTCGGCCTGAACGCGATCCTGCAGGGACCATCGCAGGGAGGTCCGGTGCGGTTGCAGGCCCTGGTGGAGGAGATCTACCGCCGCAGCCTGGGCGATTCCGACTGGTCGGTGGTGCGCCGCTGCGCCGGCCTGATCGACCTGGTCCACCCCCAGCTCGAAGACGCCATGACTGACCTGCTGGTGCAACAGAAGCAGCTGGTGGTGGGCCGCAATTACACCCACGACTCTCTGATCACCCAGCCCCAGGGCAGCGCGACGATCGCCGCCATGATCCGCCGCTTCAGCGGCGAAGACGGGCGCGAATGGATGCTGCAGCAGGAGCTGCTGCTGGCCTTGGACGGCTTGGCCCGGCTGGAACCTGCCCTGCTCAGCGGCAGCCTCACCCTGCAGCTGGGTCAGTTACTGCTGCTGCTCACCGGTGAACTGGCCGCCGAGCAGGACCTCAGCCCCGACGACGCCTTCGAAGCGCTGTGCAGCCTGCCCCCCCACGCGATCCGTCGCCGCCTCCGGGCCGTGCTGGCCGATGTGGACCATGCCCGCGATGCCCTGCGTCGCAAGGAACAACTCCACCTCAGCGGCCGGGTCCGCTGGGACGTGCCGGTGGCACTCGAAACCCTGCCAAGCGGGGAAACCTGCTGGCTGCAGCGCCGCCAGCGGCTCGGGGCCCTGCAACGGGTCCCCCGCGATTTCTATGCCGGTGTCTGGGATCTGCTCCACCACTGCCGCGGCCTGGTGATCGGCGACAAGCTGGAACGCCGCAATCGGCTTGAGAGCGCCCCTCTGATCTCCGAGAAAACCCCCGGTGAGCGCAATTTCGCCGCCCTGGTGGAGCATCTGCTCAGCAAGATCGAAGCTCCCGAATATCGGCGGCTTTGCTGCGAGACCCTGCTCTCCCTGGTGGCCTTCGTGGGGGCCAATCCTGAGGTTCGCTTCGATGACAACCTGGCCCTTGACGTGGTGATCGGCCACGCCGTCCGCGTCGGCTGGCAGCAGGACCACGGCGACAGGAGCGCCGAAGCCTATGGGCTGCACAAAGCGGAGGCCTGGGACAGCTTCTACCGCGCCTCTCCGGCCAGCTGCCGCCGCTGGCAGATCCTGGCCCTGCGCGATCTCACCAAGGGAATCGAATCAGGCCCCGTTCAGATCGGGGCGTCGAGCGTCATGCACAGCGAGGGCTGATCGACGGCCTGCTCGATCAAGTTGGCCAGCAACAGGGCCCTGGAGGCCTGCTGGCCATTCACCGCCGGGATCTCGCAGCCGCGCACGCATTGCAGGAAGTGCTCCAGCTCGGCATAGAGGGGTTCGATCGAGGTGGTGCTCACCTCTTCGATGAAGCCGTCGTTGCGATAGAGGAGATCGCCGTGGTCGGCGGACACCGTTTCGTTGGTGCGGCGATGAATATGGAGGCTGCGGTTGAGGAAATCGGTTTCCACCAGACTGGCCCGGCAATGGGCGCTGAGGCTGCGGATCTTGCGGTGGGCCATCTTGCTGGCCGTCAGGCTGGCCACCACGCCGTTGTCGAAGCCCAGAGAGGCATTGACGTAGTCGATCGGGCCCTCGGCGCTGCGACCACCGACCGCCGCCAGCCGCACCACCGAAGCCTGGGCGAGCTCGAGCACCAGGTCGATGTCATGGATCATCAGATCCAGCACCACCGACACGTCGTTGGCGCGATCGGCATGGGGGCTGTGCCGGCGCGCTTCGAGCACCACCACCTCCTCATCGGCCACCACCTTGAGTAACTCCCGGAAGGCGGGATTGAAGCGCTCGATGTGGCCCACCTGCAGCTGGCGCCCGGCGACCTCGGCAGCCTGGATCAGCTCGGTGGCCTCCTGCTGGTTGGCGGCGATCGGCTTTTCGATCATGACGTGCACGCCGGCCCGCAGGCAGGCCATGCCGACCCGGTGGTGCAACAGGGTCGGAACGGCGATGCACACCGCCTCGACATGGGGAAGCAGGGCTTCGAAGTCGGAAAACCAGCGGCAGCCAAACTGCTCGACCGCCAGTTGCCCGCGACGCTCGTTGAGGTCGGCGACACCGACCAGTTCGCCATCGCGCAACAGGCTCAGGACGCGGGCATGGTGCCAGCCCATGTTGCCGATGCCGATGACGCCCACCTTGACCGGTTCGATCGGATCGGTGGTCATCGCATCCCCAGCACTCGCGTCAACGCGACCATCCTTCGACCTGAAGAAACCATTATCAATGATCAGGGATTGGGCTCGTGGGCGGTCTCTTCGGCAGCCCGGCGGGTGATCTGCACCCGCTCGATCCGGGGACCATCCATGGAGCTGATCTCGAAGTGATCACCCTTCCAGCGCAGGCTCTCGCCCCGGCTGGGGATGTGCTGCAAGCGCTCCAGCAGGAAGCCAGCCAGGGTGTGGTGGCCTTCGGCTTCAGGCAACCGCAACCCCAGTTGACGGTTGAGCTCGAAGACCTCAAGATCCCCAGCCACCAGCCAGCTGTCGGCATCGATCTGCTGGAGATCGGCCACACCTGACTGACTGTTGTCCTCATCGCCGACGATCTCGCTGGTGAGATCGGCCACCGTGACCAGGCCCTCGGTGCCGCCATGTTCATCCACCACCAGCAGCAACGGCTGACCGCTGCGGATCAGGGGCAGCAGCTCAGCCAGGGAGGTCGTTTCCTGCACGCTCGTCACCGGTGAGATGAAGGGGGCCAGCCGGGTGGTTCCCTGCAGCAGACCGCGGGCGATCGGTTCGGCCAACCGGCGCAGATCGAGCAGGCCGCGGACGTCGTCGAGGGAGTCACCGATCACCGGAAAGCGGGCGTGATGGGTGGCATGGACGGCATCCATCATCTCGGCGAAGCAGGCATCGAGCGGCAGGGTGACCATGCCGGAACGGGGCACCATCACCTCGCGCACCGGTGTGTCGCGCAGGGAGAACACCCCTTCAAGAATGTTGCGTTCATCGGGCATCAAGCCGGTGACGCTGTTGGATTCGATCAGGGTTTCGAGCTCCCCGGCCGACAGGCCCGGCACCAGGGCGTCCCAGTGGCGCGGCAGCCCCAGCAGCTTCAGCAGGCCATCGGCCAGGCGTTCGAGCAGCGAGAGCAGGGGCGAGAGGGTGCGGTTCGCCGACTCCAGCACCGGTGCCAGGCGCAGGGCCGACACCTCCGGGTTGTGCATCACCCAGGCCTTGGGCAACAAGCCACCCAGCAGGGTGGCCAGGCAGACCAGACCCAGAAACACCAGCACGTCGATCCAGGGCCGCCCGGTCTGGGGATCCAGGCGAACGGCCAGCCCTCGGCCGGCCCAGCCCAGGGCCACCAGGGCCAGGGCCGCCCCCAACTGGGTGGAGAGCAAGGCCCGCCGCAGGCGCTTCTGCAGCCGGTCGACCGCGGCGGCACCGGGATAGCCTTCGGCGGCCAACACCTGAACCCGGCTCGGGCGCAGCCGTATCAGGGCGAACTCAGCGGCGGCGAAGAAGGCCAGTAGGGCGATCAACGCGGCGAGAAGCGCGAACAGACGCATCAAGAGCTGCGGGGACAGGGGGAAGACGGTCACTCCACGGTGACGCTCTTGGCCAGGTTGCGCGGCTGATCGACATCAAGGCCGCGATGGGCAGCGATGTGATAACTCAACAATTGCATCGGAATCACCGTAAGCAGGGGCGAGAGCAATTCGTCAACCGCAGGCACCGGCAGCAAGACATCGAACAGCTCGGTGTCCGGTCCGGGCGGGGCCACACCGATCAGCTGGGCATCGCGGGCCTTGGCCTCCTGGGCATTGGAGAGCACCTTGTCGAAGACGCTGCCGGGCATCGCGATCGACACCACCGGCACCCGGGAATCGAGCAGGGCGATCGGTCCGTGTTTCATTTCGCCGGCTGGGTACCCCTCCGCGTGGATGTAGCTGATCTCCTTGAGTTTGAGGGCTCCCTCCAGGGCGATGGGGTAGTTGATGCCACGGCCCAGGAAAATCACATCCTGGGTATCGGCAAACAGATGGGCCAGCTCGGCGCAGCGGCGATCGTGATCGGCCACCAGCGCCTTGATCTGGGCGGGCAGGGCCCGCAATCCACGCGCCAGGCCGTGGAGCTCGTCAGAACTGCGGCTGCTGCGCCGCTCGGCGAACGAGAGGGCCAGGCCGTAGAACGCCAGCAGCTGGCCGAGGAACGTTTTGGTGGCGGCCACCCCCACCTCGATGCCGCAGCCGATATCGAGGATATGCGGCACCAGCCGACCAAGGGAGCTTTCGACCCGGTTGGTGATGCCCAGCTGGTTGGAGGCGAAAGCGGGGTCAGCGATCAGGGCCCGTCGATCGCGCTCCATCAGCAGAGCGGCGAGCGTGTCGGCCGTTTCCCCTGACTGGGTGACCCCGATCGTGAGCGTGCGGGCCATCAGGGGAGTGGGGGCGTAGCGAAACTCGCTGGCGTGGAACACGCTGGTGGGGATACCGGCCAGCTGCTCGAGCAGGTAGGCGCCCACAAGGGCGGCATGGCGGCTGGTGCCGCAAGCCAGGATCTGGATCCGCTCGACCCGATCGAACACCTGATCGGCCAGGGGCAGGGCCACCAGGGACGGGGCCCCGGCGACGCCGCCGGACTCCGGCAGGTGACGGGCCACCCAGAGCGCCGCCGTTTCGGCCTGCTCGTGGATCTCCTTGTGCATGAAGTGGCGAAAGCTGCGCTTGTCTGCCACGTGTTCGGTGCCCACCAGCAGGCTGGGGCTGCGCTGCACCCGCTCGCCGGCCTGGTTGTAGAGCTCGATGCCGAGCGGCGTCAGCAGGCCCACTTCGCCGTCCTCCATCGGCAGGATCGTGCGGGTGAAACCGGCCAGGGCGGGGGTGTCACTGGCGCAGAGGAACTCCCCTTCCCCCAGACCGATCAGCAGCGGTGCCTGACGCCGTGCTACAAGCAGAATGCCAGGACATTCGGCCCAGACCACAGCCAGGGCATAGGCCCCCTGCAGGAGGGGTAAAACGTGCTGCACCGCTTCGAGCAGCAGGCCGGCGCTGGCAGTTCCACCGGCGGCATCAAGCTCCTCAAGGCGCTGGGCGATCAGGTGAGGAATGACTTCCGTGTCGGTCTCGGAGCGGAAGACAACACCCCGGGCCTGCAGCTGCTCACGTAGCTGGCGGTGATTCTCGATGATGCCGTTCTGGACCACGGCCAGCCGCTTGGCCCCATCGAGATGGGGGTGGGCATTGCGTTCCTCAGGCTTGCCATGGGTGGCCCAGCGGGTGTGGCCGATGCCGCAGTGCCCGCCAGCGCCGAGCTGGTCGAAACGGAGCTGCAGGTTGACCAGCTTGCCCTCGGCCCGCAGACAGTTGAGCGAGCCGCCAGGGCTGTCCAGGCCTCCAGGCGCGAGCGCCTCAACCGTGGCGAGCCCGGCGGAGTCATAGCCCCGATACTCGAGTTGACGAAGGCCTTCGAGCAACAGGGGGGCAGCCTCCCTGGAGCCGATCACCGCGACGATGCCACACATGGCCGATGGGCCGGATTTGGGCTGTTTCTAAAGGATTGTCCGGCGCCTGTCCCAATCGGACAGCAGAGAGAGCAGAACTCACAACCAACAAAAAAACCCGGCCGAGGCCGGGCGGTCTGCCGGACGGGGCCGGGCTCAGTACGAGAGGCCCATGCTGCGGCTGGTCTCGTCACCGAGATAGACGCGAACACTGAGGAAGTCAGTGGGGCACGCGGTTTCACAGCGCTTGCAACCGATGCAGTCTTCGGTGCGGGGTGACGAAGCGATCTGGGACGCTTTGCAGCCATCCCAGGGGACCATCTCAAGGACATCGAGAGGGCAGGCCCGGACACACTGGGTGCAACCGATGCAGGTGTCGTAGATCTTGACGGACTGGGACATGCCCTGCCTGGTAGCGAACGTCGTAGGG
>JABMPN010000036.1 GCA_013203655.1 Cyanobacteria bacterium bin.51
GCCCTGGTGGGTGGAGCAGTGGATGGAGCTGATCAACTCCTACCGCTACAAGAAACGGCTCGAGCGCGCCTGGACCTACGCCCGCTCCGGCAACGTGCTCTCGATCCGCTTCGAGGGGCGCCGCGTCCATGCCCGCGTGCAGGGCACCGAGGCCGAGCCCTACAAGGTGAAGCTCTGGCTCGACACCCTCTCCGACGAGGACTGGGGCTACGTGCTCGAGGCCCTCGGCCAGAAGGCCCGCTGGTCGGCCCAGCTGCTCGCCGGCGTGATGCCCCAGGACATCGAGCGCGCCTTTGCCGCCAGCGGCAAGCGCCTTTTCCCCTTCAAGCTCCAGGAGGTGCGCTGCGAGTGCAGCTGCCCGGACAAGGCCGCCCCCTGCAAACACGTCAGCGCCGTCTACTTCCTGATGGGCGATCGCTTCAGCGAAGACCCCTTCGTGCTCTTCCAGATGCGGGGGCGCAGCCGCAGCCAGCTGCTCGCCGATCTGGCCGTGCAGCGCCGCAAATTGCTGGTATCCAGGGCCGCCAGCGCCAAAGCCGCCGCCAAAGCGGAGGCCAAAGAGGAAGCCAAGGCCGGCGCCAGGAGGCGCTCCAGATCTGGGGACAAGGGCCAGGCCCCAGCCCCAGTGCCCGCTGAGCCGCTCGCCACCCAGGCGCCGCACCCGGTTCATGCCGCCATCACCAACCCGAGCCTCTGGTGGTCGTATGCCGCCGCCCTTGATCCGGATCTGGTTGTGATCACCCAGGCGATGGAAGGCGAAACGGGCCTGGACGAGGCGGGCGAACTACCGCTCGCCGCTGAGCCCCTCTTCCCGGAGGCCAACCGCCTCTTCCTGGAGCAACTCAAGGCCCAGGGCAACAGGCTTGGCAAGGCGGCCATGGCCCAGGCGATGGGCAGTGGCCCTGATCCCGGTTGATCCCCCTTTGATCCCTGCGCCTGAGCCGCTGCCGGCGGAGTCCCCCTGGCTCAGCCCTTCCGCCCTGCTGTTTGTCGAGGCCTTGCTCGCCTCGTTCCACAGCGGTTTCGGCCGGCCCCTGATCGCCAGCCAGGCCACCGACCGGCGCAGCCGCGCCCAGGATCTGTTCGCCGCCTCTGCCGTGGTGCTCGCCCATGGCGGCGGCGACGATCCCCTGCTGATCTATGCCAACGCCGCCGCACTTGGCCTCTGGCGTCGCCCCTGGAGCGCGATGGTCGGGATGCCGTCGCGGCTCACCGCCGAAGCCTCCGAGCGCCAAAGCCGCGCCGAGCTGCTGGTCACCGCACGGCGGCAGGAATCCATCAGCGGCTACAGCGGCATTCGCATCGACAGCCAGGGCCGCCGCTTCCGCATCGAAGCGGCCCGACTCTGGACCGTGCGCAACGGCAGCGGTGCGGCCTGCGCCCAGGCGGCCTGCTTCTCGCGTTGGTGGTGGCTCTGAGCCGCCTTCCGGTTCGGTTGTGTCGTAGGAACCGAACAGGGGTGTGGGCGCCGTACTGAAAGGGTCGGTTTTCGGCCGGATGAATGAGTTTCCGATCCCGCAAACTGATGAAGCGGGTGAATCACCCACTCACCCCAACACCCACCCAGACCCCCTGCCAATTGCAGACCCAGGACTAGGTCCTACCCCGTTTCATATCGAGGACTCCATCATGCTTACCCTGCGCCATTCCCCCTTCGATCTGCTGGAGCGCCTGGAGCAACAGGTGCGCCAGACGGATCGGGTCCCTGCCGCAGAAGTGCAGGAAACCCAGGCGGCCTACACCGTGATTCTGGAACTCCCCGGGGTTGATCGCGGCTCGATTGATGTCAAGGCCGGCGACCGCTCTCTGGTGATCAGCGCCCAGCGCCAATCCCAGAGCCCCGCCCCTCAAAACGGCGTCGCCGAAGAGCCCAAGACCAACGAGCCCAAGCCCCCGGCCAGGCAGGCCCAGGCACCAGCTCCCCTGCACAGTGAGTTCAGCTACGGGGTCTGGAGCCGCAGCTTCCAGTTCCCGGTTCCCCTTGAGCGCGACGGGCTCCAGGCCCGCTATCGCGATGGGCTGCTCACCGTCACTGCCCCCAAGGCCCAGACCCACACCCCCGTAACGGTGCGGGTGGAGGACTGAGCTTCGGCGCTGTTGGCAGCGGGAACGCCCTGGCCCTTGGGCTGGGGCGTTCCGTTGTCCTTCCGTCTGGCAGAGCGGTTGGCGGTTGATCTTCCTCTGCGCGCTGGATCGATCACCACTTCCCTGGACTCAGCGCTTGATCTTCAGACTATCGAGATAGGCCTGGGGGTTCTCCGGATCAAAGACGATGCCGTCAAAGAAGGTTTCCTTTCCACGCGAGGAACCACTGGGAATGTCGGCAGCGGGTACGCCCACGTCGGTGGCCGCTTGCCGCCAGAGATCCTCGCGCACCACTTTGTCAACGAGGGCCTGGGCCTGGGCGATGGTGTCGAGCTGGCCGGGATGGAATTTCCAGCGGATCGATTCCACCAGGAACCAGAGATTAAGGCTCTTGTAGGGATAGGAAATCACCCCACGATCGCTGTTCCAATAGAGAGGGCCAAGCTTGGGATCATTGGAGGGCTTCAGATCAGCCCCAAGCTTGTACTCGGCCTTGAGAGCTGGCTCCAGCACCGAAACCGGCGCATTGAAGTAGGCCCGGGAGCTGAGCATCTGGGCGAGAGCAGCCTTGTTCTCGGGCTTGTCAGACCATTGCTGCGCCTCGATCAGACCCTTGAGCAAGGCTTGAGTGGCCTTGGGGTTCTTGTCAACCCAGTCAGCACGAACGCCCAGGAACTCCTCGGGGTGAACGGGCCAGATCTCGGCGGTGAGGGCGGCCATGTAGCCGATGTCGTCGGCCACGATCCGGAACGGCCAGGGATCCCCTGTGCTGAACGCTTCCAGAATGCCGTTGCGCATCCCCTGAAACGTTTCGGTGGAGGGCACTGTCAGCAGCTCGATGTCCTTGTCAGGGTCGATGCCGCCAGCCCCGAGCCAGTAGCGAATCCAGAGATCCTGGTTGGCATGGGGAAAGGTGTGGGCAGCCCGGAACTTGCGCCCTTCGGTCTTGGGGAAGCCGATAATAGTGGGGGCTGCGGGGGTCAGGTTGACCCGCAGATTCGCGTCCTTCATAGAGTTGGACACGGCGATTCCATTGCCCTGGCTGCTGAGCTGCGCCAGCACATACATCGGCACCTTCTTGCCGTTGGTGATGATTCCCTCAGTGATCAGGTGCGGCATCGGCAGTTGCCACTGGCCGCCGTCAATGCCGCCACCGGCGGAGCCGATCACCACGTTGTCGCGGGCAGCAGGCCAGCTGGCCTGCTTGACCAACTTCACTTCAAGGCCATGCTTGGCAAAAAAGCCTTTTTCGACACCGGCCACCAAGGCAGCGGCCTCAAGGATCGGGACATACCCAATCGTGATTGTCTTGGTTTCGAGGTTGACATCGGCCGCCGGGGCGGAGCTGCTCCCATCGGCACCTCCGCCCTTGTCGGGGGGGTTGCCACAGGCATGAAGCACCAGGGTGCCGGCCAGGGTGGCGCTTAAAACAGAGAGAAATCTGCGACGATTCGGCATGGTCAGGATGACAAGAGAAAGAAAGAAAGAAAGGAGAAAAAATAGGACGACACCTTGTGTCGCCCTATCATTGTGATTTTGCGTGAGGCTGGCGATCAGATTTGGACGTAGAGACTAAATAACAAGCGCCAGATTAAGGAGTGTAGAGATGGTTCATCGGTCACCGTTGCGACGGCAGCAGGAAGCTAATCCCGACTAGGTCGGCTATTCGAGACGGCTGGGTAGTTTCGTCATACAGGATCGATAATGACAGCGATCGGCGCCGTTCATTCAGCCAATCAGGCAGAAGCGGCCCAACCAAGCTGAAGCCAGCCGAGCTAGAGGTGCCAGGGGTGTCCATGGATGCCATGGGGAAGCAGAAGATCAACATCTCTCTTGGTCACAATCAGACCGCTGGCTTTGAAACGGCTCAAGGCTTTGGTCACGCTCACCCGGGTCATGCCCGTGAGATCAGCCAACATGCGATGGGTCAGGTTCATTTCCTGTAGTGACACCACAGTGCCCTGGCTGCCGATCATGCCAAAGCGTGCTCCGATCCAGTGCAGCAGATGGATCAGCCTGGAATCAACAGGCCGGAGCCTGCCGATCTGGAGCAGGGTGATGGCCTGGGCCATCTGGTGATTGAGACAGGCGGCCAGTTGCTCATTCGACGGGATGACTTCCTCAACGCTGACCCTTGTCAGGCAGACTCTTTCCATCGCTTGCCCCTTCGAATTCAGGGGAGGAATCAGATCACCGGGACCAGCCAATCCGATCGTCACAACATCGCCATCCAGCGTCCAGGTGTTGGCGCGGATGTAGCCATCAACCAATCTCCAGCAGAGATGGGACGGCAGGATGCTGGCTGCATCAAGCGTGAGCTCAAGTTTTTCTACGGTCAGGCTGTTGATCATGAACCCAATCAAGGGATGGAGTAACGAGAAAGCAGGAGTGAGCCCCATCGGAAAGGGATCAACGCGGCGAACGTTTTGTTTTGTCTATCGTCTTTTTGCTGATGCCGAACCCTAGGGACTTGAGCGTGGCCTTGGATCAATTCTGGCTAAAGGGTTTTTAATCCAGGCAATCAGCTGCCGTGATCGGATTGACGCGCTGTTGCTCCTTTCCCTTTGGTTTTAGGAACCGGCGTAAATTAATGAGTCCATTGATTTCGCCTGCAGCGTGAGCCCTGGGCTTGGACCTGATTTTTCTGCCCCTGGGTGGCTGGGCCGAGGTCGGCGGGTGAGCATCGCCACCCGGCACGGCAAGGAGAAGGTGATCGCCAGGCCTTTCCGCAAGGGTCTGGGATCGGAATTGGTGCTGGCCACCGGCTTTGACACCGACAGCCTCGGCACCTTCAGTGGCGAGCGGCCCCGGCTCAGCAATGCCGAAACCACCTGTCGCCTCAAGGCCGAAGCGGGAATGGCAGAAACCGGCCTGGATCTGGGCCTGGCCAGCGAAGGCAGCTTCGGGCCCCACCCGGCGCTGCCCTTTCTGCCCCTGGCGATGGAATGGATGACCTGGGTGGACCGGGCCCAAGGCCTGGTGATCACCGAACGGCTGATCGGCTGTCGCACCAACTTCGACCATTGCACCGCCAGTCCCGGCACGGACCTGAATCCATGGCTGGATCGGATCGGCTTCCCCAGCCACGCCGTGATTGTGCAACCCCATCGGGCCAGCGCGAAACCCTGCCTGAGCAAGGGCCTCGGCGCCGTGGCCGAGCTGCGGGAGGCGATCGAGCGGGCCAGCCGTGCCTCCAGCGATGGGCTGGCCCTGCTGGAAACGGACATGCGCGCCCACCGCAATCCCACCCGGATGGCCTCGATCCGGGCGCTGGCCTTCCAGTTGGTGCGCCGGATCGCCAACCCCTGCCCAAGCTGCGGGGCCCCGGGCTGGGGGCGGGTTGACGTGCTGCCAGGGCTCCCCTGTGGCTGGTGCGGCACGGCCACAGACCTGGTGCGCAGCGAGCGCTTCGGCTGCGTGAGTTGCTCGGCGAGTGAGGAGCGGCCGCGCGCCGATGGGCTCACCAAGGCCGATCCGCAGTTCTGCCCGCTCTGTAATCCCTGATCGGTGGCAGCGACCAGCCTCAGCGGCTGAGGCCAGTGACGACTAACAGAAGCACGAAGCCGACAAGAACCAGTAGCCCCAGCCGCGCAACAGTGAGCAGAGCGGGCCCCAGCCGCCCATCCGGCGGCACCTGGCGGCCCTGGATCACCTGGAGATTCATCCAGCCCAGCAGGGGTGTGGTCAGGAACGAGACCACCATCGCCAGTTGCACCAGGGCCCCCATCGACTGGGCCCAGAAGACCAGAATCCCGGCAGCGGCCAGGCCATGCAGCACGATCCAGAGGCTGTGCTGGCTGCTGCTCTGTACCTCCTCGCCCCGGTAGCTCCGCAGCAGCCGCAGCCCGGCGGAGACGGAGCGCGGATAGCCATCCAGGCAGGTGAGCGTGGTGCTGAACATCGTGGTGAAGGCCGCCAGGGCGATCAGGGGCTGGGCCCAGCTCCCCAGGCTGGCGGTGTAAAGCTCGATCAGCTGCTGGGCAAAGACGGAGCCAGCCGGCGAGAAGCTGCGGCCAGTGCCGTGCATCACCCAGGCCCCCAGCACCAGGAACAGCACCGCCATCACCACCGTGGCGCCGTAGCCGAGGTTGAAGTCGGCCTCGAGCTCGGCCCGGCTGCCGCGATGGCCGGAATCCTCGCGGCGGGCAAAGATCCACAACGACGACCAGGCCGCCAGATCGAGCGGGCAGGGCATCCAGCCCATCAGGGCGATCAGGAACGGCAGGGCCGGCAGGGTCCAGGGGCTGGGGCTGAACAGGGCTTCGATCGGGGCCCCGGAGGCCGGCCCCCTGAGCAGGGCCGCCAGGGTGGCGGCGGTGGTGCTCAGCACCAGAACCGCCACCA
>JABMPN010000037.1 GCA_013203655.1 Cyanobacteria bacterium bin.51
ACATCAGGTGCAGGGTGTTGAACATCGGCCCGGTCACGTTCCAGTGGAAGCCGTGGGTCTTGCCGTAAAGCACGTAGCTGTCCGCCAGGAGACGGCTGAGGCCAGCGGCGATCTGCTCGCGCTCATCGGTGGTCATGCCGATGTCGATCAGCGGCGCGCTGGCGGCAGACGTACCGGTTGGGGCTGTGTAGGTCATCGTGATCTCCTTCTTCTACCGACGATTTTAGTCTGGGCGGAGATCAGGGAACCCGCCATTGCCCCTGTCGGCCCGAAGCCTCCGCTCTGGCCCCGACCTGGATCAATCGTCTTCGCTCCAGGTGCTGGCCACGTGCAGCTCCTCCAGCTGCTTGGCGGACACATCCGCCGGCGCCTGGGTGAGCAGGCAGCGGGCCTGCTGGGTTTTCGGGAAGGCGATCGTGTCGCGGATCGATTCCTCACCCGCCAGCAGCATCACCATCCGATCGAGGCCGAAGGCGATGCCGCCGTGGGGCGGGGCACCCAGATCGAGGGCCTCCAGCAGGAAGCCGAACTGGCGTTCCGCTTCTTCCAGGGGCAGGCCGATCGTCTGCAGCACCTGGCGCTGCAGGGCCGAATCGTGGATGCGCAGCGAGCCGCCGCCCAGCTCCAGGCCGTTGAGCACCAGGTCGTAGGCCTGGGCCCGGGCGCTGGGCAAGGCCGCGGCCCAGGTGGCCGGATCACTGCCGTTCTCGCCGCCGAGGTCTGCGGGGTTGGGAGCGCAGAAGGGATGGTGCAGGGCCTCCAGCCGGTTCTCCTCGCTGTTGAAGCCGAACATCGGGAAGTCGACCACCCAGAGGAAGTTCCACGACTCGTTGCTGGCATCGGCTGGAACAAGGCCCAGCTCCCGGGCCAGGTACTGACGCACCCGGTCAAGGGCCTTGTTCACCGTGGCGGTGTCGCCTGCGCCGAACAGCAGCAGGGTGCCAGGCGCCGCGCCGCTGCGCTCCAGCAACTCGGCCATCTGTGCCTTGGTGAACCCATCTTTGATGGCTCCGATCGTGTTGATCCCGACCCTGTTCCCGCCGATGTCAAAGGAGGTTTCAGGATCCACCCCTTCACTGACGCGGATGAAAGCCAGTCCGCCAGCTCCCGCCGCCTGGGCTTCGCTGAATACATCCCCGCCGGGTTTGATGCGCACGTTGCTGAGCGCCTCGTTGCCACCGGGGATGGCGATGCACTTCACGGCCCCACCGGCCGCCACGGCCCCGGAGAACACCTTGAAGCCGGAATGGGCGGCGATGGTGCTCACATCCACCAGCTCCAGGCCGTAGCGGGTGTCGGGGCGGTCGGTGCCGTAGCGATCCATCGCTTCCTGCCAGGTGAGGCGGGGGAAAGGCAGCGGCAGCTCGATTCCCTTCGCTGTCTTCCAGATCGCCGCGATCAGGCGTTCGTTGAGGTCAAGGATCTCCTCCTGCTCCAGAAAGCTGACCTCAATGTCGAGCTGGGTGAACTCCGGCTGGCGGTCGGCGCGCAGGTCTTCGTCGCGGAAGCAACGGGCCACCTGGTAGTAGCGCTCCAGTCCGCCCACCATCAGCAGTTGCTTGAACAGTTGGGGTGACTGGGGCAGGGCGAACCACTCGCCGCCGCAGACCCGGCTGGGCACCAGGTAATCGCGGGCGCCCTCGGGGGTGGAGCGGGTGAGGATCGGGGTTTCCACCTCGATGAAGCCTTCGCCCTCCAGGAAGTCCCTGGCGGCCCGAATCGTGCTGTGCCGCAGTCGCAGGTTGCGAGCCATGCGCTCGCGGCGCAGGTCGAGATAGCGATGGCGCAGCCGTAGTTCCTCGCGTACGTTGCCGTCGTCGTGAACGGAGACGGCGAAGGGCAACGTCTTCTTGACGGCATTGAGGACGGTGAGTTGGCTGGCGATCACCTCCACCGCTCCGGTGGCCAGCCGTTCGTTGAGCGATTCCTCCGGCCGAAGCCGCACCCTTCCGACCACCTGCAGCACCGTTTCATTGCGCAGGTTGCTGGCGAGTTCGGGGTCCACCGTGATCTGGATGGTGCCACTGCGATCACGCAGATCCAGAAAGATCAGGCCGCCATGGTCGCGGCGCCGGTCCACCCAGCCGCAGAGCTGAACGGTCTGATCGACGGCATCACGACGCAGATCGCCGCATCCGTGACTGCGCATCGGGAGAGAGAAAACGAATGTGCGAGTTTCCCATGGCAGCAGCCAGGACCGGGTCCCCTACGGCCGCCGATAGAAGGGCCGCTTCACCACCAGTGCCGGTTGGGGCTGGCCGCGAATCTCCACCTGCAGTTCGGTGCCGAGCCTGGCCGCCTCGGCCGGCACCCTGGCCAGGGCGATGGCTTCGCCAAGCGTCGGTGACCAGGTGCCGCTGGTGATCTCGCCCACCACGGCTCCATCGCGGAGCACCGGATAGCCGTGGCGGGCGATCGCCCGGCCCTGGAGCTTGAGCCCCACCAGCCGCCGGCTCACCCCTTCGGCTGTCTGGCGCTCCAGGGCGGCACGGCCGATGAAATCGGCGGGCATCTCCAGGTGAACCAGCCAGCCCAGCGAGGCCTCCAGGGGGGTGGTGGTGGCATCCATGTCCTGGCCATAGA
The DNA here is from genome assembly GCA_013203655.1 of Cyanobacteria bacterium bin.51. Taxonomy (GTDB): domain Bacteria; phylum Cyanobacteriota; class Cyanobacteriia; order PCC-6307; family Cyanobiaceae; genus Regnicoccus. The sequence goes on from JABMPN010000037.1 coordinate 2,584, forward strand.
GGTGCATGGCGGCCTCCAGGCGCAGCGTGTCGCGGGCGCCGAGGCCGCAGGGGGGCACGCCGGTACTCAGCAGTTGTTGCCAGAGGGCCTGGCCGGCAGCCTGCTCCAGCAACAGTTCGAAGCCGTCTTCGCCGGTGTAGCCAGTGCGGGCCACAAACACGGCCGCCCCCGCCGCCGCGCCGCTGGCGCTGCCGGCGAGCCGCAGGCTGCGGTGCCCGAAGCGGGGCAGCCCTGCGAGGCTCTCGCCCACCAGGGCCTCCAGCCGGGCCGCTGCCTCGGGGCCCTGCAGGGCGAGCAGCACCCCTTCCCCCTTGCGATCGCTGATCTGCACATCCTCAGACTCCAGTTGACTGCGCAGCCAGGCGCTGTCGGCTTCGGCGCAGGCGGCATTGATCACCACCAGCAGGGTGTCGACGGGGCCTGCGGGTCCATCAGGCCGGCCCTGGTCGTAGATGATCAGGTCGTCGCGGATGCCGCCGGCCTCGTTGAGCAGCACGGTGTAAAGCGCTTCGCCGGGACCGATTCGATCGAGGTCCGTGGGCACGAGCCGTTGCAGGGCGTTCTTCACCCCATCGCCTTGCAGGGTGAGCACGCCCATGTGGGAGATGTCGAAGACGCCGCAGCGCTCGCGCACGGCCCGATGTTCTTCGACCAGCCCCCGAAACTGAACCGCCATCTGCCAGCCCTCAAACGGCACCATTCGTCCCCCGGCGGCCTTGCAGAGTTCGGTCAGGGGCGTGAGCTGGAGCGGATCGGCGGCAGCGCCAACGGGATCACGTGCCATGGCTACGCGGTTGCCGAACGGATGGCTTGATCCTATGGAGTGGCGTTTGAATCCCGAAGACTTCCGGGAGGTTCGGTTCTACGCCCGTTTGCAGCCCATTGAAATCATTACCTTATGGGCCTTGGATCAAGCCGATCATGGGCCAGCGCCCCAACTGTCGCAGTTGTCGTCACTGCATCGCTCCCTTGGGTGGTGAGCCTGGCTGGTGCCAGTTGCGACGGCTGGCGATTCATTCGGAGTTGACTGGAGATCTGTGGTGTCACCACTGGACGGCTCGCTCCGGGCGCCCATCCGCCGAGCCGGTTCTGGCTCAGCCGATCAGCTTGCAGCCCTATGGCCATCGCCAGCTTTCCCTGGTTGGATTGCAGGAGCCCGCCTCACTGGAGCCTGTCCCGGCGTAAGGATGTCTGAAACGCGATCAACTGAACTAGAATAAATAATCACTTGACGGTTGTCAGCGCCAAGGCAAAGCGCCAGCCTGGATGATCTCCCGGCACCTGGCCCCGTGGCTTGCATGGCAGCGGG
>JABMPN010000038.1 GCA_013203655.1 Cyanobacteria bacterium bin.51
GCTCTACCAGCTGAGCTATGGCCCCTTTCGGGTCCAACATTACAGCTCGGGCGGCCCCCTAGACCTGGCGCCAGACCGCCACCAGCTTCCCTTGCACGGCCACCTGTTCGGCCTCGATCAGCAGCGGTTCATAGGCGGGGTTGGCGGCTTCCAGGCGCACCTTCGCCCCTTGCCGGTGGAAATGCTTGAGCGTGGTGCCCCTGCCCTCCACCATGGCGGCCACAATCGTGCCGGCCTTGAGCCGGCTGGGCTCGCTGACGGGCTCCATCAAGACAACGTCACCATCGTCGATGTGGGCGGCGATCATGCTGTCCCCGTTCACGGTGAGGGCAAACAGGCCGCGGGTGTCGAGCAGGGGCTGGAGATCGAGCCGCTCCTGGATGTCATCGAAGGGCTCCACCAGGCCGCCAGCCGCCACGGTACCCAGCATCGGTATGCCCTGGAGATGGCCACCCAGCAGCTGCAGGGTGCGGGCCTGGCCCTCCTGCCAGGTGATCCAGCCCTTCTGTTGCAGGTGGCGCAGGCGGCTCTGGATCGGCGCCGGCGAGCGCAGGCCCATCGCCTCCATCATCTGGCGGATCGAGGGACTGTGGCGATGGCTGTCGATGTAACTGGCCAGCCACTCGTAGAGCTCCTGCTGGGCCGAGGTGAGCGTGGCCTGGGGAGCAGGCGAATCCGAATCGAAGGAGATCAACGTCTGGCCTCAGACACCGTCAGTACATTTGTGCCACTAATTGGCGCCAATGTCCAGCCCCTGCAGGAATTCAGAGCCCGCCGAGCAGGGCTGCCAGCAGGGCCTGCTGAACATGGAGGCGGTTTTCGGCCTGGTCGAACACTCGGCTGGCGGGCCCATCGATGACGCTCGCGCTGATCTCCTCACCACGGTGGGCCGGCAGGCAATGCAGCACGATGGCGCGCGGATCGGCCGCCGCCAGCAGGGCTTCATCGAGGCAGAAGCAGGCGAAGGCCTCCTCCCGTTGCCGCTGTTCCTGTTCCTGGCCCATCGAGGCCCAGACATCGGTGTAGAGGGCGTGGGCGCCGCACACGGCGGCCCTGGGATCGGTGGTCAGCTCAAGGCTGCAGCGACCAGCAGCCAGGGCCCTGGCCTGCTCCAGCACGGCTGAATCAGGCTCGAAGCCAGCCGGGGAGGCGATCCTCACACTCACGCCCAGCAGGGCACCACAGAGCAGCAGCGAGTGGGCCACATTGTTGCCATCTCCCACGTAGGCCAGGCACAGGCCATCGAGACTGCCAAAAGCGTCCCGCAGGGTCAGAAAATCAGCCAGGGCCTGGCAGGGATGCTCCAGATCGGTGAGGGCATTGATCACCGGGATCGAGGCCCAGTGGGGGTAATCACCGAGATCTTGCTGGGCGAAGGTGCGGATCGCCAGGGCATCCACATAGCGGCTGAGCACGCGGGCTGTATCGGCGATCGGTTCACCCCGGCCCACCTGGGAGACAGCTGGATTGAGGTCGAGGGTCTGGCCACCGAGCCGGGCCATCGCCACGGAGAAGCTCACCCGGGTGCGGGTCGAGGCCTTGGTGAAGATCAGGCCCAGCACCCGGCCATGGAGGTCGACACGACGAACGCCGCTGCGCAGTTCGCCCGCCAGCTGCAACAGGGCCAGCGTCTCATCGGCATTGAGATCTGCGCTGGAGAGGAGGTCGCGACCCCTGAGCGCCTCGAGGGCCGGAACGGGACTGGTGATCCGAGGACTCATGACCCCATTCCAAAGATCCCTTATCCGGGATCGGGGGCCCCGGCGTCAAGTGCCGAAGCCTTCGGTCCGGGCGAAGGAGGCTCCGCCTCAGCCGGCCACCGCCGCCGGTTCGGCCGGTTCAGCCGCTGCGGCCGCAGTCTCTCCGGGCAGCTCGACCCCATCAGGCAGGTGGCTGGAGGAGAGCAACGTCTTGAGCTCATCGCCCTCGATCACTTCTTTCTCGAGGATCTTGCCGGCGATGTCATCGAGCAGGGAGCGGTTGTCATGGAGGATCGCCAGGGCGCGATCATGGGCCCGGTCCACCAGACCCCGCACTTCCTTGTCGATCGCCTGGGCGGTGGCATCGCTGACCACCCGCCGCGGGTTGCTGGGCCCACCGAGAAAGCGGCTGCCGCCCTGCTTGTCGTAGGCCAGGGGGCCGAGGGTGTCGCTCATGCCGTAGGTGCCCACCATCTGCTCGGCGATGTCGGTGGCGCGCTGCAGGTCGTTGGCGGCGCCGGTGGTGACTTCACCGAAGACGATCTCCTCGGCCGAGCGGCCCCCCAGCAGGGTGGCGATCTGGCCTTCGAGGTCTTCCTTGGAGTTGAGGAAACGCTCCTCCTGGGGGAGCTGCAGGGTGTAGCCGAGGGCGCTCATGCCGCGGGGCACGATCGAGATCTTCGCCACCTTGCTGCCACCGGGCATCAGGTGCCCGACGATGGCGTGACCCACTTCGTGGAAGGCCACCACGCGCTTCTCGTCGTCCTGGAGCACGCGGCTGCGCTTCTCCAGACCGGCCACCACCCGCTCGATCGCTTCGTTGAGATCGCCCTGCTCCACCGCCAGGCGCATGCCACGGGCCGCCAGCAGCGCCGCCTCGTTGACCAGGTTGGCGAGATCGGCGCCGGCGAAGCCGCTGGTGGCCTGGGCAATGCGATCGAGATCGACCCCCTCGGCCAGCTTCACTTTTTTGGCATAGATATCCAGAATCATCTTGCGGCCGGAGAGATCAGGCCGATCGACCAGCACCTGGCGGTCGAAGCGACCGGGCCGCAGCAGCGCGGCATCAAGGGTTTCAGGCTGGTTGGTGGCGGCCAGCACGATCACCGGCTTGTCGGTGGAGGCAAAGCCATCCATCTCGGTGAGCAGCTGATTGAGGGTCTGCTCGCGCTCGTCGTTGCCGCCGACCACGCCCATCGAGCCGGAACGGGACTTGCCGATCGCATCGAGTTCGTCGATGAAGATGATGCAAGGGGCTTTCTTCTTGGCCTGCTCGAACAGGTCGCGCACACGCGCCGCGCCGGCACCGACGAACAGCTCCACGAACTCGGAGCCGGAAATGATGAAGAAGGGAACCTCGGCCTCTCCGGCCACCGCCTTGGAGAGCAGGGTCTTACCGGTACCGGGGGGGCCCACCAGCAGCACACCTTTAGGGATGCGAGCACCGATAGCCGTGTAACGCTCGGGTTTTTTGAGAAAGTCAACGATTTCAGCAAGTTCCGCCTTGGCCTCATCGACACCGGCCACGTCGGCGAAGGTGACGCGTGACTCCTCATCGGGCACATAGACCCGGGCCTTGGATTTGGTGAAGCTCAACGCCCCCTGGGCTCCTCCGCCACCCATCTGGCGGCGGGCGAAGAACTGCAGCACCAGGATGAAGATCAACGGCGGCACCACCCAACTCAGCAGCGTGGTGAAGAAGTTGGGCCGCTTCGGCGGTGCGGCGGCGAATTCAACGCCCTTCTGCTCCAGCCGCTGGGGCAGATCCATGTCAAAGATCGGCGTGGTCGCCAGCACCGAGGGGCTTCCCTCCGGTGCATTGCTGAGCTCGTAGCGGATCTGGTCCTGGGTGATGAAGGCCCGCTTGACGTCGCCGTCATTGACCTGGTCGATGAACAGGGAATAGGGAACCCGGGGAACCTGCGTGGCCTGGTTCGGCAGGAAGTTGCTGAACAGCAACAAGACGCCGAAGCCGATCAGCACGAGATTGATGATTCCGAAGCGCCGGTTGGGGCGATTGTCGTCCTGGCGGATGGCCATGGGGGTCCAGCGCTGCAATGGGGCCAAGCTAGGCCGAGCCACCCGGGCCTCGCCCGCCGGGGTGGGGGGTGAGAACCGAACGTGATCTGCCTGTTCCATGTGTGGCCGCTACTCGCTCAACACGGCCCTCGACCGGCTGCCGCCCCTGCTGCGGGAGAGCCTGCCGCCGGGGCTGGCCGCCCACTACGCCCCGGTCACCGAGGTGCGGCCGGGGCAGCCGGTGCTGGCCCTGCGCCAGGAGCACGGCCGGATCGGCGCGGCCCTGCTGCTCTGGGGGTTGCTGCCGGAATGGTGCCGGGACCCCCTCGCGGCCCCCAGGCCGATCAACGCCCGCCACGAAACCGTGGGCGCCAGAGCCTCCTTCCGGGGCCCCTGGCGCCACCGCCGCTGCCTGTTGCCGGCCGATGGCTTCTACGAGTGGAAGGGCCCGGCGAGGGCCGGGCGCAAGCAGCCCTGGCTGATCCGGCGCCGGGACCGGCGCCCGTTCTGGCTGGCCGGCCTCTGGGACCGCTGGATCGGACCTGATGGCAGTGAAGTGGAGAGCGGCTGCGTGCTCACCACCGCCCCGAACCGGCTGGTTGCCCCGATCCATGGCCGAATGCCGGTGATCCTTCCCGCCGGCCTGGAGGAGGCCTGGCTGGCCCCTGCCGATGGCGCCGGCCTGCGGGCCCTCGAGCCGTTGATGGCCGGCTGGGACCCCCAGGGCTGGGAAGCGCTGCCGTTGGCGGCAAAAGCCCCCCGGCAGCTCGATCTCCTGGCCTGAGGCGACACCACCCGGGCCCAGAATGGGCAGGCCCCCAGCGGTCTGTTGCCCTGTACACCTGGCTTCGTCCCCGATCCCACGATCTGAACGCGGTCACGCGGCTGCGCCGCCGGCATCGCTTCTACCGGAATCTGTTGCTACTGCTGCTGGCGGTGATGGTCTTCCTGGCCCTGCCGGAGACCCTGCGCTGGGCGGGGGCGCTGGGCTACAGCCTGACCGCTTTGCTCCTGCTGGTGTCCCTGGAAGGCCAGGTCCGCCATGGCGGCCGGATCCGCCGCCTGGACCTCCCCTATCGCCTTCTCGGGCTGGCGGCGCTGCTCGCCCAGTGGTTCTGGTATTTCACCCCGGTGATCAACCGGGACAGCGGTCTGCCCCTGCTGGCGCTGATGACCCTGTTCGTGGCCTGGAGTCTGCTGCGGCTGGTGGGCTATCTGGCCGAGGAGCGGCGGGTGAACGGCCAGGTACTGATGGGGGCCATGGCCGGCTATCTGCTGCTGGGGCTCACGGCGGGGCTACTGCTCACCGTGCTGGAAACGGTGCAGCCCGGCAGTTTCAGCAGTTCCCATCAGGCCCTCGGCCGCGTGCTGCCCGATCCGCTGGCGGGTCAGACCGACCTGCAGAGGGTCTGGGAGCTGGATTTCGTGCGGCTCAACTACTTCGCCTTCGCCACGATCACCACCGTCGGCTACGGCGATGTGTTGCCCACCACGCCGCTCGCCCAGATGATCAGCATCGGCTTCGGCGTGATCGGCCCGTTCTACCTGGCGCTGGTGATGGGGTTGCTGATCAGTCGCTACACCATGCAGGACCGGCCGGACTTCGCCAGCCCGCCGCCGGCCGCTGAGCCCGAACCCCGATCCGCTAAGACAGGCGGACCTCAGCCGCCCCCGCCTTGAGCCTCCAGCAACTCGATGCCTTCCTGCTGCAGGCGAGCCTTCAACCCGCCCTGCAGGCGAAGCTGAACAAACCACTCGAGCTGGAGGAATTTCTCCATTTGGCCCGGGCTGAGGGCTACGGCGTGGACGAGGCCGACCTGCTCGCCGCCCGCGAGCGGGAGGAATCCCAGCGCAGCGCAGGCGAGTTGCAGCAGCGGGCCGGAGACGAGGCCCGTCGCCTGCGCAATTTCATCCACGGCTGAGCGGCCGGCGCGCTCAGCGGATCAACCCGGCGGACGGCGCCCCCCCGCGCTCCTGCCGCAGGCTGCGCTGGGCCAGATGGGCACTGACCAGCAGCAACAGACCGATCGGCAGCAGCCAACGCCAGAGGGCCTGGGGCCGGGTGGGCCAGCCGGGCCGCGGCAAGCCCCGGCCGGGGCGGCGGATCGCCGAACTCTGGCCGGGGCTCAAGGGCATGCTGCACTGGCCGCAGACCATGCGACCCGCCAGGCTCCTGTCACGACGCACACTCCAACTTCCGCAGCGGGGACAGGACATCGTCGAGGTCGGGGTCGAGGGGACAAGACAAGCAGGCGCGGGTGGAGGGTCAGGGCCGACCGTGCCGGGCCGGTTCCCTGTAGACGGCCAGGGCCGCCAGCACCCCGCCGGCAAAACCGGAGGCATGGCCGATCCAGCTCACGCCCGGTGGCGAGAAGAAGGGGAGCAGACCGGGCAGAAACCCGCCGTAGCTGATCAGGCTGAACAGGGAAAGTGCCAGCACCAGGGGACGCCGCTCCAGGAACCCGATCACGATCAGATAGCCCACCAGGGCAAAGACCACCCCGGAAAGGCCGTGGCTGCTGGTGGGCCAGAACAGCCAGACCGGAATCGCCATCAGGTAGGCCCCCAGCCAGACGGCCAGATAATCGGAGCGGCTCTTGGCGAGCACCAGCCAGGAGAGGGGCAGAAACCAGAGGCTGTTGCCGAGCAGGTGGCCGAAATCACTGTGGCTGAAGGGCGCCGTGAGCACGCCGAGAAACGAGCCGCCCGGCACCATCGGCAGATTCCACTGCCCGCCGAAAAAGAGCTGGTCCACCAGCTCCTGCCCCCAGGCCAACGCCAGCGGCAGCAGGGGGATCAGAGCCGTGGCGCCCAGTCGGGCGAGGGCCCGATCGAGGCGAAGCGATAAGCGATTGGAAGGGATTGGAGCCATGGTGGAGCCATTGTCGTCAATGGGGGCTTCCAATGGAGGCATTCAAGGAGGAAAACGCCGCCGACTATCCCCGGCCGCCGGCCCTGGAGCTCAGCCATTCCCATGTGGTGGTGCGGGCCCTCGGGGAGCTGCTCTGTGACACTCACCGCTCCCTGCGGGTGCTGGAAACCTTCCACCCACCCACCTACTACCTGCCTCCGGAGGCGATGCGGCTGGAGTGGCTGGAGGCGGTGCCCGGCCGGAGCTTCTGCGAATGGAAGGGCGTGGCCCACTATTTCGACCTGGTGGTGGGGACGCGGCGCCTTGAGCGGGCCCTCTGGCACTACCCCGAGCCGACAGCGGCTTTCGCTGCCCTGGCCGGCTGGTTGGCCCTCTATCCAGCCCGGATGGACGGCTGCTGGGTGGATGGGGAACGGGTGCGTCCCCAAGAGGGGGGCTTCTATGGCGGCTGGATCACCGCTGCGGTCCGCGGGCCCTTCAAGGGCGATCCCCTCCACCCCGAGCTCATCTGAGCGAACAAGAAGCTAGGATGTGAATGTCGACCGAAGCTCCTGCAGAGGGGTCGACCGTTTCCACACCAAGGTCCTTGCGCTCTCACGCAAGCCATCAGCCCAACCGCTGATCAACCTTTTCCGCAACTCAAAACAACTGGCCATCAGGTCAGCAGAAGCCCTGGGCTTCTTGTTGCCGTCACCCCGAATCGATCCCATCGATCCGAGGTTTCTCTCTATTTTTCCATTCACCTGAGCGCCGCGCTTCAGCGCCAGGTGGGGTCAGGGAAGCGGGCTTGGAATTTAATTCCCCGTTCCAGGACGCCAGGTTGCTGCCCGGTTTCCTGGGCCTCCCGAAGGAAAGAGCAACTCCCTCCAGCCATCAGCGGGCGGGACAACAAATTGTGGATCCTGATCAATACCTAATTCCCCCATTCCCATTCGAGCCATGAACACCATTCCCTCAACCACCCACTCCCGGCTGACCTCCGGCCGCCAGGGGCGGCTTCACCCAGCCGAACGACTCCCGTCAGCACGGACCCAGACCCTGCTGGCCAGCCCAGCGGGCTCCGGGACCTGCGGCAACACCGGTGATACGCCCAGCTGGGCCGATTTGCTGGGAGAGCGCTAAGCCTCCACGGCGGCAAGGGCACGCGCCTGGGACACCGATTGCAGGCTGTCGGAGTTCCGATCCCAGAGGATGAACGCAAAGCAATCGGGAATCTGCCGCGCCGTCAGCGTGGTGGCACCGCTCAGCAGGGCCGCATTGCGAAGATGGCAGGCCCTGAGGTGATAATTAGGAATCCTCGAGCAGAGATGGTGAATGTTGTGGAAGCCGATATCGGCGGTGAACCAGTTAAGGATGGGCGGCAACTGCAACAGACTGGTGCCATCAATGGCACCGGTGAGCGAACTCCAGCCTTCGGTTCGGTGAGCGTAGGAATCCTTGAAATTATGTTGAACGAAGAAAATACAGATGAACAGCGCTGCTGAGCAGGCCATCACCACAGAATAGAGGCCCCAGAACAGGCCGGCACCCACCAGGCTGGAGAGAAAGAACCAGCTGCTCACCACACATAAATTGTTGAGCACCAGATCCTGAAACTCCAGGGTGGTGTACCAATATTTGGGTTGATAGCTGCTCCAGATCCTGGAAAGACCGCAGCCTAGATCCGCCTTCAAGCAAGCCAGGGCATGGCCGGAAAAATGAATCAAGCCCAGCAGCAGGGCCACCCTCGGCTTGATCACCAGATAGAAGAAACCTCCCGGGAAGAGCATCAAGGGATGGCGCAGGAATTGGTAGAAACCCTGCTGCAAGGGGCTCATCGCCAGGAAGGTTTCCGTACTCACCAAGGCCGATGGACCTCGGTAGAGATCCCAGTTCCCATTGTGCTTGTGGTGGAACGCATGGCCGCGTGACCAGGGGTACTGGGGAATGGCATTGACCACCCCCAACAGAAATCCCAAACCCCGATTGACACGCTTCGAGCGAAACAAAGACTGATGACCGCAATCGTGCATCAAGGAAAAGCAACGACCCGAAAACAGCACCATCAGCACCAGCAGCGGGGGCGTCAGCCAGATCGACACCCGGGCGACATGGATCACAGCGACCCAGAGCAACCCATAGGGAACGAGGGTGTTGACGATTTGCCAGGTGGCCCAGAGATCATTGCTCCTGATGTAAGGAGCCAACACGAAGTCGGAACGCTTGACGGAGGGAGTGGCAGCTGATCCAGATCGGCTGGCGCAAGTGGCGGAAGCGGGGAATTCCCGAGCCGGTCCGACCTGTGGTGGTGACGCCAGGGGAGGAGAGAGTCGGGGTGTCGTCAACGGGGGTGGTCCAGGGTTGGGAGTGGAAGGCCGGCCAGGGGCGGGAGTGAAGACGAGAGATCTGCCAGAAATGGATGAAAAAGCAGCTCCCCAATCGTTATCAAATAGATATCCATCCTAGCGTCATGGCGATGACGTTGGGCCAAAGCTGATCATGGCTTGATCCTGAGACCCAAACCAATCCTGAAGACTCCCCAGGCACCGCAGATCCTCTCCAGCTCCCTCAGGAGCCCAGCTGGGCAGACTCTTAGGGAGACTCTGGAAAACCCCGTCACCCTACGCGAGAATGGCCCTGTGATCGCAGGTGTGGACTGGCTCCATGGGCGCTAAGCAGTTCGGTTTTGGTGATTACGAGCAGTCGACGGCCAAAAAGCGCACCAGGCGCGAGCGCTTCCTGGCTGAGATGGAGGCGGTTGTGCCGTGGAAAGCGCTGGTTGATCTGATCGAGCCCCACTACCCCAGGACCACCAGCAAGGGCGGTCGGCCTCCTTACCCGCTTGAGACGATGCTGCGGATCCACCTGCTCCAGCAGTGGTACGACCTGAGCGATCCAGCGATGGAGGATGCGTTGATCGAGGTGGCGACGATGCGCCGCTTTGCCGGCATTGCCCTGATCAGCGACCGGATCCCGGATGAGACCACGATCCTGGCGTTCCGGCATCTGCTGGAGCAGAACGATCTGGGTGAGCAGATTTTCAAAGCCGTGAATGCGCACCTCAAGGCCAACGGGATGGCAATGAAGCAGGGCACGATCGTCGATGCCACCATCATCGCGGCACCAAGCTCAACCAAGAATGAGAAGCGGGAACGGGATCCGGAGATGCACCAGACCAAGAAAGGCAACCAGTGGTACTTCGGGATGAAAGTGCATATCGGGGTGGACAGCGAGAGCGGCCTGATCCATTCAGTGGAAACCACGGCCGCCAATGTCCATGACCTCACCCCAGCGGCTGAGCTGCTGCACGGTGAGGAGACAGTGGTCTACGCGGATGCCGGCTATCAGGGAATTGAGAAGCGAGAGGAGATGCAAGGCAGAGGCATCGGCTTCCGGGTTGCCATGCGCCCAGGCAAGCGGCGGGCCTTACCGGATACACCCGAGGGGCGGGTTGGTGATCTGATCGAGACGGCCAAAGCACACGTCCGTGCCAAGGTGGAGCATCCGTTCCGGGTGATCAAACGGCAGTTCGGCTTTCAGAAGACCCGGCTGCGGGGCATGCTCAAGAACGGCTGCAAGGTGAAGGTGCTGGCAGCACTCTCCAACCTGTTCATGGCGCGGCATGAGCTGCTATGCAGGACATGATTGGGGGCGTGGTGTGCCCATTTGGGGCGAACACCGCTTCAAATGAGCGAGGTTCAGCCTCCAAATCGCCGAATTCAGGCTGATCGGAGCCTGATCGGCGATCAAAATGTTCATCAGGGACAAATCAAGGCCAAGCGCCCTCCTTGAGCGCTTGTTGTCCAGAGGTTCC
>JABMPN010000039.1 GCA_013203655.1 Cyanobacteria bacterium bin.51
ACATCATCTTTTTCTGGGTGGCGCGGATGACGATGCTCGCCGGCGCCTTCACCGGCCGCATGCCCTTCGCCGACGTGATGATCCACGGCCTGGTGCGGGATGAGAACAACCGCAAGATGAGCAAATCAGCGGGCAATGGCATCGACCCTCTGCCCCTGATCGAGCGCTACGGCGCCGATGCCCTGCGCTTCGCCCTGGTGCGCGAAGTGGCCGGCGCCGGCCAGGACATCCGCCTCGACTACGACCGCGCCAGCGGCAGCTCGGCCACGGTGGAGGGGGCGCGCAACTTCGCCAACAAGCTCTGGAACGCCACCCGCTTCGCCCTGCTCAACCTGGGCGGTGAAACACCCGCCTCCCTGGGCGAGCCCGATCCGGCGGCCCTGACCCTGGCCGACCGCTGGATCCTCTCGCGCCTGGCGCGGGTGAACCGCGAAACCGCCGAGCGCTACGCCAGCTACGGCCTGGGCGAAGCGGCCAAGGGGCTCTACGAGTTCGCCTGGAACGAGGTGTGCGATTGGACGATCGAGCTGCTCAAGCGCCGCCTCAATCCCCGGCCCGCCGTTGAAGGGGAGCCCCTCAGCGCTGAAGCCCTGGCCGACCAGCGGGTCGCCCGCCAGGTGCTCGCCAAGGTGCTCGCCGAACTGCTGGTGCTGCTGCACCCGCTGATGCCGCACCTGAGCGAGGAGCTCTGGCACGGTGTCACCGGCGAGGCGGAAGGCAGCTTCCTGGCCCTGCAGAGCTGGCCCGCCGTGAACGAGGCCGCCCTCGATGACGGCCTCGAGGCCCAGTTCGCCGAGTTGATCGAGGCGATCCGGGTGGTGCGCAACCTGCGGGCCGTGGCGGGGCTCAAGCCCTCCCAGAGCGCTCCGGTGGTGTTCCTCACCGGCCGGCCGGAGCTGGCGGCGGTGCTGCGCCAGGCCACGGGCGACATCACCGCCCTCACCCGCGCCGCCTCGGTGGAGGTGCGCGATCCGGGCGGCGCGGCAGGCGATGCAGCCGAAGCACAGGCGGCGGGGCCCCAGCGCTGTCTGGCGGCGGTGAGCGGGGAACTCCAGGTGCTGCTGCCGATCGAGGGCCTGGTGGATCTGAGCGCCCTGCGTGGCCGCCTGGAGAAGGACATCGCCAAGGCCGAGAAGGAGATCAAGGGCCTGGCCGGTCGCCTCGCCAACCCCAACTTCGCCGGCAAGGCCCCCCCCGAGGTGGTGGCCGAGTGCCGCGCCAACCTGGCCGAGGCCGAAGCCCAGGCCGCGCTGGCGCGGGGACGGCTGGAGGGGTTGGGGGGGTTGGACTGAGCCTTGTGCCCGCCGCCGCCGGGTGAGGGATCGAGAGAGCGTGGTACTCGATCCCAGAAGCCCTCGATTGCCACCCGACGTGTCAGTTCATGAAACTCACAAGCATGGTGTGGTGCTCCAGCGGGGCGATGTTCGTTATCTCGAGAGCTGAATAGTTACCAGTTGCAGACTAGTTTTCCGTGGGTAATGGGATGTTGCCACCCTCCCCCTTTTCGCCAGCATGTCGCGCACATGCTGGAAGCGCTCCTGGTGGGTGAGGGTATTGGGGCCAGAGTACCCCTCGCTCTGCTGCTTTCGCAGTGGATATTGGACATAGGTTTTCATCAGCTCTTTAACTGCTTCGCCGACGCTGACCAGCATCCAGGTGCGTTCGGTATAGTTATTCATGAAGATGTCAAAACGTTCCTGTGGGTCTTGCCATAGGCCAAACCATTGGGGCACTACCGCGACATAACTCTCGTCCCCTTCCAGTCGAGGTCCCCCTCTGCCAGGACAGTTGACGCCTCCCCATCCCGACCAGTTCGGACACCAGGGGGCTTGATGGAGCAGAGCAATGCGTTGTTACAGCGAGGCTGTCAAGGCTGATGTTCGCCGGCGGAAGGGTCTGCCGTTTCGGCAGGGAGTGGCGCAGATCTCAGACGAGCTGAGGATTCATGTGATCACCCTCTACAAATGGCGAAAAGCCTGGCGGCTGTAGGACCAGGTGGTTTCTGCTTCCCAGAAGGATCCAGGGGGGTGGGGCCCGGCCGACAAGTTCACGGTGGTGCTGGAGACAGCCGGTCTGAACGCGACAAAACTGGGTGGCCATTGCCGGCAGCGGGGCCTGTTTCCTGAGCGGGTGGACCGTTGGCGTCAGACCGCCCAGGATGCCAATGCACAGCCGCTGCAGACGATGAGCGAGAGATCAAACGGCTGCATCAGGAGCTGCGCTACAAAAACAAGGCCTTGGGGGAGGCGGCGGCACTGCAGATCGCCGCAAGGTCCTCGAGATCCTTGAAGCCGCCGTGGCGGCTGGGGCAAGAGCCCGTGCGGTCGCCGCTCTGCTGGGCGTTGGGCTCACAACGCTGCAGTGCTGGCGCCGCCCAGCACCAAGGGCTAGGACGCAACCACCGCAGATGGCCGCAAGGTGGAGATCAAATCCACCTTCGGTAACCGGGGTGTTGCCCTGCGCGCAAACCACACCGACCTGCTGCGGGTGTTCCAACTCCATTGGACGGGAGAGGTGAAGGAGATCTATTTCGGCCCAGCCGGCGCAGCATGGAAAAAGGCCAAGAAACCTTCAAAGAGCAATCGTCAGAGCTTCGTCAGCCTCGCGAAGCTCCGCAAGCTGGCCGAATGGCTGGCATCACGAGACAGAGAGCGAAGAGGGCCCATGATCTTTGCCAACGGCACTGGCGTCTTCGACCTGGGCGACCTGCGGCCTGGTGATCCCGATTTCATTCGCAAGGCCTGCGCGCGCTTCGGGGCTCGATATGGCGCCGACACAACCACCTGATGCAGCCAGCACCCAGCATCGAAGAACTGTGCCTGGAGCGCCCAGATCTGAGTGATGAGCAACTGATCCGCCGTGAGTGCAGCCTGCGCCTGTTGGCCCAGTCCGCCATGACAGGCTTCGCCGGGGTGCTCACCACCCTGATGCCCCCTGGCCGCAGGAGGCCGAGCTGGAGGCATGGATGGGCTGGGGGCATCCCTGAGAACCCGCGCACAACCCCGCGCACACTGTGAAACGATCCAGCTGCCAGCCCAGTCAGGGACAGGGTTCTAGGGAATCTCCTGGCTGCCGTGGCAGTAGATCACCGTGCGAGCACCAGGCGCCGGGCCGGCAGGCGGCGGCCATCGCTGAGCCGCAGCTGGATCGGCTCGCGGGAGGAATCGGGCAGCTGCACGTCGTCGAGGCTGGCTGCCTCCAGGTGAGGCTGCAGGTCGAATCTGGTGGCTGAGCGGGGCCCCGATCTGTTTCGGATGAAGGGGATCATCCAGTTGGAAGACAGAGACGAGCGCTATGCGTTCCAGTCGGTGCACATGCTGCTGGATGGCGATTTCGATCGCCCCTGGCGCGAGGGCGAACGCCGGCGTACCGAATTCGTGATCATCGGCCGCCACCTCGATGCCGCTGGTTTGCGGGCCGGGTTCAACGCCTGCGTGGCCTGAGCGGCGCTGGCAACAGGGATGACCAAGGCGATGGCAACGGGGATGGCAACGGCGGCGGCGTTGGTGAATGAGCGGCTCTGCGGGGAGTTCCAGCAGGCCATCACCGCCCTGAGCTGGTCAGCCGACGGAGAGTTCCTGGCGATCGCCAGCGCCGGCGGTGAGCTGCTGCTCTGGGAGTTGGGCGGATCCGGCGTGAGCGACATGGCCTTCGCGCCTATGGCGCTGGAGGCCGGCTGGCTCGATGCGGCGGTCTGGCAACCCGACGGCCAACTGCTGGCGGCGGCGGCGGGCCGCGAGGTGCGCCTCTGGGATGGGGCGGAACGCCAATGGCACCCCTACCGCCTCGATCTGCCCGGCAGCGTGCAGGCCCTGGCCTTTGCCCCTGGCAGCAGCCTGCTGGCCACGGCGTCCGCCGATGGCAGCGTGGGCCTCTGGGATGGCCGCGGCCGCCTGCAGCAGTCCCTCGACGGGGAGGGCCAGGGCTTCCAGACGCTGGCCTGGCGTCCGGATGGCCGCTATCTGGCCGCCGGGGGTGAGCAAGGGCGCTGGTGGCTGTGGCCGGTGGCGCTGCCCGCTCGCCAACGGCAGCGGCGCTCGGGCGGGGCCGGCTTCGCTTGAGCCTGGCCATCGATCAGGCACCGGCCACCGGCCACCCCATCCAGTTGCCCGCTGCGCCGGTATCCCTCTGCAGCGAGTCCCCCGAGCTCTCCGCCCTTGCCTGGTTTCCGCCGCCCCTCTCACCCCGTCCAAGCGCGGACTTCACGCCCGCTGCGCCCGCAACGCAAGTTCAGGCCGGGCCCCTGGGCCCTGGCGCTGGTCGGCCTGCTGCTGGCGGGATGCCAGTCGGCCGGAGGTGCCGGCGGCGGCGGTGCCGCCAGCCAGCGGCTGACTGTGACGGGCTCCAGCACCGTGGCCCCCCTGGCGGCCGAGATCGCCAAGCGCTTTGAGACCAGCCAGCCCGACGCCCGCGTTGATGTGCAGAGCGGCGGCTCCTCCAAAGGGCTGGCTGATGTGCGGCGTGGCAGTGCCGATCTGGGCATGGTGTCGCGGGCGCTGGGCCCGGAAGAAGACGACCTCCAGGCCACCACGATCGCCCTCGATGGCATCGCCCTGATCGTGCACAGCGACAACCCGCTGCCCGCCCTCAGCGAGGACCAGATCCGCGGCATCTTCACCGGCGCCATCACCGACTGGCGGCAGGTGGGCGGGCCGCCCGCCCCGATCACCGTGATCAACAAGGCGGACGGCCGCTCCACCCTGGAGCTCTTCCTGGATCATTTCCAGCTCAGCAGCGCCGACATCCAGGCCGATGTGGTGATCGGAGACAACCAGCAGGGCATCCGCAGCGTGGTGGGCAATCCCGCCGCCATCTCCTATGTGTCGATCGGCTCGGCGCTGCAGGAGGCCGGGCGCGGCGGTGCCATCCGGCTGCTGCCGCTGGGGGGCATCGCCCCGACCCTGGCCAACGTGGCCAACGGCTCCTTTCCCCTCTCCCGGCCGTTGATCCTGGTGCGGCCGGCCCGGGGCCTCACGCCGCTGGGGCAGGAGTTCCTGGCCTTCGCCGCCTCCGCCACCAACGACGATCTGATCCGCCGTGAATCGTTCGTGGCTCCACCCCGGTGAGAGCAGCGGAGGATCGGCTGCTGCTCGGTTGTCTGCGCCTGGCCGGAGCCGCGGCGGGCTCGATCGTGCTGCTGATCGTGGCCTACCTGCTCGCCGAAGCCCTGCCGGCCCTCCAGGCGCTCGGGCCCCTGCGCTGGATCCGTGATGCCTCCTGGCATCCGGCGGGTGGCGCCGGGGCCGGTCGGTTCAATCTCAGTCCGATGCTGATCGGCACCGCCGCCGCCGCCACAGGCGCGGTGCTGCTGGCCACGCCCCTCTCGATCGCCTCAGCGCTCTTCTGCCGCTTCTATGCGCCGCGCCGGCTCGGCGGCGGCTACCGGCGCCTGGTGCAACTGCTGGCTGGACTGCCCTCGGTGGTGTTCGGCTTCTGGGGGCTGGTGGTGCTCACCCCCCTGATCGGCCGCTGGCAGCCCCCCGGCCAGAGTCTGCTGGCGGGGATCCTGATCCTGACGCTGATGATCCTGCCCACCATCAGCCTGCTGGCCGAATCGGCCCTCGCCGCTGTTCCCCGCGCCTACGGGCAGGCGGCGGCGGCCATGGGGCTCACCCGCTGGGCCACGATCCGCCAGGTGATGCTGCCGGCCGCGATCACCGGCCTGAGCTCGGCGATCCTGCTGGGGGCGGCGCGCGCCATCGGCGAAACCATGGCGGTGCTGATGGTGACGGGCAACGTGGTGCGGACCCCCGCCAGCCTGCTGGATCCGGTCCGCACCCTCACAGCGAACATCGCCCTGGAGCTGGGCTATGCCCTGGAGCTGCACCGCTCGGCCCTGTTCGTGAGTGGGCTGCTGCTGATGGGGATGGTCGCCCTGCTGGTGGGGATCTCCGAAGCGCTGCGGCCGGAGGAGCGCCATGGATAGGCGGCCCTGGCCCGACGGTCTGGCGGCGGCCCTGGCCTGGGGGGTGGCAATGGGGATCACGGCGGTCTTCGGGCTGGTGCTCGCCGACCTGCTCCGCCACGGTCTGCCGGAGATCAGCCTCGGCTTTCTGCTCGAAGCTCCCCGGGAGGCCGGCCGGGCCGGCGGCATCGGCCCGGTGATCGTCTCGACCCTGCTGATCCTGGCGGTGTGCCTGCTCACCAGCCTGCCGATCGCCCTGGCCACCGCCGTACTGCTGGCTGAATTCAGCCACGGGCGCAGCGGCTTCGCCCGGCTGATCCGCGCCTCCCTCGATGGGCTGGCCGGCGTGCCCTCGATCGTGTTCGGCCTGTTCGGTAATGCCCTGTTCAGCCTGGCCCTCGGCCTGGGCTTCTCGATCCTCTCCGGCGGCCTCACCCTGGCCTGCATGGTGCTGCCGATCCTGATCCGCTCGGCGGAGCAGGCCCTGCGCGAGGTTCCCAGCGACTACCGCCGCGCCGCCGCCGCTCTGGGGATCAGCCAGGCGGCCTCGCTGCGCCAGGTGCTGCTGCCCTGCGCCGCCCCCGGGCTGGCCATCGGGGTGGTGCTCGGGATCGGCCGCGCCCTGGCCGAAACCGCCGCCCTGCTGTTCACCAGTGGCTATGTCGACCGGCTGCCGGGCTCGCTGCTGGATTCGGGCCGGGCCCTGTCGGTGCACATCTACGACCTGGCCATGAATGTGCCGGGCGGGGAGGCCCGCGCCTACGCCACGGCCGTGGTGCTGGTGGTGCTGCTGCTGGTCGCCAACGCCCTCACCCTCGGGATCGCCGAGCTCTGGCGCCTCGATGGGGGGACGAGCCGATGAGCCTGCCGCTGCGGCCCCAGCCCTGCCTGGAGGTGCGTCAGTTGAGCGTCAGCTACGACCGGCGCTGCGTGATCGATGCCGTGAGCACGGTGATGCACCGCAGCCGCATCACGGCGATCGTGGGTCCTTCCGGCTGCGGCAAGAGCACCTTCCTCAGCTGCCTCAACCGCCTCAGCGACCTCACGCCCGGCTGCCGGCTCAGCGGTTCGATCCGGCTGGACGGGGACGACATCCTCTCGGCGCGCACCGACCTGATCCGCCTGCGCCGCCGGGTCGGGGCGATCGCCCAGCGCCCCAATCCCTTCCCGCTCTCGATCCGGCGCAACATCACCATGCCGCTGGAGCACCACGGCCTGCGCCACCGCGACCGGCGGGAGGCCGTGCTGGAGCGGGTGCTGCGCCGCGTCGGCCTCTGGCGCGAGGTGCGCGGGCGCCTGGATCAGCCGGCCCTGGCCCTTTCGGGCGGGCAGCAGCAGCGCCTCTGCCTGGCCCGGGCCCTGGCGCTGGAGCCGGAGGTGCTGCTTCTTGATGAACCCTGCAGTGCGCTGGACCCGGTGGCCAGTGGCGTGGTCGAAGACCTGATCGCCTCGCTGCGCGGAGCCACCACCCAGGTGATCGTGACCCACAACCTGGCCCAGGCCAGGCGCCTGGCCGATGACCTGATCGTCTTCTGGACCGACGAGGGCCGCGGCACCATCGTCGAGCAGGGTCCGGCGGATGCGGTGTTCACGTCACCGCAGAGTGCGATCACGGCGGCCTACCTCAGCGGCTCAAGGGGATGAGGGTGACGCTGCTTGAGACCGCCCGGACACCGGCACCAACCAGCATGCAGTCAAACTGTTGCTGTTGCTGTTGCTGTTGCTGTTGCTGTTGCTGTTGCTGTTGCTGTTGCTGTTGCTGTTGCTGTTGCCG
>JABMPN010000040.1 GCA_013203655.1 Cyanobacteria bacterium bin.51
CAGCAATCTCATTGAGCGAGTGTCTTTTGCATTGCTCTATAATCTTGCCCGCTGCTGATTTAATTCAGTGCGATAAAGAAGCTCGACTGCAGAGAGAAACAGAGAGAGAGAGAGAGAGAGAGAGAGCAAGCAAGATAACTCCTGGCCCATCACAGGACTACTCAACACTTTTTGCTGCCCCTAGAGCACTTTCAAGATAACTGGAAAGATGCTTGGTTGCGATATCGCTGATCTTCATAAGTTTGATATGGCGGCGACCTTTCCCCTTGCCTTCAAGAAAGCCAAAGCAATCGGTGATCAGTGCGCCTTTGCTGAACTCGACACTGACATGCTTCTTGTAGGCGAAAACGCCACCAAACTGGATCACGGAAGAAAAGAGAATGCCGCCATACTTGACCTCCTCCGATAGGGGATTAATCATCTGTCGCGCCAAGGCGCGTACAGCCTCGACGACCAGAAATTGCTCTTCTCCGAGTAAGTGAATATCTTCCAGAAGGGCTTCAACAGTTTTGGGCATGGAGGGTTTCCTTTGCGACGTGACGAGGGCCTGTCAATGTCACCTTGCCAGCTCCGATCAAAGTGAGTGCTGCCGTCTACCCCCGCCTTGGACCGCCCCCTGCTCTTGCGCGCTGAGCAGCTCAAGCGTCAGTTGGGGAATCGACTCCTCTGGAGCCAGCTGGATCTGGAGCTGAGAGCCGGCGAGCGTCTGGGGCTGGTGGCGACCTCGGGGGCGGGCAAAACCCTGTTGCTGCGTGCCCTGGCCCTGCTCGATCCGCTGCAGGCCGGCACGATCCATCTACGGGGACGCTCACCGGCGTCCTGGGGTCTTCCCCGCTGGCGCTCGCTGGTGCTTTACCTCACCCAGCGGCCCGTCGCCCATGGGGGAACGGTGGAGGAGAACCTGCGCTCACCCTGGACATTCCAGGAGCTGCGCGGGCGGGGGGGCTGGCGGCGCGAGCGGATCACGGGCTGGTTGGAGGCCCTGGGGCGCGATCCAGCGTTCCTGGCCTACGACGCCGAGCGGCTCTCCGGCGGCGAGTTGCAGCTGTTGGCGCTGCTGCGGGCCCTGCAGCTCGATCCAACCGTGCTGCTGCTGGATGAACCCACGGCCTCCCTGGATCGGGACACCAGCGTCGCCGTTGAGGCCTTACTGGTCGAGTGGCTCGCCGCAGGCTCGCGCGCCGCCGTGTTCACCAGCCATGACAGTGAGCAGATCCAACGCTTCGCCAGTCGCACCCTGGGGCTCGCCCGATGACACCAACCAGTTCGGGAGCCCTGACGATCAGCGATGGCCGCCTGGCACTCTCCGCCCTGTTGATCCTGGTGAACGTGGCGCTCTCGGCGGCGCTGCGCCTGGGTTTGGCGCGCAGCCTGCTGGTGGCGTCGGTGCGGATGGTGGTGCAGCTGCTGCTGGTGGGCTTCGTGCTCGAGTGGCTGTTTCGCCAGGACAACGCGCCGCTGATCGTGCTGTTGGGGGCGGCGATGGCGATGATCGCCGGGGTGTCGGCCGTGCAGCGCACCCGGCGCCGCTTTGCGGGGATTTACCTCAACAGCTTGCTGTCGGTGATGGCGTCAGCAGCGCTGGTCACGGGCCTGGCGGTGACGGGGCTGATCCAGCCCCAGCCCTGGTACGACCCCCAATATCTGATTCCACTGCTGGGGATGGTGCTGGGCAACACGCTCAACGGCATCTCCCTGGGGCTCGATCGCTTCATGGAGGGGCTGCGCAGCGGGCGCGATCGGGTGGAGACGGCCCTGGCCCTGGGGGCGAGCCGCTGGGAGGCCTGCCAGGAGGTGGTGCGCGACGCCATCCGCGTGGCGATGATCCCCACCATCAACTCGATGATGGTGATGGGGCTGGTAAGCCTGCCGGGAATGATGACCGGCCAGATCCTCCAGGGAGCAGCGCCGGCGGCAGCCGTTCGTTATCAGATTGTGATCCTGTTCATGATCGCTTCGGCGACGGCACTGGGGGTGTTCGGCGTCGTTGGACTGGCCTACAGGCGGCTCACCAGCGCCGACCATCAACTGCGGCTCGATCGCTTGATCAATGCTGGCAAGCAGGGGTGAGCTGTGGGTGTAGACGTGTGCGTGGGCGTTGGTGGACGGGCGATCGAGGAGCCCACGCCGGGAATGGGAGCATCGATCTCCTACAGATAGAATAGAGCAAAACCACTACTGAATCTCACTTGAAGAAACTTATCGGACCACTGCGCAGAGCATTGTTCTATGGGGTGATCAGCTATGGCGGACTTGTTCTGATTAACAACTCAGAGCTGAACCTCCCCAACATGTGGATTGCCTATCTGCCGATGTTTATCGGTGTCTATGTGCTGACGCAGTGGCTCGATCAGAAGATTGGGAGCTGAGCTGAATCCGGCTGCTGGGGCGCAGGGCAACGGCAGAGGCCTGTTTCTTGCTCGAGCGAGCCTTGATTTGAGCAGACCGGCAGGTCCCCGAACCTTCGCCCACAGCCTCGGTGTTCGCTGGCCTCGCCATCGCATTGAGAATAATCCTCTCATTTTTGCTAGATGGCTACGCGGTCTTCTGGCATCACGATGTCGTGATGACGGCAGCGGCTGCTCAGGCTGAACGCCAATCCAGCCAGGGCAGGTGGGGAATGATCGCCGCGGTCGAGGCCCGGTAAGCCGCGTAGCTGGGATGGACTGCAAAGAGCCTGGCCTCCTCCCGCCGCGCCTTGTTGCCTAGAACCACCACAAAAGCAAGCAGCAGCCCCAGATGCAGCACGCTGCCGAGCGCGATGGCCAGGCCCAGGGAACAGATCAGCAGCGATTGGTAGAGGGGATGGCGACAGCGCCCGTAGGCACCCTCCGTCACAAGAACGGCGCCTGGCATCGGCTCCGGCAGGGGGCTGAGGCTGTCGCCCAGGTTGAAGGTGCCCTGGGCGCCAAGGACAAGGCCCACCAGCACAGTGATTCCGCCGACGAGGCGCAGGGTCACCGGCCAGTGAATCCCGAGAGCAGCCGGAGAAGGCGTGGGCGGCAGCCAATGGGCGGCGATCAGCACCATCTGGGCCAGAAGCCACCATTCACCGTGGCGGTTGTCCCGCAGGCCTTCCCAGGAGAACCCCCAGGCCCGCAGCCGTTCGCCCAACTCGTTGCCCATGGTCAGTCCTGCTAGACGGGCCAGTCTATCCTTTTATGCTACTAGCGGCATGAAAACATGCCGCTAGTCGATGGCTCGCCATGGCCGCACCTCGCCGCTGTAACGGGGAAGTGAACGGGGAGATGGAGCTGAACCTGGCGATGCCGAATCAGCAGGCCCCAAGACTTTCGTGGCGCGGGAACATCACGCGATCCAATGCTGATTCTGGATCCGTTCCTGGTGGCCACCGGTATCTCAAGCGCAGTGGTGATGGGAAAGCCTCCGACAATCTGCGCCGCTGAGATGACGGCGAAGCGATCCATTGCCATCGACAGCGTCTTCCCTTCCGCTATGTTATTTGCATTGTTGCTCCACATCGATGGCCCTTACCGGACCTGATCTACTCGCCAAAGTCAAGGAGCTTGGAGATGTTTCCAAGTCTGATCTGGTGCGCGCCGCCGGCTACGTCAGCACCAAGAAGGATGGCAGCGAACGCCTGAACTTCACGGCCTTCTATGAGGCCCTGCTGGAAGCCAAGGGTGTCAGCCTTGGCGTTGGTGGCGGAAAAGCCATCGGCAAAGGTGGGCGCAGCTTGAGCTACACCGCCAAAATCCAGTTCAACGGCAACCTGTTGGTGGGCAAGGCCTACACCGCACTGCTTGACCTCAAGCCCGGTGATGAGTTTGAAATCAAACTGGGTAAAAAGCAGATTCGCCTGATCCCCGCCGGCGCCAGCGACAGCGACGAAGAGGAGTGATCCACACCCTCACCTCTAGGCTGCCCGCTGGGCCACAGAGGTGACACAACAAGGGAAAACGGGCATGGCCTCGATCGCCGTGACCATCGCAGGCTCAGATAGTGGCGGCGGCGCCGGCATTCAGGCCGATCTCAAGACGTTTTCGGCCCTAGGAGTTTACGGCGCCAGCGTGATCACGGCCCTGACAGCACAGAACACCTGCGCCGTGACGCTGGTTGAACCCGCCAGCCCCGCGATGATCGCGGCACAGATTACGGCAGTGTTCGGTGATCTTGATGTCCGGGCCGTCAAAATCGGCATGCTGGGCGACACCGCCGCGATCGATACGGTGGCAGACAGTCTGGCTGGATGTTCCCTGCCGGTCGTGCTGGACCCGGTGATGGTGGCGAAGTCAGGGGATGCTCTGTTGTCAGCGGACGCTGTCTCCTGCTTACGCAGGCGGCTGTTGCCCATGGCGTCTCTGCTCACTCCCAACTTGCCCGAAGCGGCCGATCTGTTGAACGGTTCGGTGGCCACAACCGAGGTGGCGATGTTGAACCAGGCGAAGGCCCTGCTCGGCTTCGGCGCGCGCGCGATTCTGTTGAAAGGTGGTCATGCCGAGGGCGCCGAATGTGTGGATCTTCTGGTCACGAACAGCACAATTCTGCGCCTGACGGCGCCACGTCAGGCGACCACCAACACCCATGGCACCGGCTGCACCCTTTCAGCCGCCATTGCCGCAGGTCTGGCGCAGGGGATGGATCTGGCTGCCGCCGTCAGCCGCGCCCATGCCTATCTGCAAGGCGCGATCGCTGCGGCGGATGGCCTGCGCGTGGGGCATGGGCACGGACCGGTGAATCATTTCCATAACGTCTGGCCCCTTGTCTGACGTGCCGGTGGATGTGATCAGGCTCTTCCTGCTGCTTCCCGCGCAGCAGCCATCTCCCAGACGCACCGCCAGATTCGAACACAGCTTCGGTAGCGCCCCTCCGGTTGATGTTCAGTCTCACCGCCCGTAACATGGATGATCACGTCAAAAACATCGCTTGTTTTGGATGGATTGTCATGGCGATCGGGCCGCAACCCATCAGATGCCAGTGAATGGCAAGCGTGATCATCTCAATTGCGCCGATTTCGAAGCCGTTGGCGGGGTACGCCCCCAAGGCTGATTCAAAATGCGTCCCAGGTGCTCTGGCTTGAGCTGCCAGCATGGGGTTTGGTCGGTGGTATTGCCTCCTCCCTGTGCCCGAGATCACCTCTGCCGCAACTGATCTTGCTCTGATCAGTTACCTGCTGCTGCTGGCGGTGCTCGGGATCCTGAGCGGTTTGCTCGCCATCACCACGGTGCGCTCAGCCAATCGCTTGCTCTTGAACTGCGGCGGCCCCCATCGGATTCGGCGTTCATTGCCCAAGTGACGCTGTAGGCGACCTCCTTGGCTGTGGCGATCTCGCAGGCCTGCTACGCCACCGGTGAGAACCACGAGCGAGCAGTGCTGATCCAGGCGGATGCCCTCCACACGCAGCGCCCGGTGATGGGCAGCTCACCGAGCAGGTGGCCGACTTCAGACCCTGCATCGCCAGATCCGATGCCAGGTCCAGGGGAAACGCCACATCCCTGTCGAGACCAGTGTTTGCGAGGAGGGTCATGGTCGTGCCATCACCTGGATGCTCCGCGCCAAACAGGAACCGGAGCACATCCTTGAGGCCTGGAGCGGCACCAGCTGGATCGCAACCGCCCTGGCCCTCTGGCGTTTCCTCGGCGGCTGGGGTTCGGCCCAGCTGATGACCGGGGTGCCGAGCCTGGCCTTGCGATGGCCGGAGCGGGAGTTGGGGGTCTGCTCGGAGCCCTGTTCGCCTTGGGGAGCACGCCAGCCCTCGTTGGCCTGGGCCTGATTCTCCTGCCCGCCCTCTTCGAAGGCCTGAAGACCCACCGGCGGGCACCAGTGCCGGCGACCCCGGGGAGGTGCCTTGAGGGTCGGGCCGGGCAGGAAGATGGCGGCAACCCCGAGAAGTAAGGGCTATGGCTGTTCGCACGGTGTTGCGGCTTGGGGATCCGCTCCTGCGCCGGCAGGCCTGCCCTGTTACGGCGTTCGGCACCCCGGGACTTCGGGCCCTGGTGGACGACCTGCGCGACACGATGGCGGCCCGTGATGGTGCGGGGCTGGCGGCTCCCCAGATCGCTGTCCCCCTGCAGGTGGTGATCTTTGGAATCACCCGGAATCCGCGTTACCCGGACGCTGCTCCGATAGCGGAAACGGTGCTGATCAATCCCCTGATCACCCCGATCGGAACCGAACGGGACGGAGGCTGGGAAGGGTGCCTCAGTGTGCCGGGCCTGCGGGGCCTGGTGCCGCGCTGGCGGCGGATCCACTACCGGGCCCACGACCTCGAAGGAGGCGT
Organism: Cyanobacteria bacterium bin.51; assembly: GCA_013203655.1. Classification (GTDB taxonomy): domain Bacteria; phylum Cyanobacteriota; class Cyanobacteriia; order PCC-6307; family Cyanobiaceae; genus Regnicoccus. The sequence goes on from JABMPN010000040.1 coordinate 6,242, forward strand.
GATCGAGCGCAGCGTGGAGGGCTTTCACGCCCGTGTCGTCCAGCACGAGTGCGACCACCTCGATGGCGTGTTGTTCCCCGACCGCCTGGAGGACCCCCGCGCCTTCGGTTTCCTGGAGGAGCTGCACACCAGCGGCCAGCTCCCCGGTGCCGATCCGGCGGCGGAATCCTGAGCGGGCTTCACGCCGGCCATTCAGCGTCGAGCAGAGGGGCCACGGCCTCGCCCGACGGGACGATCTCACGCGCCAGGACCGTGAGCAAAGGCTCGCTCAGCAGCGGTTCGCCCACCCGGTCCTGGATCACATGGATGGGTTCGTGGCAGACAAACACCGGCTGCTGCCGTCTCACCCCATCCGATCGCGCCGGTTGCCGGTATCTCCTGCAGTCCCGTTCGCGTCGCGCCGCCCATGGCACTCCCGCCCGCCGCACCCTGGCGGCACCGCGGCCGTCAGCATCGGGGGACCGGGGCGAGGCAGGCCATACCGATGAGCACACCATTCAGGGGCCGGCGGCCGGATCCGGGGCCCTCAGCCGCAGAGCCAGGCGGTGCGGCCAAACGGGAGGCCCTGATCAGCGTGATCATCCCGGTGCTGCAGGAAGCCGCCCTGCTGGAGTCGGTCCTGCCGCACTGGCGGGAGCTGCGGGAGGGCGGCGCCGAGCTGATCGTGGTCGACGGCGGCAGCACCGATGGAACGGCGGAACGCCTGCGCCGGGAGGGCTTCACCGTGCTGACGGCGCCCCCGGGCCGCGCCCGCCAGATGAATGCGGGGGCCGCCCGCAGCGGCGGCGCCCTGCTCCTGTTTCTCCACGCCGACACCCGTCTGCCCGCCGAGGGGCTCGCCCTGGTGCGCGCCGCCTTCGGGGCCGGCAGCAGCGGCTGGGGCCGCTTCGACGTGGAACTCGGCGGGGGCGGACCGATGCTGCAGGTGGTCGCCGCCGCGATGAACCTGCGCTCCCGCCTCAGTGGCATCGCCACCGGCGACCAGGCGATCTTCCTCAGCCGTGAGTGCTTCGATCGGGTCGGCGGCTTTCCCGATCAGCCCCTGATGGAGGACGTCGAACTCTCGGCGCGGCTGCGGGCCCTGGCTGCCCCCGTCTGCCTGCGGGCCCGGGTGGTCACCTCGGCGCGGCGCTGGAAGCGGCACGGCACCTGGCCGACGATCCTGACCATGTGGAGCCTGCGGCTGGCCTATGCCTGCGGCGTTCCGAGCACGGCGCTGGCACGGTTCTACCGATGACTGGGAGGGATCGATGAGCGGCGGCGGCAGGCCATGACGGCAGCCCGTTTCGAGACCAGCCGCGACCCTGTCTTCGAGCGGGTGCTGGTGATCATTCCGGTGCGCAACGAGCAGGACACCCTCGCTGGGGTGATCGGCCAGCTGCAAGCGATCGGCCTGCAGCACATCCGGGTGGTCGACAACGGCAGCAGCGACGCCAGCGCCGCGGTGGCCAGCGCCGCCGGCGCCGAGCTGGTGCGTGAACCGGAGGCCGGCTACGGCCGGGCCTGCTGGCGCGGGCTGATGCAGCTGCCGGAGACGATCGAGTGGATCCTCTTCTGCGACGGCGACGGCAGCGACGATCTCGCTTCCATCGCCGGCTGGAGCCCCCTGCTGGCCGGCCACGACCTGATCCTGGGCAACCGGGCGGCCACGGCGGCGGGCCGCCGGGCACTGACGCCGGTGCAGCGCTTCGGCAACCGCCTGGCCACCCGGCTGATCCGGCTGGGCTGGGGGCACCGCTTTCACGACCTGGGTCCGCTGCGGCTGGTGCGCCGCCGCAGCCTGGAGGCCCTGGGGCTGCGCGATCGCGGCTTCGGCTGGACGATCGAGATGCAGGTGCGGGCCGTGGAGGCGGGTCTGCGCATCTGCGAGCCGCCGGTGCCGCACCACCCCCGCCGCGGCGGCCGCTCCAAGATCTCCGGCACGGTGGTGGGCAGCCTGCGGGCCGGCGCGGCGATCCTCGGCACCCTGGGGCGCCTCTACGGGGAACGGCGGCGGCGACGGTTGCGGCACGGGGCGGCCTGAGATGGCCCTTGCCCCGCCCTGGCTGCTGCCAGCCAGCGCCGCCCTGCTGGTCCTCGGTGCCGCCGCGATGGCCCCCTTCGGGCAGCTGACGGATCCGGCGGTGCTGACGCGCTTCTGGCTCGCGGCCGCGGTGATGCTGGCGGGCTTCGCCCTCTCCTTCCGCCTCACCGTGGTGGCGGCGCCCTGGTTCTGGGGCGTGGCGCTGGCCGGCCGGCTGCTGCTGCTGCCGATGGAGCCGGGCGACGACATCTGGCGCTACCTCTGGGAAGGGCAGATCCAGACCCTCGGCTTCAACCCGTTCGAGCTGGCCCCCGATGCCGCCGTGCTGGTTCCCTTCCGCGCCAGCTGGTGGGGACTGATCAACCATCCGGACGTGTCGGCGATCTATCCACCGCTGACCCAGCTGCTGTTCCAGCTGCTGGCCCTGGGCGGACCGAGCGTGCTGGCCGTCAAGCTGGCGATCGTGGCGGCCGATCTGGGGGTCTGCGCCCTGCTGGCGCGGCGCTTCGGCCACGGGCCGAGCCTGCTCTACGCCTGGAACCCGCTGATCCTCTACGTGTTTGCGGGGGGCGGGCATTTCGACAGCTGGTTCCTGCTGCCGCTGGTGGCGGCCTGGCTGCTGATCGACCCGGCGGCGGCGGCTCCGGGTTCGGGCGATCGCAGCCGGATCGGGCCCGCTGCACAGGGCGAGCGCCGCTGGCTGGCTGGCGCCTTGCTGCTGGGCCTCAGCATCGCCATCAAGTGGATCTCCCTGCCCGTGCTGGGGTTCCTGGTGTGGCGGTCGCTGCGGGCCCGCCGCCCGGGGCTGGCTTTGGGGGTGGCAGCGCTGGCGCTGCTGCCGATGGCGGCCTCGGCCCTGGCCTTCTGCGAACCGGGCAGCTGCGCGCTGGTGCCCACCGGGTCCGCCTTCGTGCGCCATGGCCGCAGCGCCGAGCTGCTGCCCCATCTGGTGGGTTTGCTCTGGGGCGCCACCCGCCAATCCAACGCCCTGTTTCTACTGGCCCCGCTGCCGCTGCTGGCACTGATCACCCTGCGGGCCGGCAGCGTCGCCGCGTTCTGCCGTTGGTGGTTCCTTTGCCTTTTCTTCACATCCCCGATCATCCATGCCTGGTACTTCAGTTGGCTGATCCCCTTCGCCGTGCCGAACGGTCACTGGGGGGCCCGCCTGGTGAGCGGCTCGGCCTTCCTCTACTTCGTGCTCCCCTCCCGCCTGCCGATCTGGGAGCTCACCGAACCGGAACGCCTGCTGCTCTGGGCACCCCTGCTGCTCGGCACCGCCCTGAGTGCCCTGGCCGGCGCGGCCGCCCGCCCGATCCAGCCCCCGCCCGAGAGCCCCGCCTGAGGCGGCCCTCTGGCCTCTGTCCCTCTGACCCCTCTGAACCCCAACGTGCTCCCTGAACTCCCCATGTCCCGTCCCTCCGTCACGAAAATCCTGGGCCTCCCGGTCCTGATCGGCTCACTCACGCTGATGGGCGCCTGCGCTCTGCTGCCGCAGGGTCTCGGCCCGTTCGGCAGCGGCGCCAGCGGCGGCGCCACGGCCACCGCACCGGGTGCACCCGCGGCACCGCTCGACCACAGCGCCCTGGCCCGGGTGCTGGAGCGCTACGTCGATGCCGAGGGCCTGGTCGACTACCGGGGCCTGCAGCAGGATCCCTCCGACCTCAACACCTATGTGGCCGAGCTCGCCGCCCTTCCCGCCGCCAGCGTCGCCAGCTGGAGTGAAGCGGAGCGGATCGCCCTGCTGATCAACGCCTACAACGCCCTCACCCTGGCCGCGATCATTGAGCACGACCCGCTCAAGGGCAGCATCCGGGACATCTGGGGGGTGTGGAACCTGAGGCGCCACACCGTGGCCGGCGAGCCGATGACCCTCGATCACCTCGAGCACGGCATCCTGCGCAAGGAGTACAACGAGCCGCGCATCCACGCCGCCCTGGTCTGCGCGGCCAACAGCTGCCCGCCGCTGCGCCGTGAGCCGTTCCGCGGCGAGCAGCTGGACGCCCAGCTCGACAACCAGGTGGACCTCTGGCTCTCGGGCCCCCACGGCCTGAAGATCGATCGCGACACCAACACCGTGGCGATCTCGAAGATCTTCGAGTGGTTCGCCGAAGACTGGGACCGCACCTACCGAACGGACAAGGTGTTCGGTGGCCACCCCAAGCAAAGCGCCGTACTCAATTTCATCAGCCAACACAGCCCCCCGGCCGATCGGCTCTACCTGAACGACGCCACCTACCGCTTCACCTACCTCGACTACGACTGGGCCCTGAACAGCCAGAGAAAGCCAGCTGGGTGAACGGTCAGCAGCAGCTGGCGGCTGGAGCTTCCGGGGTGGATGCACTTGAACTGGCAGGTCCCGAAGTCAGGCTGCCCTCAGGGGAGCGCACAGAGCCTGCATCAAAAGGAAGGGCGCCGCCGCAGCCGGGGAAGGGGCCGTAGTGGCGATCGAAGTTGCCGATGAACTGGAACTGGGAGGCATGGCGGCTTTCGGCCAGCATCCGGAAGGTGTTGCCGCAGACGGGGAACACCCGGCCCGCCTCGATGCGGTGGTGCTTGTCGAAGGGGAAGACATGCGGGTGGGCGGCGATCCCGCCTTGGTAGATCACGGCCTGGCCATGGTCTTCGCAGGCTGCTTCGAGCCCGTCGATGGCGAACAGGCGGTGGGTGGCTGAGAAGAAGCGCAGCGGACCGGTGCGCGCGCTCAGAGCCGGATCGGTGATCGCCAGGGGGCGGTCGCTCACCAGGCGCGGATCGGGGAAGCCGGCGCGGCGGGCCAGCTGTAGGAAGTCTTTCCAGTAGAGGGCGCCGCTGAGGCATTCGCCGTAGAGCACCGGATCACTGAGCAGCGCTTCGGGCACGCGCCGATCGGCGTAGACATCGGCGAAATAGAACTCGCCACCGGGCTTGAGCAGCCGCCGCACCCCAGCCAGCACGGCCAGCTTGTCGGTGCAGAGGTTGACCACACAGTTGGAGACCACCACATCGAAGCTGGCCGGCACCAGGGGCAGCTCACCCAGGGTCTCCAGGGTTCCCTCCAGAAACGAGACGTTGGCGTAGCCGAAGCGCTCGGCGTGGAAATCACGATGGGCCTCGGCCACCTCCAGCTGCTGGGTTGTCATGTCGATGCCCACCACCGAGCCGGTCGGTCCCACCAGCTGGGCCAACAGGTAAACGTCGCGGCCGCTGCCACAGCCGAGGTCGAGCACGCGGGCGCCCTCCAGCAGCTCCGGCACCACCAGGCCGCAGCCGTAGTAGCGCGAGAGCACCTCGGGATGGATACGGGCTAGCAGCGGCCGCAGCCCGGCGGGCACCGCCGAGGCATCACAGCAGGCGTCGGTACGGAGGTCGGCGCTGCTCGCCAGGGTGCTGCCGTAATACTCCTGAACGCCCTCCTGGAGGGTGTTGGGCTGGGGGCTGGCCATGGCACTGGGAGTCAAAGGGCGGAGGTTGGTAGGAAAAAACAGAGCTGGGGGAAAGAGCCAGGCCTGGCCATCAGCTGCGGCGCCAGTCGTGGAAGCGCTTCAGCAGATGCAGGGCCCACTGCGGAGCATGGTTCCGCTTCCATTCCCCCGCCACATATTTGTTGGCCTCAGCCAGGGTGGGATAGGCATGGATGGTGCCGAGGATCTTGCCCAGGCCGAGGCCCCATTTCATCGCAAGCACGAATTCAGCCAGGAGTTCGCCGGCATGCTCACCCACGATCGTGACCCCTAAAATCTTGTCGCTGCCGGGCGGGGTGAGCACCTTCACAAAGCCTGCGGTGGCGCTCTCCACCGTGGCGCTCTCAATAATCGCGCGATCGAGTTCGGCGAGTGAAAAGCGGGTGACCTCCACGGCCTGTCCCGCAGTGGCCGCCTCCTGTTCGGTGAGGCCCACGCTGGCCACCTCGGGATCGCAGAAGGTGGTGCGGGGAATCACGCGGTTGTCCACCTGGAAGCGGCGCAGGTCACCGAACAGGGCGTTGACGGCGGCATACCAGGCCTGGTGGGCGGCGGTGTGGGTGAACTGGTAAGGCCCAGCCACATCACCGGCGGCATAGATGTTGGGGTAGAGCGTCTGCAGGTGGGCGTCGGTTTCGATCGTGCGGCCGGTGGGTATGCCGAGCTCTTCGAGGCCGAAGCCCTCCAGCCGCGCCTGGCGGCCGATGGCGCAGAGCAGGCGGTCAAAGCCGATCCGCTCGTTCACCCCGGCGATCTCCACGAGGGCTTCGGCGTTCTCGAACGCCTGCAGGCTGGCGTTGCTGAGCACCCGCACGCCATCAGCTTCGAGGGCAGCACGCACCAGGGCGGACACCTCAGCGTCCTCACGCCTGAGCAGGCGATCGCCCCGTTGCAGCAGGGTGACGCGCGCGCCCAGCTGGGACAGGGCCTGGGCCAGTTCACAGCCGATCGGGCCGCCCCCCAGCACCAGGATCCGCGGTGCGGCCAGCTCGCACTGGCGCAGGTTCTGCCAGAGGGTCTCGCTGGTGAGCGCCCCCACGGCCTCGATGCCGGGGATCGAGGGCAGGATCGGCCGGGCGCCGGTGGCCAGCACGATCGCGCGGGTTGTCAGCCGCCGCTCGCTGCCGTCGGCAGCGGTCACCGCCACGGTCCAGGGGTCGAGCAGGCGGGCATGGCCGCTGAGCACCTCCACCCCCAGGCCTTCGTAGCGCTCCACGCTGTCGTGGGGGGCGATGGCCTCCACCTTGCGGAACACCCGCTCCAGCACCGCCTGCCAGGACACCTGGGGCTCAGCAGCCGTCAGCCCGTAACGGTCGGCGCGGCGCATGCGGGCGGCCAGGCGGGCGGAGCTGATCAGCGCCTTGCTGGGCACGCAGCCGCTGTTGAGGCAATCGCCGCCCATGCGATCGGCTTCGATCAGGGTCACCCGCGCCTTCACGGTGGCGGCGATGTAGGAGGTGACCAGACCGGCAGCGCCGGCACCGATCACGATCAGGTTGCGCTCGAAGTGCTGCGGCCGCTGCCAGGGGCGGTAAAGACGCCAGCGCTGCCAGCGGCCAATCAGCAGCTTGGCGATCCAGGGGAAGGCGGCCAGCAGGGCGAGCGACCCCAGCAGCGGCGGCGAGAGAATTCCGTCGAGGCTGCGCAGCGCCGCCAACTGGGTGCCGGCGTTCACATACACGATCGTGCCGGGCAGCATGCCGATCTGGCTGGTGAGCGTGTAGGGGAGGGCCCGCATCGGCGTCAGACCCATCACCAGATTGATCAGAAAGAACGGAAACACCGGCACCAGCCGCAGGCTGAGCAGGTAGAGCACGCCATCGCGGCGCACGCCCGCCTCGATCGGCGCCAGCTGGGCTGCGAAGTTGCGCTGCACGAGATCGCGCAACAGGGTGCGGGCCAAAAGAAAGGAGAGCAGGGCGCCGGCGGTGGAGGCGAACGACACCAGCACCGTGCCCAGCACCAGCCCGAAGATGGCACCGCCCGCCAGGGTCATCACCGCCGCGCCAGGCAGCGACAGTCCGGTCACCAGCACGTAGGCCGCCGCGTAGATCAGCGCCGCCAGCAGGGGCGAGCCGGCCCGCCAGGCCTGCAACGACTCCTGGGCCGTGCGCAGGGCCTCCAGGTTGAGGAAGCGCTGCAGATCGAGCGCAAAGAACAGGCCCACCAGCAGGGCGACGGCCAGCAGCAGCAGCAGACGCCGGATCATGCCGCCAGCGCCCCGCCGCAGCTGGAGCCGCTGCCGGCGGTGCATCCGAAGCAGTGGGCGGCCACCTGGATCGGATCGCCGGCGGGATCGCGCTGGAGCAGATCGCGCAGGTGACGGCGGCCGGCGTGCTGCCCATCAGGGAGGCCGGCGGGCAGGCCCAGCTGCTGGTTGAAGTCACAGTCGTAGAGGTGGCCCTGCCAGTCGACGCTGATCAACTGGCGGCACATCACCTGATCCAGATTCGCCGGTCGGTGGCTGGCGCGCAGCAGGGCGAGGTAGTCGTCGAGCTGGCCGCTGGCAGCGAGCGCCGCCGAAAACCGCTGGATCGGCATGTTGGCCAGGGCGTAGAGCCGGTTGAAGCCGATGCCGTACTCCTGCCACAGCACCCGCCGGTAATCGGCCTCCAGGGCCTGCTGGGGCGGGGGCAGCACCGCCCCTTGCGGGTTGTAGACGAGATCCAGCTCCAGGCCGCTGCCGCTGCGGCCGTAGCCCAGAGCGTTGAGTCGCCGCAGCCCCTCGATGCTGCGGGCAAACACGCCGCTGCCCCGCTGTTTCTCGACGTTCTCCTTCAGATAACAGGGCAGCGAGGCCACCACCGTGACGGCTTCGGCGGCGAGGAACTCCGCCAGATCCTCCTGGCCCGGCTCCAGCAGGATCGTCAGGTTGCAGCGATCGATCACCTGCACGCCGAGTCGCCGGGCGGCGCGCACCAGCCCGCGGAAGCCCGGGTGCAGCTCCGGCGCACCACCGGTGAGATCCAGGCAATCGAGGCCACGGGCCTGCAGCACCGGCGGGATCAGCGCCAGGGTGGCGTCGTCCATGCTCTCGGTGCGGCTGGGGCTGGCATCCACATGGCAGTGGGAGCAGGCCTGGTTGCAGCGGTAGGTGATGTTCACCTGCAGGGTGCGCAGGTCAAGCCGCCGCAGGCCGGGGAATTCAGGCGACGTGCCGGGGGCAGCGGCCGTTGGGGTGGAGACGGTCGGGGAGGAGGCGGGGAAACTCACAAGGCAGCTGCAGGCTGGGAACGGTGTAGCGGAGGCTGATCAGATGGTGCTGGATAGAACCGTGGGTCCGTGGGGGCCGCTGCCGGGTGCGTCAAGCGCTTCGAGGCTCACGGTGAGGCTGTTGGCCTGGCTGGTGGGCTCCAGCGGAATCGGCATCGACACCGTGCCGTTGGCGTCGGGCACAAAGTGGACACAGCCCACCTCCTTGCCGTTGACTCGGGCCCAGAGCCGGTAGGCATGGCGGGGCGGCGGAGCCGGCAGACCTTCCAATCGCAGCATGTTGTAGGGCTGGCTGCCGCTCACCTGAACCGCACCGCTGATGCGGTGGGCGGCATCCATGCTGCGCAGTGAAAGGGTGCGGCTGGCCCGCAGGCTGGCGCCGTCCGTGACGGTGCCGCCAGGGAGCTGGGAGGGCGTGGCCTCGTAACGGGCCAGCTGGCTGCGGGTGCGCCACAGCTCACCGCCGGTTACCAGCAGCCCCAGGGCCAGGGCCACGGGGATCCACCAGCGCTGGCCTGGGCCGGCCGCAGCTGGGGCACGGTCGTCCGCGCTCAGGGACGGCACCGCAGGATGAAGCAGCTGGCGGCGCAGGCGAGGGGGAGGGATCGCGGCCTCATTGAGGGCTAAGGGCAGCAGATGGAGGGTGCTCTGGAACTCCTGGAGCCGCGCGTTCAGCTCTGGCGCCTGCTGCAGCCGAGCCGTGAGCTGATCGCGCTCTGTGTCGTCGAGGTCACCGAGCACGAAGCCAGCGAGCAGTTCGTCATCGAGGGAACCGGGGGTGTCGCGGTCGTCGGCAGGGGTTGGCAAGGTCATGGCTGGGCTGCGAAATCGTTCAACAGGGTGCGCAGGCGGATCAGCCCCTGGCGCGCGTGGGTCTTGACGGTGCCGAGGGGCATCTGCAGCTGGCTGGCGATCGCCGACTGACTGAGTCCCTCGTAGTAGGCGAGTTCGAGCACCTGCCGCTGGCGGGGGGCGATTGTGTCGAGGGCGGCCCGCACCCGCTCGGCCAGGTTGTCGGTCTCGGCGCACTCCTGCGGACCGCGGGAGGCCTTGGGCAGCAGCTGGCTGGACCACTGCTGAACTTTCTGCCAGCGCGATTGCCGCTGACTGAGGCGATTGAGGGCCATCGAGCGGGTCATCAAGAGCAGGTAGGCCACCACCGGCCCGCGGGCCGGGTCGTAGCGGCCCTGCCGCCAATAGCGGAGGTAGACGTCATGGGTGAGATCCTCCGCTTCCTGGGGGGAGCGGCACAGCTTCAGCGCCAGCCGGTAGACGGCCGGGCTGGTGGCGTCATACAGGCTGGCCAGATCACCATGAAATTGTTGCGCCAGCTCCATCGGAGTGAGCCCGGCGGTCTCGTCACGGCGTGTCATCGCCACGGATAGGACGGGCAGAGTTGCAGCAGGGGCCATGGGATGGCCGGGAGGGCAGGCGGAGGAGCGGGCATCAATCGTGCGACGGCACACCACAGATACCGGCCAGAGCCGCGAACGGATGGGCTCAGTCCTGCTGGGGGTGCTGGTGAAAGTAGTCAAGAACCTCCTGGATCGGCGTGGGCTTGCCGGCCTGGGGCACCAGTTGGTGGCTGACCGAGCCCTTCGCCTCCATGCCGGCCAGTTCCCGATCGATCTGTTGCTGGCTGGCCTTCCAGTAGCAGGCGATCGTTTCCTCGAACAGTTTGCTGATGGCGTAGCCGCTATGGGGCTGCTCGCAGAGCACGGTGAGGATTGTGTGGGCCAGGGCCATGGCGAGGGAAGGGCGCCAGGAGCTGTTGAGGAACTGCAGGCCAGGCTGCAGCAGATCGATCTGGATCTCGACAACAGCGTGCTCAAGGCTCCCTTCACGGGCCGAATCGGCGCCGGTCGATTGATGGGGGCGTGGGCCAGAGCGTGCGGCTGGAGCTGCGTCAGAACCAGAGGGAGACCGCAACCAGCTCCTGACACCGGAGCTGCGGGTGGTGGGCAGGCGGCTGATGTCGGTTGGGGTGCTCACCACCCTGACCACGATCATCGGTTTCGTGCCACTGATGCCCGATCCCACCGGCTTCCGGCCCTCTTCCCTATCCCTGCCCCCCACTCATTGATCAGCCGGCGAGGGCTGGGCCTGCCGGGGGGTGGCGTTGCCCAGAAGCCTTTAGCCTCGACGATCAGGCCCGAGCCACCTGATCACCTCAAGGACAAGAGACCGGCAAGTTGGAGCAGATCTGAATCCTGGTGGAACGATCTCCACGATTAAAATCACGATACCGATCGCTGCAATTTCGTTCTTGTTGCCGAAAGGGATTCAATGGATTGCGCGGGCCTTTCAAAGCCAGCCCTCACCAGCTCACGCCATGGAGCTTCGGCAGCGGCGCGGTCTGGCTGGTGGTGGCGAACAACCGGGGGATCCGGCGGCTGTTGTAAACCCTGAATTCCTCCACCAGGCTCACCCCCTCTTTGCGGACCGCCTGGTTGAGCACCAGCGAGCCGTCGGGGTCGGAGACCGAGCGGTGGAAGGTGCCCGGAGGGATGCGCAGGATGTCACCACCGGTGTCGAGCCTGACGATGTGGAACGGGTAGTTCCAGCCCAGATTCACCAGAAAGAAGGTGCGGCCACCGTGCATGGCCAGCAGGTTGTCCTCCTGGTGGGGATGCAGGTAAAACTGCCAGGCCCCGGACTCAGGGTCATCCGGGGGGCTCACCGCCGGCCCGCTGTGCACCACCAGGTCGCGGGCGTTGGAGGTGGGAACAGTGATGTCGAAGAAGCGCACCGAGGGGGTGTCGCGGAACTTCTCGTAGGGGATGAGCTCGAACATCGGCGCCGGGCGGGGCACTCTTGACTCGCTCGGCTGGAGGACGGAGCTGGACATCGGAACAACGCCGTCAGGGAAGAGACGCTTGAAAGTGATCCACCTAACCGAAGGAGTTCGGCCAGCAGCCGTGTGCACCGCTACGGAAGCCCGGGCTGGTGTCGGAAAGCAATCCGGCTGTTGGGCTTAGGCGATCCCAGAGCTTACAAGCGCGCAAGCTTCCGTTCCCCCGTAAATCCAATCTGGCGGCCATTGCTTTAATGCGGGAAACCACCGTTGATGGAGCCCGAAGTCATGGCCGATTGTTCCCCTGCCGTTCTGCGCCTGGCGGCCGTGCTGGTGGCCGCCGGTCTGGGCCTGCAGAGCGTCCCTGCCCAGGCCCAGACAGGCCGCTCCGCCGCCAGGCCCACCGTGTCGGTGCCCAACTTCAAGAACACCGTGACCCAGCAGGCCTGGTGGTGGCAAGGGCCGGTGGCGGAGGATCTCGCCGCCATGCTGGCCAATGAGCTGGCGGCCGAAGGCGATCTGCAGGTGGTGGAGCGCAGCAACCTCAAAGACGTGCTCTCGGAGCAGGAGCTCACCGACCTGGGAATCGTGCGCCAGAGCCCGAATGCGGCCCAGCGGGGCCAGATGACCGGCGCCCGCTACATCGTGCTGGGAACCGTTAGCTCCTACGACTCCAACGTGGAGAACACGAGCTCAGGCAGCAATTTCGGCCTGCTCGGCTTTGGCACCAAGAAGCAGCAGGTTGAAACCAAGGACTACGTGGCGATTGACATCCGGGTCGTCGACAGCACCACCGGTGAGGTGGTGGGCCGCCGCACCGTAGAAGGGCGGGCCACCAGCACCGCTGAAGCCAGGGAGCAGGGGGGCAGCCTGCTGCCGTTGGCCGCCGGCGCCCTGCTGCTGGCCCCGAACATGGGCCGCACCGGTCAGGTGCTCACCGGCGCCGCCGGCACCTTGAACTTCGGCTCCAACGAAGCCCAGTCGCAGCGCACCCCGGCGGCCAAGGCCATCCGTGCCGCCCTGATCGACGCCTCCGACTACGTGAACTGCCTGCTGGTGCCCCGCGGGAACTGCATGGCCGCTTTCGACTCCCAGGACCAGCAACGTCGTCAACGCACCCGCGGCACGCTTCAGCTGGAGTGAGCCGGCGGCGGCGGCCGGCCTGACCGTGGGCAAAAACTCAGAACGGAATCGGCATTTCGGCGTCAGCCGGCTGTGGCGCGCATGCCGGAATCCGCTCCTCCACCACCTGGCCGATCACCACAATCGAAGGGGAACCGAAGCCCTCCGCCTCGACCCGATCGGCCAAAACTCCCAGGCAGCTCACCAGGTCGCGCTGACCGCGGACCGTGCCCTGCTGGATCACCGCCGCTGGCGTTTCCTTGGCCAGGCCACCGGCGATCAGCTCCTCGCAGATCCGGCGCAGGTTGTGCAGGCCCATGTAGATCACCAGCCCGTCGCTGCTGCGGGCCAGCCCCCGCCAGTCGACCCCGGGTCGGTCCTTGTCGATCTCCTCATGGCCGGTGACGAAGGTGACGCTGGAGCCAGCGCGGCGGTGGGTGACCGGCAAGCCGATGTAGGCCGGAGCGGCGATTCCGGCGGTCACCCCGGGCACCACCTGCACCGGCACCCCGGCCGCCACCAGGTGAGCGGCCTCCTCACCGCCGCGGCCGAACAGGAAGGGATCGCCACCCTTGAGCCGCACGATGCAATGGCAGCGCTGGGCCAGGTCCACCAGCACGGCATTGGTGCTCGGCTGGGGCACCGAATGGTGACCGCGCCGCTTGCCGACGAAGTGGCGCTCACAGCCTGCCGGGGTGAGATCAAGCAAGGCCCGCGGAACCAGGGAGTCGTAGACGAGCGCATCACACTGCCGCAGCAGACGGTGGGCCTTGAGGGTGAGCAGCTCCGGGTCACCAGGTCCGGCTCCCACCAGGTACACCGTGCCGGTCACGGCAAGGCCACCAAGGGCAGACCCCACGCCTGAGCCAGGTTGTCCGTGCGGGTCGCCAGCTTCCGGTCCTTCACATCTGCAGCAGTGTATGGAGTGGTTCAGTCGGTCGCCTTGGTGAAGGCCCAGACCCGCTGCACGGCCATGCACGATCGACAGCAACTGGCAGGCCATTCCCGCCCGTGGGCGGCAAGTCAACTCCGTAGTGGTTGCTACGTTTTTTCCCGACCGTGTCGCTGGGACCCAATAGAGCTCTGGTCAGGAATTAAGGCCCTCGCTGCTCTTGATCAGGCCGCTCCTGTTGGGCTTGGCTGAGAAACCGGGGGATGGTGTCGTGTGCGGTTGTCGTTACGGAGCAGCTCAGAACCCAATCATTCCTATGCTCGGTTTCCGAATGGCCTCACCAAGACCCTGTTGCCACTTCCACGCAAGGCCGACTGGGGACGGAGCCCTTCTGAACAGGAGCGACGGCCGGCAATGGCTGCCGATGCCCTGCGTTTTCGTGAGTTACTCGCCAAGGTGGGCAGCGGCGAGCACACCAGCAAAGGCCTGAGCCGGGCCGAAGCCCATGAGGCGATGGACCTGATGCTGACGGGCGAGGTGGGGGAGGCCCAGCTCGGTGCCTTTCTGATCGCCCATCGGATCCGGCGACCTTCGCCGATTGAGCTCGCCGGCATGCTCGACAGTTACCGCACCCGCGGGCCGGTATTGCGCAGTCCGGGGCAGAGGCCGCTCTGTTTCGGGGTGCCTTACGACGGCCGCAGCCGCACGGCACCTCTGCTGCCCCTGCTGGCGCTGCTGCTGGCGGCCGCCGGCCAGCCGGTTGTGCTGCACGGCGGCGATCCGATGCCGGTGAAGTACGGCATCACCCTCGCCGAGCTGTTTGCGGCCCTGGGCATCGAATGGCGGGACCTCAGCCTGCAGGCGGTGCAGGCCAGGCTGGACCAGCACAACCTGGCCCTCACCCACCAGCCCCTGCACTTCGCCGCCGCCGATCGCCTGCTGCCGGTGCGCGACGCGATCGGCAAACGCCCGCCGGTAGCCAGCCTCGAGCTGCTCTGGACTCCCCATCAAGGGGAGCACCTGCTGGTGACCGGTTTCGTTCACCCTCCCACCGAGAACCGGGCCTGGGAGGCCCTCGCTATCGCAGGCGAACCCGACCTGCTCACCGTCAAAGGGCTGGAAGGCTCCACCGACCTGCCCACATCCCGGGCGGGCATCACCGCTCGGGTGCGCCAGGGCGTGATCACCCGACTCCTGCTCCACCCCCGCGACCATGGGATCAGCAGCCACGAACAGGCCTGGGAGAACCTCGAGCAATGGCGACAGGACGCCCTCGCTGCCCTGGTCGGGGAAGGCCCCCTGGCCGAAAGTCTGCTCTGGAATCTGGGGGCCTACCTCTGGCTGGCCGATCAGTGCAGCAGCCTCGAAGCCGCCCTGGACCAGGCCAGGGCCCTGCTGCTGGCCCGTAGCGGCGAGAAGCTTCGCCAGGAGCTGGCGGCATGAACCAGCACAACCATTGCTTTGGCTTTGAGGCCGATTTCGTCGCCTCCCTGCGCTGCCTGCCGATGGCCGTACGGCGCAAGCTCGATCTCGCCGGCGTGAAGCTCAAACTCAGCCACTGGCACTCCTTGAGCAACGACGAGCGGCTGCGGCTGTTGGAGTGGCCCGATCAGCCGGACGCGATCACCGCCCTGAGGCAGTGGCTGATCCCGCGCACCGCCGCCATGGCCGATGGACCGGCCAAGCCCCTGGAACCAGCGCTCGCCGAGAGCTGGCAACAAAGCGAGCAGCTGCCCGAGCGGCTGCGCCTCTCCTGCGCGCAACTGGGCTGCTCGATCCCCTTGGCGGCCTGGGCGGAACTGGATGAACTGCAACGCTTCGCCTTAGTCAAACTCAGCCACCCTGGACACGAGCACCGCAACCTTCCAGGGGCCATTCGGGAGTTCGGGCTTGGCGGTTAGCCAATGGACTGCCCCAATACCGAAGGCACTCAAGACACCTTGCCCTATCGCTCAGATCCCTTCCAGCACAGTCGTTCTTTAAAGAATCCATTCAGATTCCTCGTGAACGGCTCAGGCACGGTTTGCCATGACCGGTTTGCCATGACCTCTTTGCCATGACCTCGAGGACCTGGGGCATCCGGTGGCGACGCTTGCCCAAGCCTGATGGCCAGCAGAGCCAATCCATCTCAATCCGGGCTGCTGGAATGGAAAAACCATTGTCAACAATGGCTTCCTGAGGAGATTTCATGGGCCCGACGCTCGATCGGCAGAATCACCGCCGCGGCAGCCTCCACACGAACCGCCGCCGCCTTGAGCTCCGGCTGGCCGGAGATCGGGCAGGCCAGCTCATGCATGAGCGCGTTGGCCTCGCAGGCCTGCTCCTGCCTGAACCCCCAGTGCATCGGCAGAAACACCGTTCCGACGCGGATGCGATCGCTGATCGACAGCCGGGCCGTGATGCTGGAGCGTCTGGAGGTGATCCGGGCCAGTGCGCCATCCGCCAGGCCCAGATCAAGCGCGTCGACCGGATGCATCTCCAGCAGGGGCTCGGGATGCATGGCCACCAGCCGAGGCACCTGGGCCGTGCGGGTCATCGTGTGCCACTGGCCCAGATAACGCCCCACAGTGAGCACAAGGGGATAGCCCTCCGAGATCGGCTCGCCCAGGCCCAGCGGCAGATCGGCGCAGAAACGGGCGCGGCCGTTGGCGGTTGGGAAGAGCAGATCGGTGTAAAGGCGTTTCGCTTCTGTCGTTGGTGCGCTGCCTTTGGGAGCGGGCCATTGCTGCGGGCCGTGGCTGGCCAGTAGCTCGTGGCTGAGGCCGGAGACGTCGCAAAGGCGGCCAGCCGAGAGTTGGGCGTGCTCCGCATAGACGTCGGCTGCGCTGCTGTAGGTGAACTGATGCTCGAATCCCAGCCGCCGTCCGACGGCGGCGAAGATCTCCCAGTCGGCACGGGCCTTGCCAGGGGGGCGGCGGAAGACCGGACAGAAGGTGACCCGCCGCTCGGAATTGGTCATCGTTCCCTGCTTCTCGCTCCACTGGGCGGCCGGCAGCAGCAGGTGGGCGTAATGCGCGGTTTCAGTGCCGGCGTAGGCCTCACTGAGCACGATCAATGGGCAGACGGCCATGGCGGCCTTGACCCGTTCCAGGTTGGGCATGCTCACCAGCGGGTTGGTGGCCGCCACCCACCACAGATCAATCTCGCCGCGCTCCATGGCCTCCAGCTGCTGCCATGCCGCCAATCCAGGCCTTGGGGCGATTGAGCCCGGCGCCAGATCCCAGGCACGCTCCACCTCGTCACGGTGCCCAGCATCATTCACGTTGCGGTAGCCGGGCAGCAGGTGGGCCAGACCACCAGCCTCCCGACCACCCATGGCATTGGGCTGGCCGGTGAGAGAGAAGGGGCCGGCCCCGGGCCGGCCGATCTGACCGGTGAGCAGATGCAGGTTGATCAGGCCCGCCACCGTGGCCGTGCCCTCCACGCTCTGATTGACCCCCATCGACCAGAGGCTGAGCGCGGCCCCGGCGCCTCCCCAGAGCTCGGCCACCCGCCGGAGTTTGTCCTCGCTTACACCACAGATGCCAGCCACCTTTGTTGGCGTCCACTCCTTCAGCACGGCGGCGAAGGCGGGAAAGCCATCGGTGGCCTCGTCGATGAACTCCTGGTCGATGGTTCGCTGGGCCAGCAGAAGATGGGCAAGGCCGTAGAGAAGGACCAGGTCGGTGCCGGGCTGAATGGCCAGATGAAGATCGGCGGCGTCTGAGGTGGCTGTGGCTCGTGGATCGACCACCACGATCTTGAGCTGGCTGCGGATTTTCTTCCGACGTTTGACCAGTCGCTGGAACAACACCGGATGACAGGCGGCCGTGTTGGTGCCGATCAAGAAGGCCAGATCGCAATGATCAAGGTCGTCGTAGCAACAGGGGGGGCCATCGGAGCCGAGGCTTCGGGCATAGCCAGCAACGGCTGAGCTCATGCACAGCCGTGAATTGGCATCGAAATTATTGGATCCGATCGCCCCTTTGATGAGCTTCTGGGCAACGTAATAGTCCTCCGTATGGAACTGCCCTGAGCCGTAAAGAGCGATGGAGTCGGATCGCTTTCTCGTGAGGCTGCTTTGAATCTGGCCAGCGATGAGATCAAGCGCCTTCTCCCAGCTGACCGGCTGGAAGGGCTGATCCAGGGTGGGGCGGTAGAGAGGTTCCAGCAGGCGGGATCGATCGAGCGTTTCCCCGACCGTGGCCCCCTTGATGCAGACCTGTCCCAGGCTGGATGGATGACGGCGATCCCCCTTCACCCCCCAGATCGGCAGGCCGTCGACACCGCGACGGGTTGCTTGATTGGGGGCTGCTGGCGGCAGCATGGTGAGACCACAACCCACACCGCAGTAGGGGCACTGAGTGTTAACGGCGGTGGCTTTTGTTGTGACCGGGAAATCGCCCATCTCAGACCAACATCAGGCCGCTTCAGCCAGCATCACTTCTCCCTCGTGGAGATCATCGAAGGAGCCCTTGGGTTCCTTGAGGAAGAAGTAACACATCAGGCCCACCACCAGCCCGGCAACACCCAGAATCTGAAAGAAGGCGCTGTTGGATGCAGCCACCACCGCCGGAGACGGATCCCCTGACGCGTCGCCGATCCAGACGGGCAACAAACTGTAGATGGTGAGATAGGCCACGGCTCCCACGTTTCCGTAAGCACCGACCATGCCGGCGATCTGGCCAGTGACCCGGCGCTTCACCAACGGAACAATGGCGTAGGTGGATCCTTCCCCAGCCTGCACAAAGAAGGAGCAAGCCATGGTGAGTACCAGGGCCAGCAGGATGCCGGCCGTACCCACGAAAGTTCCTGGTTTAATCATGCTCATCACCAGGTAACCAATACCAAGGCCCACGGTGAGAAAGCCCATCGTCTTGCGACGCGATCCCAGACGATCGGAGATGAGTCCACCACCCGGGCGGGCCACCAGGTTGACGAACGCAAAGGAGGCGGCAAGGATACCGGCAGTGGCTTTCGGCAACAGGAAGGTGGTTTCAAAGAAGGTGGGTAACATCGACACCACAGCGAGTTCAGAGCCGAAATTCACCACGTAGGTGAGCTCGAGAATGGCGACCTGTTTGAATTCATAACGATCATCTTTGGGATACACTTTCGTGCCCTTGATCAAATCCATGTTTGTGCGGATGATTCCCAGGGTCTGGGCCACGAAAAAGACGAGCACCAGTAACAAGGCAATCGTGTATCCCGTGTCATTGAGAAAATTAACCTTCTGAAGCCGCCAGGCCAGCACGCTGAGAATGGCCGCAAACGGAACGTTCATACCTAGTAGCCCCCAGAAGTCGCGCATGGAGGTCACCTCCAAGCCTGCCGCTTTGGCGGGCTTTTGATAAACTCTGCCCGGTGGAGTATCAGAGACGTTGAAAAAATAGAAGATACCGTAAGCTGCTGCGATCAGTCCGGTCAAGGCAATGGCGCCGCGCCAGTTGAGCACCACATCACCGATCTGAGCCCCGCCTGCAAAGGAAAGCCAGCCCGCCAGGATCACCATGGTAAGGGCTGAAAAGGCTGAACCGAAATTCCCCCAGCCGCCGTAAATTCCTTCCGCAAGCCCGATCTCCTTCGGCGGAAACCATTCCGCCACCATGCGGATTCCGATCACGAAGCCGGCACCAACAATGGAGAGCAACAGCCTGGCGATCACCAGTTGATTGAAATCCTGGGCGCTGGCAAATAGCAGGCAAGGAATGGCTGAAAACACCAGAAGTGTGGAATAGGTGATTCGAGGGCCGTACTTATCGAGCACCATCCCAATCAGGATGCGGGCTGGCACCGTGAGGGCCACATTGCAGATCGCCAGCGTACGAATCTGGGACAGCGAGAGACCCATGTCCTCCTTGACCGTGGTGGCCAGGGGAGCGAGGTTGAACCAGACAACAAAAGTGAGAAAGAAGGCGAACCAGGTGAGATGCAGGGCTTTGTATCTCCCCTGGAGGGACCAGAGTTCGGCAAGCATGGGTCACGAAAGAGGAACCCTGGCTTCGGAAAAAAGCGCTCAGGACTGAAAGTCGGCGCTACATGCTGACCGAGATACAAATAAGAGCATCCGGAGCACTTTTCCTCTGTAGTTGTAGATACTAAAAACTGTCAGGCTTTGCCTTGGTCTGCTGGTGTCCCGCTTCTCCAGTCCAATCCCCCCGGTTTCAGGAAAGCTGTCACCCCTCTCATCCGTACACCCGGGGGCTTGAGGACATGCCCAATGCGTCGTTACAGCGAGG
>JABMPN010000041.1 GCA_013203655.1 Cyanobacteria bacterium bin.51
CTGATTGATCCTCATTACAGTCCATCTTGATGCATGCGCTAGTACCTGCCTTGGGGCATATAACATCAAGATGCAGCGGGTGCGTCTGCAAATCCCTTGCAATGGTGCAAAGCCGCTTCGCGACCGCTGATCTTGAGCGTTAGAAGGATCGCAAGCAAATGCGCGCCGCATTGTGGAATGAGGCCCCAACCAGACTCTTGATGGTCTTTGCATGAAATTGTGCCAGTCTTCCTCTTCTTTGTCTTGCGGAGGGATCAGGCTGAGGGACACCTACACCGAGCCATGGTCCTGTGCCTGCACGCGGTGCTGACGGCGGAGCGCTTCCTGGCCGCTCCAGTGCCAGTAGTCCTCCAGCTCGGGGGTGTTGTCGATAGGCCGGCTCAGGGGCTGGGCCAAGGCCTCAAGTCGCGCCAGTTCATCTTGGCAGGGGGGCACCGCCATGAAGTCGGGGTCGATGTGCAGCGGCATTGGACAAGCGTCGCCGACTGCGACGGGCCAGCCATGCCGCTCGATCTCGGTGGCCAACTCACGGGAGATGGCACCGAGCGGCTCAAAGCTGATGGCGCGTTGATGGGGCAACTGGCCAGGGGCAGCTCGCTGTAGTCGTGTTCGGACTGGGCCAGCTGGGTGAAGCGCTCTTGATCCAACCGCGACTCAAACAGCAACACCCCGTAGCTCTCCCCCGCCTGACCCAGCACACTGCCGCACCACTGGTTCATCGCCAGCGCCCGGCTGGTGAGCTGAAACAGGCAATGGTCATCGGCGATTAGCGCCCAGGGTTCACGGCGATTGAGATCCGCGCAGGGTGAAACACGCCCCGGAAATTAGGTCGCATTTTGTTATGGGGCCCCCTAATCGCAAGCGGCGGCGATTCCCCCCGGCGGCCCGGTCGTTTTCTCCCACGGCAGGACCACAGACTCCCGGCCGTGATGACCTTTCGTTTTCATCAGGATCAGCAGGGGGGGTGCGTCCTTCCAACTCTTTCCAGGGGGATCGGCCTTTGTCCCAGCTGGGGACTGAGCGAGGGCAGGGGGGTGCTGATCCTGTTCAGCCCAAGGGGGGTGCCTCTGCCTCGCCTGGCCAGGGCGGCAGCAGCAAGGGCTGGGCCTGACCGATCGCAACAGCAGCAGCAGGGCGGCAGGGGATGAGCGACGCCCGGGAGCCCCGGCAAGGCGGTCTTGGCCCTGGCCATTGCACCAGCCAGCCCCAGCAGCAGCGACAGCAGGGCAGGGGCAGCAGGGCGGCAGGACCATCACCGCCACCGCCTGCGCATGCAGCAGGGCAGTCCCTCAAGCCATCCGCTTCGGGACGCTCGGGCCGTCACCACCACCACAAAGTTCTGGCTGACCCGCAACCCCGTCCCGAATGGTGGTAGGAATGTGGTGGGCCAGCGCAGCGCGAACTGCCTGACCCGTGACCGACCCACACAACTGGACCGATGACCAAACTCTCCCACCCGGCAGCGGGTGCCTCCACGCTGCGCCGCATCCGCAGGAAGGCCACCAGCCCCAGCCAGCCCCGCGTCCTGGGCTATGGCAGGGTCTCCACCGCAGATCAGCACCCCGAAGTTCAGGGGGCCGCCCTGGAGGCTGCTGGGTGCGCTCAGGTGTTCCTTGAGCAGATCAGCTCCCGCAAGGCGGTGCGCCCGCAGCTGGCCGCCGTGCTGGCTGCCCTGCGCCCCGGCGACACGCTTGCCGTGGTCAGGCTCGACCGACTGGCCAGGAACCTCAGGGAGCTGCTGGAGATCACCGCCGACCTGGAGGAGCGCGGCGTCCACCTGCACGTCCTCGAACAAGGGATCGACACATCCACGCCCACTGGCCGGCTGATGCTGCAGCTGCTGGGGGCTATCGCTGAGTTCGAGCGGGACCTGGGTGCTGAACGCCTGGCCGAATCAATCCGTCACCGCAGGGCAACAGGCGGAGACCTTGGTGGCCGCCGCCCCTCCTGGAACCGGGCTCAACACCGCCGGGGTCTGGAGCTGCGCCAGAGCGGGCTCAGCATCCGGCTGGTGGCCGAGGAGCTGAACCTGAGCCGCAGCGTGGTGGAGCGGATGCTGAAGCTGCCCCTGCTGCCGGAGACCGGGGGCTGATCGGCACCCCAGGTCCTGGCCGGCGCCCTGACCACCAGATCCAGGGCGCCCAGCGCCACGCCATCGGCCACCAGCAGGCCCAGCAGCAGGCCTCAGTCGATCGAGGTGCCATGGCCGCACGAGGCTCGACCGGCCCCTCAGGGAGGCTCCCAGGGGGGGCGGGGTGGCAATACCGCTGGCCTGCAGCGGCAGGTCACGTGACACTGGGCCCATGGTTCTCACCCCAGCCGAACGGCAACGCCGCCGCCGTGAGCGACTCCGGGCCGGAGAAGTCCTGCCCACATGCCCCAGCTGCGGGTGCCGAGTGCTGCCGGATAGCAGGCAACGACCCGACCGCCAGGGTGACGGGCTCTGCTGGAGCTGCTGGGCCAAGTCACCCGCCGGCCAGGCTGCAGCTCGAGAACGGCGGCGGCAACAGCGGGAGCTCGATCCGATCACGGTCAGGGCACAGACCTTGAAGCGCGTCCACCGGGCCCGGCTCCGGGCGGCAGGTATCGACGGCGAACCAGGGGCGGCAACTACGGCATCAAAAGGATGTGTGAAATGAAGCGCTCGAAGCCTCTGACCCTGGCTCAGCACCGAGCGCGCCGGTGGATACCCGACAAGATCGACGGCCGCCACCTGGCCGACTTCGCCCTGGTGCATGGCGCGGGTGCCGCTGCGGCTGGCA
>JABMPN010000042.1 GCA_013203655.1 Cyanobacteria bacterium bin.51
AGCTCCATCCAGTCGGAGGTCACCTTGCGCTGCTCGCCCTTGGCCTTCACCGCCCCGGCCTGCTGAATGGCACCGCCATAGAGCAGCAGTTTTTCGGTGAGGGTGGTCTTGCCCGCGTCGGGGTGGGAAATGATCGCGAAATTGCGGCGCCGGGCCACCTCTTCGGCCAGGGAGCTCAGGCCCGTGGGCTCACTGGTGCTGCTGGTGCTGCTGGTGCTGCTGGTCATGAAGCCAGCCTGCCAGCAGGCTCACCCGGGCTTTCGGCCTGAAGACTGTGCCGCAACGGACCAGCCGCCGCCACTGCCGCCTTCACCACTGTCTCTGGTGCTTCTGGAACCTTGCCGCCACCACAGGTGGCGTTTAAGCTGAGCCGACCAGACCAGCAGCGCTGCCGTGACCCTCACCCCCACCCGTCTCGACCTGGCTGATCCCAGCCGGCGCGGCACCAGCGAGCACCCCGATTTTCCCGCCACCGCTCCGGCGGCCAATCCGGTCTTCTACCGCACCTACTCCCGCCGCACCGCAGGCGGCCGCGAGAGCTGGCACCAGGTTTCGGAGCGCAACCTCGAGGGTCTGCGCCAGCTGGGCGACCTCAGTGCTGAGGAAGTGGCGCTGATCCGCCGCATGCAGACCTACCAGCAGGCCCTGCCCTCCGGTCGTTGGCTCTGGATTGGTGGCACTCCCTGGATTCAGCAGCGCCACAACTTCTCCGGTGCCTACAACTGCACCTCCACCAACCTGATCGACTGGGACGCCTTCGGTCTGATGATGGACCTGGCGATGATGGGTTGCGGCACCGGCGCCATTATCGAACCGCGCTTGATCGGGCGGCTGCCGCTGCTGCGCAACCGGCTGTTGATCGAGAGCGTCAGCCCGATCGGAGTCACCCCCGCAGCCGAGCGCCAGGAAGTGACCACCTCCAGCAGCGCGGGCAACCGGGTGACGATCAAAGTGGGGGACACCCGCCGCGGCTGGGTGGACAGCTACCAGCGTTTGCTGGAACTGAGCAGCGACGCCAGCTTCAGCACCGAGCAGCCGATCACGGTGAACGTGGATCTCTCCGACGTGCGGCCGGTGGGCGAAACACTCAAGGGCTTCGGCGGCATGGCCAACCCTGTAAAACTGGGCGATCTCTACGGCCGGGTGGCCCAGATTCTCAACAAGGCCAACGGCCGCCAGCTCACGTCGGTGGAGTGCTGCCTGTTGATCGATGAGGCCGCCGTCACGATCGTGGCGGGCAACATCCGCCGCAGCGCCGGCATGCGCCAGTTCGCCGCCGAGGATGGCTCCGCCGCTGGCGCCAAGGAAAACCTCTGGCAGCAAGACACTGAGGGCAACTGGAGCATTGATCCCGAGCGCGACGCGCTGCGGATGGCCAATCACACCCGTGTGTTCCACAACCGCCCCTCCAAGGAGGTGGTGCTCGAAGCAGTGGTCAAGCAGTTCCAGAGCGGCGAAGGCGCGATCCAGTTCGCCCCCGAAGCGATCGCCCGCTCCAATGCCGACCTGCTGCCCACCGCCGAGCTGCGCAGCGAGTTCATCGACATCTACGTGGACCAGGGCCGAGAGGAAGCCGGCCGCTGGCTCACCCTCCATCACCCCGAGATCAGCGCCGCCGAGCTGGAGCACCGGCTCGGGCGTTATGGGCTCAATCCCTGCGGCGAAATCCTGGGAGCTGATTTCCACTGCAACCTGGCCGAAATCCACCTCAACCGCATCGATCCAGCCGACCACCAGGCCCAGGCCGATGCCTTCAAGGCCGCCGGCCTGGCGGTGGCCTGTCTTCTCAACCACGATTTTGAAGTGGAGCGTTACCGCCAGAGCCGCGCCTGGGATCCGATTGTGGGCGTGAGCTTCACCGGCCTGTTTGATTTTTTCGTGCATGCCTTCGGCACCCCCTGGCTGAACTGGTGGGAGGCGGGCCGCCCCGAAACAGAAGCCGGTCTGGCCTTCAAAGCACAGGAAGCGGACTACCTGAGCCGCTGGAAGCAGGTGGTGAACGCGGCGGTGTGGGACTACTGCGATCGCCACGGCCTGCGCCGCCCCAATCGCTGCACCACCGTGCAACCGGCCGGCACCAAGAGCCTGCTCACCGGCGCAAGCCCCGGCTGGCATCCGCCCAAGGCGCAGCGCTTCATCCGCCGCATCACCTTCCGCAAGAACGATCCGGTGGCCCTGGCCTGCCTCGACTACGGCTACACGATCGTGCCGAGCCAATCGGATAAAGACGACAACGGCCGCCTGTTGGATGATCCCTTTGATCCACGCTGCACCGAATGGCTGGTGGAGATCCCCACCGAAGTGAGCTGGGCGAACATCCCCGGTGCTGATGCGGTGGAGATCAGCAACTTCTCAGCCCTGGCCCAGTTCGACTTCTATATGCAGGTGCAGACGCACTACACGGCCCACAACACCTCAGCCACCGTCGAGTTTCGCGAGAACGAAATCGAACCGCTGGCCGAAGCGATCCATCAAGCGATCGATGACGGCAAGGGCTACATCTCAGCAGCCCTGCTGGCCCGCTTCGATGCCAACGCCACCTTCCCGCGCCTGCCCTTTGAACCTATCGATCAGGCCACCTACAGCCGCCTGAGCGAAGAGGTGCTGGGCCGCCGTCGCACCGGTGATTTCTTTGAAGCCCTGCAGCGCTATGACCGCGGCGAACTGGTGGAGGCCGGCCCTGCTGGCTGCGATTCCGACAAGTGCCTGCTGCCCCTGGCCAAACCCACGCCATGAGGTGGCGATGGCTGACGTTGGTGGGCAGCCTGCTGCCGGTGGCGTTGCAGTGCTTGCCTGGATGGGCCAACAGTGCACTCAACCCCAGCATCGAAGAGATGTGCCAGGGCCTCGCTGTGATCAACACGGAGATTGGCGCCACTGCAGCTCCAGGCACACCGATGGGAGCACGGATGCGGACGGAACTCTCGCTCTCACAGGCGCAATATGGCGCCCTCTGGTCATTGATGAAACTCACGCCCACCCCCACTTGCACGAAGATCTTCTGAGCGGGTCGTGCCTGCCGTTACTGGCAGAAGAGTTACTCTCCAAGCAGCAGTCCGGGGCCAAAAGCAGACCAGGATCAGCTGATCATTGCAATCTTTAAGAACCCATGAATCGCCTGCATAAGAGCTATACGGTGATCGTATTTGCCGGGATTCTCTATGCAATTGCCCTTAAATATTTTATTCTCCCCTCAAAAGTTATTCTAACAGGGACTGAGGGTATTGCGACAGCTTTGTCGTACTACTTTGAAAGCTTCAATCTATTCATTGTCCTCTATGTGATATTCCAGGCCCTTTTGCTGGTCTTTGCTTTCGCGAGGATCAGCAGGGTGTTTGCCCTGAGATCACTGGTCGTCGTCGGCACCGTTGTACTGACACTGCTGATCTTGCCGGAACAGAGCTTTGCCCGCCCTGAACCCCAGAATGAACGCATCATACTGGTAATTTTCGGTGGCTTGCTGGCCGGTGTGGCCAAAGCCCTGGCCTTCAAGAATCGGGGGTCCACCGGTGATGAAGACATCATCGGTGCCTATTACGCCACCAAGCACCTCAAACCGGTTGGATCAATCGCCGTGATCGCCTCGGTTGGATCCACCGCCTTCGGGTTGATTGTTGACTTCCTCAAGAATGGCGAGTTTGAGTCTGTGGTCAACACATTGATGTATACCTGTATCTACATCTTTGTTTCCACCGAAACACTCAACGACCTTTACCACAAATTCAAGATCACGATGCTGGCCATCATCACGCGCCAACGTGATGCCATCGGCCAGGCCATTTCCGATTCCTCCTCGCATCGCACCTACTCAGCCCATCCCATCACCGGTGGCCGCAGTGGAGACTCCTACTACGTGGTGAGAACGATCATCACCCAGGAAGAACTGCCACCCATGATCACTTCAATCCAAGCCATTGACCCTGATTGCTTCTACTACTATCACGATGTTGAAGGCGTCTCCAGTCAGTACTACATCACACCAATCGGCTGAATCACAGCCATTGGACAATCAAGACCAATGAAAGCGAATGCACTGGGGCTTTAGCCAGCAAACACCTCCGGTGGGCTGCACCGCCCAGCAGGCCATCGATTTTGTGGGTTTAAGTCCCTGGGAACCCTGCAGGCAGGCCCGGGACATGGGAAACTAGGTGGGCTGCGGGCCGTCATAGGCTCGATGGCAATGCTGGAGGGGTGGTCGAGTGGTTGATGGCTCTGGTCTTGA
>JABMPN010000043.1 GCA_013203655.1 Cyanobacteria bacterium bin.51
GGCCAGCTCCAACGCCAGGCGTTCCTGCTGATGATCTGGCCGGTGGAGCAGGGCTTCCCAGTCCGTCGCGCCGAGCCGGCCCAGGCAGTGAGCTTCCGCGTTGTCGTACTCGATGTGGCCCCGCATCGTGCAGCCGCTCAGCCCTCGCGCTCCGTTCCGGCAGACCACGTAGCCCGGATGCCCCTTTCTTGCTCTGGCGGCCGGTGCCGCATAGCCAATGGGGCCACCGCAGCAGCCGCAACGCAGCAGGGTCTGGAAAAGGTTTTTCGCCCGATGACTCTTGCCCCGCAGCCGACCTTTCAGAAGGTTCCGGGCGTCAACGCTGGACCGCAGTTGCTCCCATTTCTCGGGTGTGATGGCCGCCGGGTAGAAGCCTGGTAGCGCAGTCCCGTCCAGCCGCTGGAGGGTGCCGGTCAGGGCTGGGTGGCGCAGCAGGCGGCTTACCTGCCCGGCAGACCAGCCCGTCTTGAGGGCTGGCCGGTATTGATTCGCGGCCATAGTCGGTGGCGCCGGGAAGTTCTCGGCCGTGAGGTGGTCAGCGATCAGCACCATCCCGAAGCCGCCCAGCGCCAGCTCCACGGCGCGGTCGATCGCTCCTTGGTAGACGGGACTGAGGCTGAGATCCCCGGCGGCGTCGCGGTCGATCCAGAAGGGTCGGCGGCCAGGCGGGCGCCCGCCTTCGTCCTGCAGCCTGCGGGCCTTGGCGGCAGCACCCTTGCTCCGCCGGCTGCGCTCCAGCCATTCCGCCCTGGCCTGGCTGATCGCCCCCAGCAGGCCGTACAGACGGTGCGGTTCCCGGTCGATCACCTCGGCGGTGAGCACAGCACCATCACCCTCGGCAAAGGCGATCGCCAGGCCCTTTCCCCATACGTCCCGCAACAAGGTCTCGAGGGCGCTGCGCTCAGCCTCTCGGGTGAACCGGCTCATGCTCTCCACTACCAGGCAGGAGCCCGGCGGTATCAACCCGGAGCGGCCACCCTCGATGAAGCGGCTCAGGGCTCCACGGGTGCGGTTCTTGCCCTTGCCGGCGCTGACGCCGCCATCGACTAGCGCCTCCTGCAGCACGTATTCAGGGTGCTCAGCCATCCAGCCCGCCAGCGCTGCCTCCTGCCTGCCCATGCCGCTGCGATCGGCCGCGGCCTGCCTGGCGGTGCTGGTCCTGCAGTAGCTCCAGGCGAGCGGCATTAGGGGGGGAGGAGGTGGCAACCGACTGTATGCGCTCTATCGTCGGTTTGCCTCGGCAATCCAGATTCCTTACGGATTAAGTGACTCTCCCTCCTGCGGCTCACTGCCATCGGGCCTGAGCTTCCAGAGAATTCCTTGGCGGCCATGCAGGCTCCACCAGCCCAGCAGATCCCGGCGCAGGACCAGCGTCTCGCGGATCGCTTCTCTCAAGGCCTCAGCGCATCCGGACCAGTAGGGTCTCGTTCTTGACGTGCAGGCTGTACTCAGTGCTGCAGGCGGTGGTGTCCGAAGGAACGCAAGGCTCATCAGCGATGGCCCCCGGCTCCAGCTGGCTGTACTCGAGCTCCAGGCCATGAAACCGAAGCTGCTCGTGCCCCCACCACCAGTCGTCGCTGATCAGCCGGGGCACTAAGCGGACCAGCACAGGTAACTTGGTCTGACTGTTACGCAGCACCGGAGATTGCGGCATAAAACCTTCGAAATGAATCGCCTTAAGTGTGGCATCTGGCAGCCGCACCTGCAACTGTGAAATCCCTTCGATCAGCCGCGTGATTCTCCCTTGTTCGTAGATCGCCTGGGCCGCGGTGGCATGCCCGTAGGTGTAGGCCACCACCACCAATGACCAGGCCAAAAGCACCACCGCACCCCGTGGGATCAACCTCCAGCGGAGCTGGGTTGTCCCAGCTACGATCTGCAACGCCAGTGCCGAGAGCAGCGGGCCAAGGAACAGCAGCAGGCGTGGGACCCGGGCCATGGGATCCTGCAGCCCCAGCAGGGCACCAGGCGATACCAGGGCGATCATTGCGACCGCACCAAGGACCAGAACCGTGCAGCCCAATCTCGCCGGACGGCTACTGCGGCCCCGCTGCCAACGCCCAACCATGATCCAGACCACTACGGCGTAGGCCAGCAGCAGCAGGAGCCAAGGGGCACTGATGGGCCAGCGGCTCCAGTCATCGAAGACGATCCGCCAGAACTCCAAGGCATGGCGCAGGAGTTGGGCGGGCATGGCCGTGTCGAGGGGGAGCGCCCGGGCTCGTTCGGTGGAGTAGGATGAGCTCTCCTCCAGCACCAGACGCATCAGCATCAGGTAGCTGAACAGCGCGAAGCCATAGGTGACCAACACCCGCACCAGCCTGCGCCGGAGTGAGGGGCGGCCTGATGAAATCGGCGCCGCCAGGCCTAGGATTTCCCCCACCACTAACATCAGAGCAAAGGGTAGAAAGCCGCTGGTGGCAGGCTGGTAGAGGCAAAGAGAAGCCAACAAGAGAGCCGAGCTCACCAGCAGCCCCGGCCCCGACACGACCCGGTGGAGCACCACGGCTGCCACAACGGCCAGCCCCACGGCCAGTGCCATCGCCAGACAGTCGAATCCGTAGGACAGATTTTCGAGGGCATAGGGCTGCCCCATCAGCGGCAGGGTCGCCAGGGCGCTCCAGAGGGGTGAGCGCAACCCATAGGCACGCGCGGCCACTACAGCCGTCAGAGCCAACACACCAACGGCCAGAAGCTGGTGCAGCGGAGCCACCGCCACGGCCGGAGCTCCCAGATTCACCAGGGCAAACAGGCCATCAGCGAGGGGGCGTCCGACCTCGGTCCAGCGGAACTCTCCATCCATCGAACGGCCGTAGTCGTCGATGTAGCGGTGAACGAAGAGAAGAATCGGCAGAACCAGGAAAAATTCGGACGCCAGACAGGCCTTAAACTGGGGGATGGCCCCTGGCCCAAGGAATGCAGACGAGAATGAACCCAGCACAGGGTCCCCACCAAGAACATCTGAGCCAGGTTGGCGCTGCATCCACGCTGTCACGGGAGCCGTGATTGTACCAATTCAGCTGAATCTGAATGAGAACAGTGATTCATCCAATACCTAACGCCTGATCAAGCAGACACAGAAAAAGATCCAGACCTTAATCTTTCGCAACTTAAACATATATAGCCTGCAAATTAAAATCGACTCAATACAAATTTCAACTCCCTCTTCTTTCTTGCGCCAGAATCATTGCCGCATCGCAGGACTCCTTCCCCTGATCACTGAACTGGCGCAGGGCCGCCAGCCGTTCGCAGTAGAAAGTGCGGATGCGGCCGATGCCGTTAAACAGGGACTCCTGAAAGGAGCTGACGCCAAATCGCGCCGCAACGGGCATCTGCAGAGGGCTTACGCAGGCCATGGCCACGTCTATGCGGTAATAGGCCAATCGTTCCATCTTTCGTCGGTAGTTGTCCAGGCCTTCCCTGGTGAGGCATGGAACCGGAGAAGGCTGCATAGACAGGCAAAAATAAACACAAAAAGAGGTGGAGCAGCCTCAAGATCTTCTCGGCACACATCACCAGGAAATTCATGGAGATCGAGGTTGCAGCGCCATGGGCGAGCCTCGCCATGATCAGCCTCAGTGAGTAATTTCGCTTGCCCGAGCCAAAGACTCCCTCGACTTCATTCCTACGGCACTGATCGGCACTGAGTGTTGCTTGTGAGCTGCATTGATCTCTGGATCTTTTGGTGGTCTGCCCAAACGTTTACCCGAGTGACAAATTCCTGCTCTCGCACAGAAGCGCCTGTTCTTGGCATTGATGTAAATGCGATCAGCGCATATTCGTTCATGGTAGCAACCATTGTCCTGTTATACGTCTCGGCCTGAGCAATTAGATCCTCGCCTTCGTTGTAGGCATCCCAACTGAGACGATGCAGGAACGCAAATCTATTGCTAACAGAAATACTGATTTTGGCTCCGAAATCGACAGCAGCTCTAGCCTTTCCGCGAACAATGGGCCGTACCTGCCGCCGCACCAAATTGACAAGGAGATCAGGGATGATCCTGGTCTTACTGTGGAGAAGAATGGTTTGATGCCGGTGGAGCTCACTGCAGATTAGGAGATTATGCCACCAATGCTTCTTGAGAGCTGAAAGGCCTGCCCCATCAGCGATCAGGGCATCAATGGCTTCCAGATTGCGGATTGCGCTCCAGATAGTCAAGCTGCCGCCTCACCGCAGCCTTGAGTCTTCTCCGTCGTAGTCTTTTCTGCTTAGCGACGTAGAGAAAATGTGTACGCGCCATGCCGCGGCCATAATGCGGTCGATGCGGGCCAGAACCGTTGGCTTGCTTGCAGAGGTCGTCGATCACTCTCTCTGTCGTCTACCTCGCCTCATTCAAAAGCTTCAGGTCCGGAGGGATAGGTGCTATCAGTCTGCCTGCAGGAGGAATCAATGCTGAGCGTGCCCCAATTCTTTTCTTCTGGGCAGTCTGCGGGCTTGATCAGGCTATCGAGCGAGAGCTGATCGCCGTCGTCCTTATCATCTCCACTTGAATCGTCATCGTCATGGGGCTGAGAAGCGGCAGCCTCAATCAACATCTCCTTGCCTCGCCGAACCACAAGCTCATTGATGTGCCTCAGGTATTCATCTAAGAGCCGCGACTCTTCGAGAAGGCTGCGCTTAGCGGAAATGATCCTCATTGTCGGATCAAACGGCACGTGGAATTCCTTGATTGGAAGCTGACTGTTATAGAGCTTCCGGTACATTTACGGCCATCGTCAGTGGCGACAATCCGTGATTGCCGCGTTTCCTTACAGTTTATCGGTTTCCAACCGTTGAGGCCAGAGCGGCGCAGTTGATTTGCCTTTTTCAGGAGTCCCGAGTTAAGCCAAGACCATGACGGGACACGGGCGCGGGCGCTCAAACCGGTGGTTGGGCACCCTTGAGATGTTCTCCTCTTGGGAAGAGGCCTTGTGAACCTCACAGCCTCCTGGCTCAGACCCCCACGGGTTGGCCAGCTGCGCCGGCCTCCTGCGCCTTCAGAACCTCCTCGAGGCCGGCCAGATCCTCGTCGGTGATCTTGGTCTGCATCGGGCAGTGCTTGGGGCCGCACATCGAGCAGAACTCGGCTTCTTTGTAGATGTCGGCGGGCAGGGTTTCGTCGTGATATTCGCGAGCGCGTTCGGGATCGAGCGAGAGGTCGAACTGCTTGTTCCAGTCGAAGGCGTAGCGGGCGCGGCTGAGTTCGTCGTCACGGTCGCGGGCTCCCGGGCGGTGGCGGGCGAGGTCGGCGGCGTGGGCAGCGATCTTGTAGGCGATCAGGCCCTCACGCACGTCTTCGGCATTGGGCAGGCCCAGGTGTTCTTTGGGGGTCACGTAGCAGAGCATGGCCGTGCCGTGCCAGCCCGCCAGTGCCGCGCCGATGGCACTGGTGATGTGGTCGTAGCCGGGGGCGATGTCGGTGACCAGCGGGCCGAGCACATAGAAGGGCGCCTCGCTGCACTCCTCCATCTGCTTTTTGACGTTGAACTCGATCTGGTCCATCGGCACATGGCCCGGACCCTCCAC
>JABMPN010000044.1 GCA_013203655.1 Cyanobacteria bacterium bin.51
AGCCAGCCCCACGACGGCCTGGCGGTGGTCAGCCAGCCCGATGGCTACGGCCTCCACCTCTGGCTGGAGACCGACACCAGCACCCGGGGGGTCTGCCGGCCCCGCTGGCTGCCGGATGCGACGCGGCTGTTCAACGGCAACGGCTCGGCTCCGTTCAGCTCCGGGCTGGCCACGCGGCCGGAGGTGTTTGAGGTCTATGGGCGCCGTGACGTGCGCAACGCCCTGCGCCGCGAACTTGAAGCCTTGTGCGAAGCCAGGGCGCCGCGCAGCCGCTGGGAATGGGCCGAACCACCCCGTCGCCTCGAGGAGGTGAAGGTGGAGCCGTTGCCCCCGCTCAAGGAGGAGGATCTGTTGCCCGATCCCGAACAGGTGCGCCAGCAGGAAGAGGCCTTGGCGCCGATCCCCCCGCAGGAGGAATAGCAGCCAGCGTCCCAGGCCAGGGCCACGGCATCAAGGCAGGGCCAGGGCATCAAGCCAGGGCTACCGCACCGGCGTAGCCCTCCGGCAGCTGGAGATCGTGGAGGGCGGTGGCGGGCGGGAATGGCCGCGGCGATGCCAGGAAGCCCGTTCCGCGGGCCTTGAGCGTGGCCTCCAGGCGGCACCACTGCCTCAGGAAGGCCAGCCCTTGCTGACTGGGCGGCATCGCCTCGATCTGCTGGCAGAGCTCCGGGGTGAAGCAGCGGCGGGCGATCGCTTGCCACCGAAGATCGGTTCGCTGGCGCTCCACATCAACGCCGACCGGGCAGCTGGCGTGAAATGCCAGCAGCACCAGGGCACCGGAGTGGGCGATGTTGAACTGGGGAGAGGCCTCAGGAGCCAGTTGGGGTTTGCCGCAGGGGCCCACGGTCAGCGGCAGCGTGGCGGGATCAAGGCCACACAGGCCTCCCAGCACCAGGCGCAGCACCCCCCGGCCCAGCAGGCTGCGGTCGCGGTCGTCGTCGCGGCGAAGGCGCTCAATCCGGCGGCGCTCCTCCGCCGAGAGCAGGGCCTCGAGCAACGGCCGCTGGGCCACCAGGGCTTCACAGCGGCGGTCGATCAGCCAGATCAGTGGCGGGGCCTGCGGCGAAGGATCCAGCGGGGGCCAAGGCTTCGACGCCGTCGGTGGCGGCCAGGTCAGCAGGTTGAGCGTTTCGCTCACGGCGGCGGCAGGGCGAACCAGGACACGGGTGCAAGCGCTGCGGGAGAATCCCATTCTCTCGACCCCCAGCGATGCTTCTCGATCTGCGCGGCAAGAAAGCCCTCGTCACCGGCATCGCCAACAACCGCTCGATCGCCTGGGGCATCGCCCAGCAGCTGGCGGCGGCAGGCTGCGAACTGGCGGTGACCTACCTGCCCGATGAGAAGGGCCGTTTCGAAGCCAAGGTGCGCGAGCTCACCGCTCCGCTTG
Source organism: Cyanobacteria bacterium bin.51 (assembly GCA_013203655.1). GTDB lineage: Bacteria > Cyanobacteriota > Cyanobacteriia > PCC-6307 > Cyanobiaceae > Regnicoccus. The sequence continues at coordinate 1,388 of JABMPN010000044.1, forward strand.
AGCCCAGCCTGGTGTTGCCGCTCAATGTCCAGAACCCCGAGCAGATCGTGGCGGTGTTCAGCGAAATCGAGCGGCAGTGGGGCCGATTCGACGTGCTGATCCACTGCCTGGCGTTCGCTGGCAAAGAGGAGCTGATCGGCAACTACAGCGCGATCAGCCCGGAGGGTTTCGCCCGAGCTCTGGAGGTGAGCGCCTACTCCCTGGCGCCACTCTGCCGCCACGCAAAACCCCTGTTCAACGAGGGGGCCAGCGTGATCACCCTCAGCTATCTGGGGGCTGAGCGGGCGATCCCCAACTACAACGTGATGGGTGTGGCCAAAGCGGCCCTGGAGGCCTCGGTGCGCTATCTGGCCGCCGAGTTGGGTCCAGAGAAGCAGGTGCGGGTGAACGCGATCAGCGCCGGGCCGATCCGCACCCTGGCCAGCTCCGCCATCGGCGGCATCCTCGACATGATCCACAACGTCGAGGAGAAGGCGCCGCTCAAACGCACCGTGACGCAAGACGAAGTGGGCGCCACGGCCGCCTTCCTGGCCAGCCCCCTGGCCTCCGGTATCACCGGCCAGGTGATTTATGTGGATGCCGGTTACTGCATCACGGGGATGTGAGCCGAGCTGTGACCAGAGCTCCCATCAACGGGGGCTGATCAGTGTTTCTGAGCGCATGGGCATTACCGATCCCATCCAGTCGATGCTGGTGGTGTGCAGGTTGTAGAAGGCAGCCTCCACCTGCAGGCGGCCGCCGCGCATCAGATCGGTGAGCAGCACGCTGGAGTCGACCAGGTTGCGGGCCGCGTTGAGGGTGTGAAGGCGGGAGGCCTGATCCAGGTCGTGCTGCCCGCCCAGGCTGAGCAGCTCCATGCGGAGCTGACCCACCACCTGGGCCAGGCTCGGGGTGAGCTTCAACGCTGGATTCAGGGCTGCCTCCACGGCGCCGCAGCGTTCATGGCCCAGCACCACGATCACCGGCACGGCCAGGTGGGCGACGGCGTACTCCAGTGAGGCGATGGCCGCGGTGGTGGAGAGGGTGCCGGCGTTGCGGACCACGAACAGGTCACCGAAGCCTGTGTCGAAGAGCAGCTCCACCGGCACCCGCGAATCGGCGCAGCCCAACACCGCCGCAGTCGGATGCTGGTCCGATTCCACTTCGAGCATGCGCTCGCGGCTGCTGTGGGGATGGAGCGATTCACCGTCAAGGAAACGCCGGTGGCCTGCGCGCAGCTCGGCGAGCACCGCCTGGGGACAGTTGTTCAAGCAGCGGCCGAATCGATGCAGGCGATTGTGGACTGATTGCGTTCGTTGACTTCGGCATGATTGGTACCGTCCCGCCCGATTGCCCTGTGTCCTCCCTTTCGGACCTAGATCACGGCAGCCCCGGCGGCCGCAGCGGCAGCATCCAGCGCGTCACCGGTGAAACCGATGTGGCCGTGGAGCTCGGCCTCGATGGGACCGGCCAGTGCCAGGTGAGCACCGGCGTGCCCTTCCTCGATCACATGCTGCACCAGCTCGCCAGCCATGGCCTGCTGAATCTGGCGGTTTCAGCCAGCGGCGACACCCACATCGATGACCACCACACCAACGAAGACGTGGGCATCGCCCTGGGGCAGGCCCTGTCGCTGGCCCTGGGCGATCGGCGCGGCATCCAGCGCTTCGGCCATTTCGTGGCGCCCCTCGATGAGGCGCTGGTCCAGGTGGTGCTCGACTGCTCCGGCCGTCCCCATCTCAGCTACGACCTGGTGATCCCAGCCCAGCGGATCGGCAGCTACGACACCGAGTTGGTGAGGGAGTTCTTCGTGGCGGTGGTGAACAACTCCGGCCTCACCCTGCACATCCGCCAGCTCGCCGGCGTGAACTCCCACCACATCGTCGAGGCCTGCTTCAAGGCCTTCGCAAGGGCCCTGCGGCTGGCGGTGGAAATCGACCCCCGCCGCGCCGGCATGGTTCCCAGCAGCAAGGGGGTGCTGGAGCAGGCCGGCGGCAAATCCGCAACGTAATGGTTCGTTACGTGATGATGGGGATCAAGTTGACTCCCCTGCCGCCCGCCCGATGACCGTCGCCCCCAGCCGCCCCGAACCCACCAGCCCCGCCGCCGGCGATTACGACCGCGACGATTGGGCGAGTTCCTTCCGCAACGTGGGCAGCGAGCTCACCGCTGTCGCCCTCACACCCAGCTCAGGCACGATCCCGCCGGAGCTGGGCGGCACGCTTTACCGCAACGGACCCGGCCGCTTGGAGCGCGGCGGTCGCTGGGTGCACCACCCCTTCGATGGCGACGGCATGATCACAGCCCTGCGCTTTGAATCCGGCGCGGCCAGCCTCTGCAATCGCTTCGTGCGCACCGAGGGCTGGGTGGCAGAAGAAGCTGCCGGCAAGGTGTTGTATCGGGGTGTGTTCGGTACCCAGAAACCAGGCGGCCCGGCGGCCAACGCCTTCGACCTGCGGCTCAAGAACATCGCCAACACCCATGTGGTGCGGCTCGGCGACAAGCTGCTGGCGCTCTGGGAAGCGAGCTCACCGCACGCTCTCGATCCCGAAACCCTGGAAACTCGGGGCCTCGACCTGATGGAGGGCAACCTGGCGGAGGGCGAGGCCTTCAGTGCCCATCCCCGCTTCGATCCAGGCCACCACGGCGAGCGGCGCATGGTGACCTTCGGGGTCAAGGCGGGGCCCCGAAGCACGGTGCGGCTGATGGAGTACGACGCCAGCGGCGCTGGAACAGCTGAACTGAAGGCGGATCAGAAGCACAGCTTCCCCGGCTTTGCCTTCCTCCACGACTTCGCGATCACCCCGAACTGGGCGGTGTTCCTGCAGAACGCGATGGCGTTCAACCCCCTCGGATTCGTGTTCGGGCTCAAAGGGGCCGCCCAGTGCCTGGGCTCCAAGCCCGGGACCCCCGGCGAGTTCTGGCTGATCCCGCGCTCCGGTGGCGGTGAACCGCGGCGGGTTTCAGCCCCGGAAGGCTTCGTGTTCCACCATCTCAATGCCTTCGAAGAACCGGATTCCGGTAGCGCCGGCACGCTGGTGGTGGATTCGATCTATTACGACGATTTTCCGACGATCCCCCAGGGCGTCGACTTCCGCTCGATCGATTTCGACAGCCTGCCGATCGGCCAGCTGAAGCGCTGCCGCATCGATCTGGCCAGTGGCAAGGTCAGCACCGAGCTGCTGGAGCAGCGCTGCTGTGAATTCGCCACGGTGAATCCCGCCCGGGTGGGGCTGAAGGCCAGCTGGGCCTGGATGGCGGTGACCGAAGTGGAGACGGGCAACGCTCCGCTGCAGGCCATCGAAAAGATCAACCTCGACACCGGTGAGCGCCGGCTCTGGAGCGCCGCTCCGCGGGGCTTCGTCAGTGAGCCAGTGATGGTGCCGCGCCCAGGCGCGACGGCGGAAGACGACGGCTGGGTGCTGGTGGTGGTCTGGAATGGTGCCCGCTGCGCCAGTGATTTGGTGATCCTGCGAGCGGGCGACCTCAGTGAGCAGGCCGTGCTGCCCTTACCACTGGCGATCCCCCATGGCCTGCACGGCAGCTGGGCGGAGGCGGCCTGAAGATGGCATGGCCCTCCATTGCTTCCCTGCCCATGCCGTTTCTCGCTTCACTGCTGTTGCTGACGCTGTTCTGGCTGCCCATGCCGGCATCGGCATCGCTGTTGCATGTGGCCGGATCGGTGCCGGACACGCTCGGCCTCAACGACGGGGCGCTGCCGGCCTGCCCCTCCGCCAATCACTGCGTCAGGGAAGACTGGCCCCTGGCTGATCCAACCGCCGGCCTTGCCCAGCTGCGGGCGGTGGTGGCGGCGATGCCCGGCACTCGGATTGAAACCGGCGCAGAGCCGGCGGCCACGTACCTCCATGCCACGGCTGAAAGTCGGCTGTTCGGCTTCGTCGACGATCTCGAGCTGGCCAGTGACCCCGATCAAGGTGTGCTGCAAGTGCGCTCGGCCTCCAGGCTGGGGGATTCCGATCTCGGGGTGAACCGAAAGCGGATCGAGCAGCTGCGGGAGGCGCTGATTCCCTGAGTGCACAGTTCAGTGGCACTGGGTTCCCTGGAGCAGCGGATTCAGACCCGCAGGTGACGCGTGAGGGTCGCCTCGGAAAACAGATGGCCGCTTTCCAGGGCGATCGCCACCACCGCGCTCGGATCAGCGGCGCCATCGACCCGCTGTTTCAGGGCCTGATTGCCTTCCACTTCGGCCAGAAAGGCGTTGAGCTGGGATTTGGACATGGGACTGGGGGGCTGTGGACTCCCCAGTCCTAGTCGTTGTTGCCCACGCCGGCCTCCCGGGGACCCGGCGGCACCGCCGGCGGCGGCGGCAGGGGGATGCGCTGGGGCTTGGGAGCCGGATCTGGAGCCGGGGGGTCGGGAGCGCCAGCGGGGGGCGGCGGCAGGACGGGCTCGAGCAAGGGCACCCGGGCTGGCTCGGGAATCGGATTCGGGGCCGTCTCCGGACCCACCACCTCAACCGGAGAGCGCTCCACCACAAGCCGGAAGCGGATTCTCTCGCGATCGTTGATCAGCCGTTGCACCTCCGCCACCTGCTTGGAGGTCGGCACATCCGGCTCGCTGGCCCGCACCACCACCCGGATGATCGGCGGGTTCACCTCCCAGTTGATCGAGAAATCGGCGATCTGGGCCTCCTGGCCCAGGGTCACCGTTTCCCGGGTCAGGAGCGTCTGGATCGTGGAGGCCACCTGGCGCTGGACCAGTTCTTCGCGGCTACGGCGAACCAGATCGAGGAAGCTACCGGTGAGCGGCACCACCAACAGGGCCGTGAGGCCGAGGCTGACCATCCCCAGTCGGCTGCGACTCATCTGGTTTCTCAGACCTGGCCCGGACTTGGCCAACACCAGCAGGCAGCCGCTGAGGATGCCCATCAAGTTGGTGAGATACAGCAGCCCGGAGCCGAGCGCCACCGACCACTGGCCGGCGGAGAGCAGCAGGCCCAGAGCGCAGACCGGCGGCACCAAGGCCACGGCGATCGCCGTTCCCGCCAGCGACGAAACCGCCTCACTGCGCAACCGGGCATAGGCGGCGATGCCCCCGGCCACCAGGGCGATGCCGAGATCCAGCAGGTTCGGGGCCGTGCGGGCCTGGACCTCGCTGCCGAAATCGCCCAGCCCTGAGAGCAAGCCCAGCAGCACCGAGACCCCGACGGCGATCAGGCCGCCCACCAACAGGGTGAACAGCCCCTGCAGAACGAGCTGCACCCGGCCCCGCAGGATGCCGAAGGCCGCAGCCCGCAGCGGGGTGATCCAGGGGGCAATGATCATCGCGCCGATCACCACGGCGGCGCTGTCGGCCAGCAGCCCCAGGCTGGCGATCAGGCTGGAGCCGAGGCTGAGCACGATGAACACCTCGGTGGTCCGGGCGTCGACTTCGAACTCGGCGATCAGTCCGCGAACTCTCCGGGTCTTGGGGTACGCGGCTGGATCGATGCCGTCGTCATCCTGATCAAGCTCGTTTCCCATCTCAGGGACGACTCCGGCGCAGCAAGGGAATCGGGGGCAGCACCGAGACGTGCAGATCAATCATGAGGGGGATCTGGAGGCCCTCCATCGTGGGGGCAGAACGTGCGGCCAGCAACAGGGCCAGGCCCCGCGGCCAGGTAGTGCTCCACCGCCCGCTCGATGTTGCGGTGCATCCTCTCCTTGCCCAGCCGCTCGCCCAGCTCCGCGCGGCGGATCAGCTCCAGCACCGTGGGGTTCAGCCCCGCCAGCCACAGGCTGATTCCCTGCCCCTCAAGGCGCCGCTCCGCTTCCATGAGCGTTTTGAGGGCGGAGTACTCGATGTCGATCACGGCGCTGCCATCGAGCACCACCACCTTCGGCTGGTATCGGTCCACCTCAGCGCGCATCCGGGTGAGCACGCCGTGGGCATTGGCGAAGAACAGCCGCCCCTCGGCGCGGAGCAGCAGCAGGCCCGGCCAGGTTTCATCGTGGGGGTGGCGCGGCGAGAGGGGCCGGAACACATCGGTGCCGAGCTTGCGGCCGATCGCGTACACCGGCGGGTTCACCTCCTGTTGCACCAGCGCCAGCAGTGACAGGATCACGGCCACCAGGATGCCCTTGAGGGTGCCCAGAAACACCACGCCCAGGAAGGCCACGACGGCCCAGTGAAATTCGGCGTAACGAACACGGCGGATCGCCAGGAATTCGCCAGGAGCGATCAGCTCGAGCGAATAAACGATCACCACCACCGCCAGGGCGGCCAGGGGCATCAGGGCGATCCAGGGGGCCAGCAGCAGCAGGGTGGCCAGGGCGGCCGCCGCCGTGACCAGCTCCGCCCTCTGGCTGCGGGCGCCGGCCTGGCGGTTCACCGCCGTCTGGGTGGTGCCGCCACCGGCTGCCATCGCGCTGAAAAAACCGCCGCCGATGTTGGCCAGTCCCAGGGCCAGCAGCTCCCGGTCGGGGTTCGGGGAGGGTTCGTCGGAAGCGCGGAACGCCCGGGCCGCAGCGATGCTTTCGGTGAAACTCATCATGGCGATGCCCGCCGCCCCCGGCCAGAGACCGCCGATCAGGTCGAGCTGGGGCCAGCTGAGCGTGGGCAGGCCCCGTGGCACCGCTCCCACCAGCTCGACGCCGAAGCGATCGAGCCCCAGCAGGGCGCAACTGGCGATCGCCACGGCCACCAGCAGCAAGGGTGCGGGCAGCCTCGGGCACCAGCGCTTCAGGCCAAAGAGCAGGCTGAACAGCCCGACTGAGAGCAGCACGGTGGCGATCGACGCCTGGGGGATCTGACCGAGCAGGGCAGCAAGGTCGCGAAAGAAACCGGCCTTCTCCACATGCAGCCCTAGCAACTTGGGCAGCTGATCGAGCACGATCACCAGACCGATGCCGGACTTGAACCCCACCAGCACCGATTCGGAGATGAAGTTGGCGATGAAGCCGAGGCGGAGCAAGGCCGCGCCGCAGAGCATCGCGCCAACCAGCAGGGCAAGGGTGGCGCTGGCCGCCACTAGGGCACCGGAATCGGCCAGCGGCGAGAGCCGGTTCAGCTCGCTGCCCACCAGGATCGCCAGTGTCGTGGTGGTGCTCACGCTCAGGGGCCGGGAACTGCCAAGCAGGGCGTACACCACCATCGGCACCAGGGCCGTGTAGAGGCCGACCTGCACGGGCAGTCCGGCAACGGTGGCATAGGCCATCGCCTTGGGCAGCACCACCGCAGCGACCGTGAGCCCTGCGACCAGATCGGCTCGCGGCAGGGCCGGGCCAACTGCAGATCGATGGAGAAGGGCCTGGATCTGCTTCACGGCGTGGGTGATGAAACCATGGATCCGCTTTCCCCCGTTTGGCTGGACGAAGGATTCAGAGGAGATGGCCCATCAGCGTCATCACTTGAGGGTTTTGATCGAACTGATCCACTCGCGCAGCTGTTCTGAGGCCACGTCCTTGCCACCTAGGCCGAAGGCCACGGCCATGGCCACGGCGATCGAGCCAAAGAGTAGACCGAAAGCAATCGAGACAATCATCGGCGCCACACCGATCTGCTGCAGGGCCATGGCGCCGGCGAAGGCGATGATCGCCAGCCGGGTGATGGTGGAGAGCATGGGGGCCAGAGGACCCGACGATGCGGCGACCACCTGGCTGGCCAGATTGGCCAGGTAAAGCCCGATCGCGAACACCACCAGCCCGGCCATGATCTGGCTGAACACCAGCAGCATCACCCTGAACACATCGGTGAGGGCCGGCAGGGCCAGCACATTCGAGGCGGCGATGCAGGAGAACAGCAGGATGGCCAGAAAGGCCACCACACCCACCAGCTCCGAAGGTGAACGCATGCTGTCGTTGGCCTCGGCGTTGGCAGCCTTGCCGTACTCAGGCAGGCCGATCCACTGGAACAGCCGGTTGAAGCCCACGCCGGCCAGCACGCGATCCACCAGGCCAGCCACGAAGCGGCCCACCACAAGGCCTAATCCCACGATCAGCAGCGCGGTGAAGATCTGGGGCAGGCTCACCAACACCTGGGCCAGCATGGCCGTGGCCGGGCCTGAAAGCGCCGGAATCTCCAGGGCATCGAGGGCTGCGGTGGCCGTGGGGATCAGCACCACCACATAGACCAGCGTTCCCGCGATCCAGGACAGCCGTTGGCTGCCCTTGTCCGGGTTGAGGCCGAAATCAGCGCCTGCCTTGTCGAGGCCGCTGGCGGCCACCAGGTTGGACACCACCCCCCGCAGGGTCTTGGCAATCAACCAGCCGATCACCGCAATCGCGAGCGCTTTGACCAGCTGCGGCAGGGCACCGATCAGATCTTCGAACAGGCCCACCACCGGGGTGATCTGGGCGCCGAGATTGAGGGCGCCGAGCACCAGCGGCACGAAGAACAGGATGATCAGCCAGAACACCAAGTTCGCAACGGTCTCGCCGATCAGCATCCCGGCCGGTGCGTCGTCCTCCTTGCTGTCGAAGAGTTTTTCGTCCAGTCCCAGGGTGGAGGTGGAAGAGCGGACGATCGATCGCGCCAGCGTGGCCAGCACAAAAGCCACCGTGGCCAGGATGGCGGCCGAGAGCAACTTCGGCAGGTAGGCGAAAATCTGGTTCACCAGCTCGCTCACCGGCTCCGACACCGAGCGCAGATCAAGGGTGTCGAGCGCCGCCAGCAGAGCCAGCACGATCACGATCCAGAACACCGCGGTGGAGAGCCAGCGACTCAACCGCAGGGGCTTGAGGCCTTCACCACTGCCCGAAAGGGTGCGGGAGAGCCGCTCATCAACAGACAGCCTCCGCAGCACGGTGCGACAGATTTTGGAGACCACACCAGCCACCAGCCACCCCAGAAGCAAAATCGCCAACGCCCCAAGCAGGTTGAGGACCACTGGCAGCGCCTCAGCGCCAAGGGCTGTCAGGTCAACACTGACGGATGGGGACGCAGGCGTGGCAACAGCACTGATCGGGAACGGTGGATGCATGGATGGCAATCAAGGTCAACAAAAACGGCGATGGCGACAGGCGCTGCTACGAGCACGGCCACAGCCATCCATCACAAGCTCGGCACGGAACTAGCCGTTGTCAACAAATTGAAGGAATCGGAAGGGAACCGCGAGCTGAACAAAACTGGTGGGCCAGCCGGCAGATCTGCCAGCCTCCAGTGAAACTTGCCGCTGGTGGATGAACGACCTGGCCACCTGGGATCAGCTGCTTCGCCTGCATGTGGATCAAGCCGGCAGGGTGGATTACGCCCGCTGGCTCAGCCACCATCCCCGCACCCTGGGCCACTGGCTGGCTGAGCAGACAGCTGAAACCGACGGACGCCAGGAGCATCTGGCCCACTGGATCAACCTCTACAACGCCTTCACCATCCAGGCTGTGCTGCAGGCCTACCCGATCGCCTCGATCCGCCCGACGCTGCTGGGCGTGCCGAACTGGATCGGCTTTCTGGAGTTCTTTCAACGCAAGCGGCACAGGCTTGCGCAGCAATGGATCAGCCTGGCCTGGATTGAGGACCGAATGCTGCGTCAGCAGGGCGATCCACGCATCCATTTCGCCATCGTCTGCGCCTCCCTGGGCTGCCCGTTGCTACGCAACGAGGCCTATCGCCCCGAGCAAGTGGAGCAGCAACTGGAGGACGACCTGAAGCGCTTTATCAATGATCCGAGCAAGGTGCATTTTGATCCAGATCAGAATATTCTGTTTTGCAGCAAGATCTTTCAGTGGTACAAGAGCGATTTTCTTGGCGAACATACTTCGCTATCGCGTTATATCTTGCCCCACCTGAAAACAAGTTCTGGACAAAACAATGAGCCGCGCCTGTGTTTTCTTCCCTATGACTGGAGCCTCAATCAGCGGATGTCTTCATAGAAGCGTTTCATCCGGCTTGGTGGCATACCAAGACCCCAGAGAATCCCAATCGACAGATACATCACGATGGCTTTCAAGGCCCCCCACTGCCGAACCCGTCGGTCTGAACTGAACACCAACCGGCGAATCAGCTTGATCCGTCCCTGGCTCAGCAACTTGAGGCAAAGGTCACCATCTTCAAGGAGTGGCAAGGTCTCATTGAAACCACCAACACTCCAGAATGTGTCACGCCGGGTGATCATCACCTGATCACCGAACAGGAGCCGGAACCCCCTGATGAACAGATGGGGGCGAAACAGAAGCGGCGCACCATGGGTTTTCAGCAGGTTCAGAGTTGAAACCAGCCAACGGGTCTTGCCGTCAGACCGCATCAACGACACGAAGCCAGCGCAGGCGATTGCATCATCGGCCAAGGCGCCGCTGGCCACGGTCACCAGATCGGTGGGGATGCGGGTGTCGGCATGGAGAAAACAGAGGAGGGTGCCACTGGCACGGCGGGCACCTTCGTTCATCTGAACGGCCCTACCGGCCTTGCCGGCCTCAATCACCGTGACTCCAGCCATCCTGGCGATGGTCTTGGTGGTGTCGGAGCTACCTCCATCCACCACCAAGACCTCCCAGGCCGGCGGCTTGAGGGCCTGCACCGTGCGCAGAGTGTCAAGAAGGATCGCTTCTTCATTGAGCGTTGGAATAATGATCGATAGGCGCTGCATCGCTGGGCTCCTAGTGGCTCACTGCCAGACCAAAACAGAGGCGAAATAGCCCAAGTCGCCGGATGACAAACTCGTAGACACCAAGACTCAAGAACAGAGAACTGACACAGATCAGAAAGAACTTGGCTGTCATGCCAAGTTCTAGCGGCACCACAAACCAAGCCACCACCACCAGCAACGGCTGGTGGACAAGGTAGAGCGGCAAGACAGCTCTGTTGCCGTAGCGCACGATGGAATGGGGGGTGGACAGGAACCTTCGGACCAACGCAATCACGGCCAGCATGGCGATCCAGCTGTTGAAGCCACGCAAGGCCTGAAAAAGAAAAAAGGCAAAGGGATACTCACGCTCCGGCGCGGATCCGCTAAGCCCTAGCCACAAAAGTATCGCCATGCAGGGGACGGCCAGACCAAGGACCCTCCACCTGTGCTGATCCAGTGCCACCCAGAAGCCAGGCTGGTGGCAGAATAAATAGCCGTAGAAGAAGTAGAGAAGATAAAGCGTCAGATTGGCCCAGTCGTCATAGAGGTTCTGAAAGCCAGGCCAGCGGGGTCGCAACAGAGCTTCCGAAAGCATCAGGGGCAGGGCCAACAGCAGCAGTGAGGAGAGTTGAACTTGCCAAGTCTTGAAGGTTGCAAGACAGCCTTTATTGTGGTCATGCCGCAGCCACAGCATGACCGGAAGGCAGAGAAGCGAGATCACCAGCAGATAAGCCAAAAACCAGAGATGGGCCCACTCGAAATGACCAACCGGGCGAATTCCATCGAAGAAATGAGGATAGAACTGCAGGAAGGTTTGCCTTGTTCCTACAGCCTGAAGCTCATGGATATAAACCTGTGGTGGCACCAGAAACAGGATGCCAACCAACAACGGAACAAGCAGACGCTTCAGGCGCTCCCAGACATAGGTCGCACTGCTGCGCAGTTGCAGAGAGTACCAGCTAGCGGCGCCGGCGAGAAAGAACAACAGGGGCATGTGCCATTGATACAAGAACTGGATCAAGACATTCAAAGCTGCGCTGCTTTGGGGGTTAACCACATAGAACGCTCCGAGCTCCCCTGTGTAAAAAACAGCCGCGGCATGAAAGGGAATCAACAGCAACACGGCAAGCAGCCGTGCCCAGTCCAGAGAATGCAATCGTTCAAGCCGATGTCTTGCCACACCGTCGATCACGGGCATGGGTTGAGCTGCAGACCTCAGGATTGCTTGCTTGGCTGTATGGAGTGGGCCTAATCCATGCAATGCCTTGACAAAGCGACTTGAACACAGCTGCTGGCTGGGCATGGGCACGATCAAAACTTCAATAGTTAGAGACATTATTCCCAATGATGACCACCCAATTTCTGTCCGGGCGGTTACGTCGTTCTCTCATACCTGCCTCTTTGAATGGGGGCCCTGGATCAGGTCGCTGTACGTGCGGAGTGCAGCTTCAGAAAAAGCGTGGAAATCATCACGCTGATCAAGGTGTAAGTGAGAACAGCAGGAATCAATCCTTTGATGGCGGATCCGTAGACCACCGCCAGCTGGGCGGCCAGGCCCAGGTTCCTGGTGCAGGTCACCAGGGCCACGGTCTGCCGCCTGATGGGATCCTTCTCGGCCAGGCCATAGCCGATGGCCAGGCTGATCACCACCATCGAGGCCATGGCCACCAGGGCCGCCAGATTGCCGGTGAGGAAGGGAATCGTGTTGCTGCTGGTGATCACCAGCAGCAACACGATCACCAGCAGCAACAAAGCCGAGGCCAGTCGGTTGATCGCTGGGCTCCAGCGTTCGGCCCAGCCTGGCTTCCAGCTCCTCAGCAACAGGCCTGCCGCCAGCGGCACCAGTTGCACCCGGGTGACCTGCAGCGCCACATCAGCCGCAGTGATGTCCCAGCCATCCACCGGATTGACCCAGCGGAACAGCTCCGCCATCAACGGGACCGAGACGATCGCCACGACCGCCGCCAAGACCTGGATGCGAGCCGCCAGTGCTGACGAACTTCCCGGTGAACTGACCCGGCGAAGCGCCAGTGGAGCGCTGGGGCAGATCACCATCAGGGCAATGGCAAACCTGGCAGACCTTGAGAGATCAGCTGTGAGGGGCAACTCCAATAACAGGAGCCCTGCCAGGGGCACCAGCAGGCAGGTGCCGATCAGAATCCGCGCAAGCACCCCAAGCTGATGCCGAGGCAAGGCGAAGGAGGAAGTTTTCAGCCCTAATCCAAGTGCAAACATCACCGTGAAGATGGCGATGCTGACGAACAGGCCAACGATGGGCGGCATTGGGGTTAGATGACTGTCATGGGATTGCTTATGGGAACATAGATCATGATTCGACCATCAAGATCCGGTTCCTCCGGTAATCAGCAGCGACAACGCCACAACTCCGATCAAGGTGAGTGCGATGGCTGTGAAAATCGTGATGGATGTCTGATCGACATAGACAAAATCATCACGCTTGAGCTGTCTCAAGGTAATCAGATGCTGGCGGGTTGCTGCCGCCATCGAGACGATGCCGATGAGCACGAATCCCATCGCCACCAGCCTCACACTCATCCCAGCATGGGAACTGGCTTCAAAGCGGCTGGCGTTGATGGCGCCAATGATCTTGTCAAGACCGAAGCCGAAACTGATCAGCGAGAGGCTGGTGCGGATCCAGGCCATCATGGTGCGCTCGGCTGCGGCCCGGCTGCGCTCCTTGGCCAGTTCGTTGTTGAGGTTGCCCATCAGTGCATCCTCCCAGGGAGATTGCCGGAGGGGAGGTTGCCAGCAGAGGAATCGGCACGTCGAACGCTCAGCTCATCTTCCAACTTCTGTTCGGCTTCCACCTCTCGGGCCAGAAAAATATTGAGGAAGGTGCGAATCACGGCCACCACTCCCAGTCTGATCAGGTTCTGATTCGAGGGTGTCGTTGTTGTGGCCACGATGTCAGCAGCCAGCTGAAACTCCAGCGCCATCGACAACCAGCTGCCGAAAGTCAGGCGGATCGCATTGAAAGGCCGCGGCTGGCGACGGCCTCGCTGGCGCAAGAGCAGGGCCTGGGCGAGGGTGATGATCAGGCCGATGGCCACGCAGACCACCGAGACGCCTTCAAGCAGAAGGCGCAAGCCACCGGCGAAGCCGTCGAGCCACTCGGTGAACAGGGCTGCCTCCATCGGTCAGCTCCGCACGATGCACCGGAAGCCCATGTGACACGTGGAGGTGTCGATGCCCTGGGCCATGCGAGCCGCTGGCCGGTAGCGGCGGCAATAGCTGGGGGCGCAGAGAAAGGAGCCACCTTTCACCACCTTGCGGGGCAAGCCCAGGTGCTGGGAGTTGCGGTCGATGCTGGCCTCACGGCAGCCACCGCGGGGATTGGGGATGGTGCAGCAGCCCGGCTTGGCCTCAGCCCGGTGGCGTTGCAGCTCGGGGTCGGCGGCGTGGTCCTGGTACCAGTCATCGGTCCATTCCCAGACATTGCCGATGCAGTCGACCAGGCCGTAGCCATTGGCGGGGAACACGCCCACCGGCGAGGTGCGCTCGTAGCCGTCCTGGCGGGTGTTCTGGTGGGGGAATTCACCCTGCCAGGTGTTAGCCAGCATGCGGCCGCCGGGGTGGAGCTCTGTGCCCCAGGCGAACTCGGCCTGCTCCAGCCCGCCGCGGGCAGCCCGCTCCCACTCCGCCTCGCTGGGGAGCTCCTTCCCACTCCAGGCGGCGTAGGCCTGGGCATCTTCGAAGGCCACATGCACCACGGGATGGTGGTCGCGACCCTTGATCGAGCTGCCGGGGCCCTCGGGATGGCGCCAATAGGCTCCGGGGCGATAGACCCACCAGCGGTAGGGATCGCCCTGGCTCACAGGCCCCGGCGGGGGGACGAACACGATGGAGGAAGGGGCCAGCTTGGCCGCGTCGGCGCCGGGGTAATCAGCTGGATCAGCGGGCCGCTCGGCCAGGGTGCGGTGGCCCGTAGCCTTCACGAACTTCTGGAACTCGGCGTTGGTGACCGGCGAACGGTCGATCCAGAACCCCTCCACACGCACCCGATGGGCCGGTGCTTCCTCGGGGTAGTGGTCGTCGGATCCCATAGTGAAGGTATCGGCAGGGATCCACACCATGTGCCTCGCCGGTGGGCGGCCGGGCGCACGGGTTGAAGCTCCTGCTGACGCCGGGTTGCGGGTGGGTGAGACCAAGCCAGCGCAAAAACGTTCCTGACAGTATGGGCACAAGTGCTGCCTGCAGCAATGCCCGGGCAGCGGAGTGTCCCCGACCCAGGGGTGACCATGGGCTCAACGGTTGCCCGCACCCTGGGGCTGAAGATCGTGCTGGTGGACAGGATCGACGCGGCGGTGGTGGCCCTCAGCATCAACTTGTTCATCGTTGCCGAAACCAGGCTGGCCGCCATGGCTCTATTACGCCAGTCGGCAGACCTGCCGGCGATCTGGCTCGTCATGGTGGTGCTCGAAGCGATCCTGATCCGTGCCATCTTGACGCGAAGGCACAGGGGATCCGGAGGAGCATCGTGATCGCCGCCACCCTCCTCGGCGCCTGTATCAGCATGCTGATGGCGGACATCCATCGCTTCGCCATCGGCGATTCGATCACCGTGAACGGCCACAGCGGCCTGCTGGAGGCCTTGAACCTGTTGCAGACCCAGCAGCGCCAATCCCGAATGATGACGACCGGGACTGACACTTTCTTCTTCTCACGGTGACACCAGTGGCTTCAATGAACAGCCAAGCCCAATGGCATAGGTTCACAGCAACAGCAATTTAAATAGTCTAATCAGAGGCCATAGGGCAAGAAAGACAGTCACAAGAGCATCGCCATGACCCACAGAGCAGTGCGACAAATCTGCTGGCCAGAAAAAGTTCTGAACCAACCCTTTGCTCACAAGCAGCTCATCAATTGATCACACCTGAGTATTGGTTGTTCACATAGGAATCTCGCGTGAGGAAAACAATATCTTTCGTGATAGAGAATACGGCTAGCAAAGTTCTTAACCAGTCTTCTTGTCGACCACCAACGAACGAGTATTCTGAGTCCACTTCAAACCACCCATGGCAGGTTCTGGAACCGACGATTGCCGCAAAGACATCCGCAGCTTCTACGAGAAGCACCCCTATCCAGCACCACCAAAAAATCTGGATGATCGGCTGAAGCTGTATACCGATCCTGATCGACGTCGCGTCATATTTCATCTGCTCTGGCCCGGGGCAGCGCTGGCTGACCGGCGCCGGATCCTCGTGGCCGGTTGTGGTACCTCTCAGGCGGCAGCCATTGCCCTGAGAGAGCCAGGAGCCGAGGTGGTAGGGATCGACATCAGCAGCACCAGCTTGGGCCATACCCGCAAACTGAGCGACGCCTATGGCCTGACCAATCTTGCCCTGCATCAGCTGGCCCTCGATCGCGTTGAAGACCTCGGCCAGAGCTTTGATCAGATCGTGTGTACCGGCGTGCTGCACCACCTGCCGAACCCCGATCGCGGCCTGAAGGCTCTCCGAGCCGTTCTGGCAGCTGGGGGCGCCATGCAACTGATGGTGTATGCCCTCTACGGCCGGAGTGGTATCTACATGCTGCAGCAGTACTGCCGCCTGCTGGGCCTCGGGACCTCCAATAAAGATCTCCATGAGCTTCGCGACACCCTCAATGCGTTGCCAGCCAGCCATCCGCTGGCAGCGGTGATGCACTCAGCCAAGGACTTCCAGCAGCCTGATGCCCTTGCCGATGCCCTCCTTCATCCCCAGGATCGCGCTTATTCCGTACCGCAATTATTCGACTGGCTTGAGCGCTGTGGCATACGCTTTGGGCGCTGGTTCGATCAGGCTCCCTATCTGCCCCAGTGCGGGACCTTGGCCGCCACTTCGCATGCCACGCGTCTAGGAAGACTTCCTGCCTCCGACCAGCATGCAGCTGTCGAACTGTTCCGGGGAACGATCACAAAGCACCACTTCATCGCCTACCGAGACGATGCTCCCGCAGATTGGCCCTGGCATCCTTTCGAGGCTGGACACTCCTCCCGGCGGCGGCATCGCTGGGGCGGGCTCATCCCGATCAGGATTCCCTGGACTCAGAGCGTTCGCAACCAGAGACTTCCCCACGGTGCCGTTGCCGTGCTGATCAATCGTGGCCATCACTGTCCCGATCTATTTCTTCCCATTAACAAGCAAGAAGAACTACTTCATGCAGCTATCGATGGGAAACAGAACCTAACTGAGATTATCGATGGCCATGCAGAAATAATCAGTGAGAATCGAGCACTGACTTTTTTCCGACGGCTCTGGCAGTACGACCAGATCGTATTCGATGCCTCAAAGCTCCACGCATTCTGATCTTCCTGACAGCCGCTGGCCGCTGACCATAGAGGATGATGACAGCAGGATTGGGCTCCGAAGAAAAAGCCCAGGGGACAGATCCCCCGGGCCCAAGCGCTAAACCCAAGACATGACCACACGGGCCAAGCTCAGGACACCTTGGTATCAGGAACTGCCAAGAGTGGCCGTCATCTTCTCGATCGCATCGCTCACCGTGAAGCTGGCTGCCTTCTGGCGGGGCGGGAAGGCCTTGAGGGTCTCCAGGGCCTGGGCGACCCTCGCCTGAGCTGGAACCAGCAGGAAGATATGGTCCATGAGCCAGTCAAAGTAGGTGTTGGAGGTGATGTCGGCCCGCTCGTAGGGATCGGTGAGCAGGTTGAAGATCTTGGGGACGCGCAACACGGTGAAAGGCTCCAACCAGATCTGCAGCGTGCCGACGGCGCGCTGCTCCATGAACACAAACTTCCAGTTGTCGTAACGCAGCGCGGTGAGATCGCCGTCATCGGAGAAGTAGAAGAAATCAATCCTCGGAATGGTATCGGTTTTCCCGGTCCAGTAGTCGAGCATGTTGTAGCCATCCAGGTGCACCTTGAAGGTCTTGTTGCCCACCTGGTAGCCCTCCAGGCACTTCTGCTTGATCTCTGGTTCGCCCGCGGCCGCCAGGATCGTGGGCAACCAGTCGAGATGGCTGACGATGCCGGTGAACAGGCTGCCGGGCTCGATCTGGCCGGGCCAGCGCACCAGGCACGGCACCCGGTAGGCGCCTTCCCAGTTGGAGTTCTTCTCGTTGCGGAAGGGGGTCATGCCGGCATCGGGCCAGCTGTTCATGTGGGGGCCGTTATCGGTGCTGTACATCACGATCGTGTCATCGCTGATGCCCAGCTCATCGACCAGATCGAGCATCTCACCGATGCAGTTGTCGTGATAGATCATCACGTCGTGGTATACCGATTGCCACCGCCCTGACTGGCCAACGTCCTGGGGACGGGCGTGGGTGCGGAAGTGCATGTGGGTGGTGTTGAACCACACGAAGAACGGCTCTCCGGAGGCCACCGCCTCCTTGATGAAGCGCTTGGCCTCCTTCATGAACTCCTCGTCGGCCGTCTCCATTCGCTTCTTGGTGAGCGGGCCGGTGTTCTCGATGCGCTGGGTGCCGTCGCCATTGGCCCAGCAATGCAAGACGCCGCGGGGGCCGAAGTTCTTCTTGAAGTTGGGATAATCGGCTTCGGGGGGATAGTCGCGCAGCTCAGGTTCTTCTTCGGCGTTCAGGTGATACAGGTTGCCGAAGAATTCGTCGAATCCGTGCATCGTGGGCAGGTATTCATCCCTGTCGCCGAAGTGGTTCTTGCCAAACTGACCGGTGCGGTAGCCCTGGGGCTTGAGCAGCTCGGCGATCGTGGGGTCTTCGGCCTGGTAGCCCACCTTGGCGCCAGGCAGGCCCACCTTGCTGAGGCCGGTGCGGAGCACGCTCTGGCCGGAGATGAACGCCGCCCGGCCAGCGGTGCAGCTCTGTTCGGCGTAGTAGTGAATGAACTTGGCGCCTTCCTTGGCGACGCGGTCGATGTTGGGGGTCTGATAGCCCATCAGGCCATCGCTGTAGCAGCTGAGGTTGCTCTGGCCGATGTCGTCGCCCCAGAGGATCAGAACGTTGGGCTTTCCGTTGGGCATGGCTGGCTCGAAGGGGCGCGGGGAAGGGTGGCCAATGGACACGCTTGCCCATTTTGATGATCGTGGCAGGCTTGGGCCACTCAAAAAGTGCAAGCAGCGATGCCGTCGTTCCAGGCCTTCAACAGCGTTGAGGAACTGGCGGACCTGCTCCAGGCGACCGGGCTGAGTCTCCAGCTCTGCCAGCTCTCCGGCGGCCGCCTGCACGGGCGGATGGCCATGCGGGAGCTTGGGCCGCTGCGGCTGCTGCGGCTTCAGGTCAACCGCCGGCTTCACTGTTCAGGTTCCAAGCCGGCCCATCGCCAGTTGGTGGCCCTCGATCTGGCCAAGAGTCAACGGCAGGCCCCGCTGCGGGCCCATGGCTACGCCATGGGCCCCGACGCGCTCTTTGGCCTCGACACCTGCTCGGAGGTACACCTCTCCACCCCCGAGGTGCTCGATCTGGGGGTGGTGATGCTCGAGCACAGCGTCCTGCAGCAACACAGCACCGCATTCGGAGGCCCCGACCTCGCGGCGTCTGCCCTGCGCTCCAACTGGCTTGAGGTGGGTCCCGAACGCCACCGGAGCATGGGTCGGTTTTTGCTGATGCTGTTGTCAGCCCCCAGCGGGCCCGCCGCCGCGATCCAGGGCGACCTGGTCCCCCTGCTGCTGGAGGCGATGGTTCACGGCTCCGGCGGCAGGGCTGACCTCTTCCCGCCTCCGGCTCGGATCGAGCTGGTGAAACAGGTGCAGCAATGGGTCGATGATCATCCCAGCGAACCAATCAGCCTGGAGTCGCTCTGCCGCCAGGTCCATACCGGCCGCCGCAGCCTGCTCCAGGGCTTCCGGGAGCACCTCGGCGTGGGCCCAATGGCCTACATCAAGTTGAAGCGCCTGCATGGCATTCGCCGAGAACTGCTCAAGGCCCAGCCCGAGTCGCTGACGGTGGCAGGGCTCGCCGCCCGCTGGGGATTTCTCAACCCAGGGCACTTCGCCCGGGATTACCGGCGGTTGTTTGGCGAACTGCCGAGCCAGACCCTGAACGGCAGCCGCTAAGGGCAAGGCCTGGAGATCGCCTCCCCGTCCGGCTCAGGGAACACCCGTGCCCAGTCGTTGCGCATGCTCACCACGGTCCATCCACGCTCCGGGGCCTCATCGAGCGCCTGGTCAAGCTTGCCGATGGGGGACTGGCGGTCGTAGGCCCACTCCCGCTCGGCGTCGTCGTGATGGACGAGCACCCCCAGGCGGTTGCCAGGCAAGGAGGTTGTCCACTCCAGCATCTGCCGATCGCCATCGGAGTTGCCGAAGGCCGCAATCGGCGGCCGGCCGATCAGCCGCTCAATCAACAGGGGCTTGGTGGCTTGATCGTTGAGCACCTCCAGCTCGGCCTGGCGCAGAATCACCGGCTTGCCACCGCGCATCACATAGCTGGTGCGCACGCTGGAGCCGATCACCTGCTCCGGAGGAATCCCGTAGAGCTCCTCGCTGATCACCCGCATGAAGGAGCCGCCGCCTGCCGAGACGATGTAGGTGCGGAAGCCGTTGACGCGCAGCAGGTCGAGCAGCTCCAGCATCGGCACGTAGGTGAGGGAGGTGTAGGGCCGCTGAAGGCTGGGATGGCAGGCGGTGTCGAACCACTCGCGAGCCTGAGCTTCGAACGTCTGGGGTGTCATGCCCGAGTGGGTGATCCCCACCAGCTCCATCAGCCCCTTCATCCCCATCGCCAGCGCCCCCTCGCCGCTGCCGGCGGCGGCTGCAGCGACCACGGGGTTGGCGGCCAGTTCGGGCTGCTCGATGACGAGGCGGCGGGCACGGTCGATGGCAAAGGCCAGCTGGACATACGTCGGCTGCTCCGCCCACAGCGTGCCGTCGTTATCGAACACGGCGATTCGCCCGGCCGGAGGCACGTACCCCTCGCCCCCGTCTGTGGTGACTGTGCGAATGAAGCTGAGCAGACGCTGCCGGGCAGCCCCCTCGCGCCAGGAAGGCAGCACCGTCCGCTCGATCACAGCCCCTGCCAACGGCTCTGAACCCTGGACGGCTCCCGTGGCGGCACGCGCGGGCGAACGGCCCGGACCCAGCACAGACGAAGCCAGCAGGGTGACGGCCAAAAGGGGGAGGGATCGGTGGGCCATCAGGCAGGGCTGCAAGGGAACAACGTCGCCATTTTGGGAAGCAGCGCCTCGAAGGCCCGGCCGCGATGGCCCAGCCGCCGTTTCTCATCGAGCTGCATCTCGGCAAAGGTGAGGCCCACCTCCGGCACCAGGAACACTGGGTCGTAGCCGAAACCACCGGCGCCGCGGGGCTGCTCCAGGATCAGTCCCTCACAGACCCCCTCCACCTCCAGCAGCGTGTGGCCACTGGGATCGGCCAGGGCCAGCACGGCGGTGAAACGGGCCCGCCTGTCACCGCAGCCGGCCAGCTCCCGCAGCAGCCTGGCGATCCGCTCCCCGTCGCTATCGGCGTAACGGGCGGAGTGAATGCCGGGGGCGCCGCCGAGGGCATCGACGCTCAGGCCGGAGTCATCGGCGAGGGCCCACTGGCCGGTGAGCCGGGCCACCGCTTCGGCCTTGAGGCGGGCGTTGGCGGCGAAGCTGTCGCCGGTTTCCTCCACCTCCAGGCCCGGGGGCTGGGGGCGCACGTCGAGGTTCAGGCCCGAGCCTGCCGCGCCCAGCAGGGCTGTGAACTCGCGCAGTTTGCCGGGGTTGCCGCTGGCGATCACCAGCGGGAGCGGAGCGGAGCGGATCAGCTCGTTCATGGCGCTACGACCCCGTTCCTGCCGCCTCGGCGAACTGCTGCGCCCAGGCCAGCACCGCGGCCACCCGCGCCTCGCTTGGGGCCTCGCAATACAGCCGCAGCAGCGGCTCGGTGCCCGAGAAGCGCAGCATCAGCCAGTGACTCGGCCCCAGCCGCAGCTTGAGGCCGTCGGTGCTGATCGCCTCCAGCACGGGCGCTCCAGCCACAACCTCCGGCGGTGCCTCAGCGAGCTGGCGCTCCAGCCGTTCGCGGCTGGCCATGTCCTTGAGGCGCAGGTCGAGCCGGTCGTAGGCGCTGCCGCCGCCATGGGCCGCCCGCAGCCGGTCGAGCCGCTCGCCCAGGGGCAGGCCGCCCTCCACCAGGGCCTCCACCAGCAGCAGGGCCACCAGCAGGGCATCGCGCTCAGGCAGGTGCACCCCCACGCCCACCCCCCCCGATTCCTCACCGCCGATCAGCACATTGCCCTTGAGCATTTCAGCGGCGATGTATTTGAAGCCCACCGGCTTCTCCACCACCTCGCGGCCCAGCCCCCTGGCCACCAGCTCCATCAGGTCGGAGCCGCTCACCGTTTTGATCACCATCCCCGGCAGGCCGCGGGCCCGGGCCAGATGGTCGATCAGCAGGGGCATGAGCAGCTGGGTGCTGCAGTAGCGGCCCTGTTCATCAATGGCGGCGATGCGGTCGCCGTCGCCATCGAATACAATTCCCACCGCCGGACGCCCCGCTGCGGTGGAGGCCCGCACCGCCTCGATCAGTTCGCCGAGATAGGCGGCGAGCGGTTCGGGGGGGTGGCCGCCGAACAGGGGGTCGCGCTGGGAGCGAATCTCGCGGATCGCCTCGCCGGCTACGCCGGATCCATCAGCACCAGCGCCGCCGGTGAGCAGGGCGGGCAGGCCACCGGCGGCGGAGCCATGCATCGGATCGACGATCACCTGCAGCCCCAGCCGCTCGAGGCCCTCCAGCAATCGGCTGGTGTCCACCTGGCGGCGCAGGCCGCTGAGGTAGTTCGTCCAGCCATCGAAACGGGGGGTGACGCCTGGCACCGGCACGGTGATGCCACCGGCCTCGAGGCGGCGCTCGACCCGGGCGGTGAAATCACCTTCCACCGAACCGCCGAAGTGACCCTTGATCTTCAGGCCCAGCCATTCGGGCGGGTTGTGGCTGGCGGTGATCACCAGGGCCCCGAGGGCGCCCCGCTCGACAACCGCCCAGCTGCAGGCAGGGGTGGGCACGGGCGTGTCGGTGAGCAGGGGCTCAAGGCCGGCGCCGCGCACGGCACTGCCGATCGCTTCGGCCAGCTCCGGGGCCAGGAAGCGGCGGTCGTAGCCGATCACCACCTCCCGACTGCTGAGACCTTCGGGGGCGGAATGCTCCAGCTCCCTGGCGGCAGCCGCCGCCACCGGCAGCAGGCGCTCGACGGTGATGTCGACGCCGAGGATGCCGCGCCAGCCATCGGTGCCGAACTGGATCGGTCCTGGCTCCAGGGGCAGGGGTGGGGAAACCATCAAACAGGCGGGCAACAGATAGCTCGTAGCAGCAGCTCCGGGTCTGCGGGACAACAAGGTGCCGGCCTGGTGGCAGACCACTGGCCGCCCTAGCCTGGACCCATGCCTTGTGCCGTTGAAGAGCAGGTCGTCACCGACCGATTGCTGCGCAGCTGGCTGCGTTGCCGTCGGCGGGCCTGGCTCGACCGCCACGGCGACCCCAGCCAACGGCTCTGGAGCGCCCATCGCACCCTGCAGCTCGACGAGCAGCAACGCTGTTTCGTGGGCCTGCTGGGCAAGATCCCCGGCCAGGGCGAGGCCGCCTGCGCGGCCGGCGACGCCGCGGTGGTGGGCCTGCGGCTGGTGAAGCATGCGCCCGGGGGTCTGAACTCCGGCGGGCTGCGGCTGGAGGGCCATCCCCCCCTGCTGGTGCGCACCGCCGGCAACAGCCGCTGGGGCTCCCATGCCTACCAGCCGGCCCTGGCCCGCCAGGGGCGACGGCTCACCCGGGAGCACCGCCTGGTGCTCACCCTCTGGGGCCGGCTGCTGGCCGACTTCCAAGGGGCACCTGTGAGCCATGGCCTGGTGCTGGCCGGCCACGGCCGCCACCAGGAGCGCGAACAGCTGCCGCTCACCCCGGCCCTGAACCGCCAGCTCGACGACGCCCTGCCCAGGCTGGCGGCCGAGCTGGCCTCAGCGCAGCCACCGCCCCTGGTGAACGACCGCCGCAAGTGCGTGCTCTGCTCCTGGCGCGGGGCCTGCGACCGGGAGGCGGCCGCCGAAGGCCACCTCAGCGAAGTGAGCGGCATCGGCGGCAAGCGCAGGGAACTGCTAATCGAGCTGGGCCTGCAGCGGCTCAGCGACCTGGCGGGCGCCGAGCCCGAGCAGCTGGCCGATTCCTTGGAGGTGCACGGCGAACAGCACCGCGAGATCGCCGCCCAGCTGGTGGCCCAGGCCCGGGTACAGCAGCAGGGCACACCGGTGCGCCTGGAGGCCAGCCCCGCCCTGGCCGACCTGGAGCGGGCGCCGGGGCTGCTGCTCTATGACATCGAATCCGACCCCGATGCCCGCGACGACTTCCTGCACGGGTTCCTGAGAATCAAGCGCCAGGCCGATGGCTCCTGGCCGACCACAGCCGAGGGCAGCCAGTACCTGCCGGTGCTGGGGCTGCATGAACACGGCGAAGCCCGGCTCTGGCAGCGGCTGAGCCTGTTGCTCGATCGCCATCCGGGCTGGCCCCTGCTCCATTACGGCGAAACCGAATCGGTGTCGCTCTGCCGGCTGGCCCAGCGGCAGGGGGCATCGGAGCGGGAGGTGCAGACGCTGCGCGGCCGCATGATCGACCTGCACAAACGCCTGCGCCGGCATTGGCTGATGCCGGTGAGCAGCTACGGCCTCAAGGCGGTGGCGAGCTGGCTGGGGTTCCGCTGGGGCCAGAAGGGTGTGGACGGGGCCCGTTGCCTGCTCTGGTGGCGTCAGTGGCGGGGCGATGGCAGCCACGCCGGCCGCGGCAGCCGTCACAACCTGCTGAGGATCCTGCGCTACAACCGCGACGACTGCCGGGCCACCTGGGCGGTGGCCACCTGGCTGCTGGCTCAGGATCCGGCGGTGGCGGCACGGCCGGCACCCAGCGGTGGGGCGCTGAACCCAGCTGGAAGAGAGATCTCAAGGGATTTCTCGGATGATCCTTCGCCCGTTGCTTCGCCGGATTGTTCACCCACCAGCAGTCGCTCCTCACCCAGCGCCTGACGGCGGACCAGGGCCAGGCCGATCCAGCACTCGGGCCGATCCGCACGGGCCGGCAGCCGCTGGCAGGAGGTGATCAGCCCAGCCCGTTGGCCGTTGGCGTCGTGGAGCTGGGTTCCGCTGGCAAGGCCAGCCCCTGCAGCGGCCGCAGCCGGGTCGGGGCACCAGAGCCAACGCCGCAGCTGTTGTTTGACGCCGTCGTAGGTGGCGAGCTTGGCCAGGGTTTCCTGGCCCACGTAGCAGCCCTTGCTGAGACTGACCCGGTCCGCCAGCCCGAGCTCGAAGGGGTTGAGGTCGTCATTGATCTCGGCCGGTGCCTGGGGCCTGCCCTGCTGCAGCCGCCAACGCTCTAGCTCGGCTGCTGGCAGCTCGCTGCGGGCCGCCAACCAGGGCGCCAGCCAGGCCGGCTCCGCCTCATCGGCGAGCAGCAGCAACCGCTCCGGACCAGCCAGCCGCCAGCCGGCGCCAGGTTCCGGGCCCAGCCGCTCCCAGCCGCCCGCTGCCGGTTGGCCACCGGGCAGGCCCGGATCGCTCTCGGCTCCCAGGGCCGTGATCAGCCGGGCCGGCTGCAACGCGCCGAGCACCACCTGATCGGCGGGGAACAGCACCCGATCGAGCGCCTGATGGATCGCGCCGCTGTCACCGGCGGTGATCACCAGCCAGGCCCCACTGGCCTCAACGAGCACCTCGGCCAGCCCCCGCAAGCGGGCGGTGGAGGTGATGCAGCAGGTGGCCAGGCACTGGCCGGGGCGGGCGCGCTCCAGGTCCTGGCTGGTCTGGCCATGCAGGAAGCGCAGCACCCCGGCGCCATCGAGCCTGATCACAGCAGCCGCTTGCTCCCAGCGGCAGGGCACGGGCGGCTGCCATTGCCAGGGATCGTCGCGGCGGGGATCGCCCAGGGCTGGGCTGCTCAGGACAGGACTGCTCAAGGCAAAGCAAACGGGACGTTGACCTCAGCCTTGCAAATCCCTGGCCGTGCTGGCGATCTCCTCCAACAGATAGAGAGCGCGCAGCTCCAACCCGGCCGCCGTCATCGCAGCGAGCCCCCCCTCCTGGCGATCAACAATCGTGACCACCCGCTCCACCCGATAGCCCGCCTGGCGCAGCTGGTCCACCGCCTTGAGCGAAGACCCGCCCGTGGTGACCACGTCTTCCAGCACGGTGATCCGGCTGCCGAGCGGCGGCAGGGGCCCCTCCAGCCAGGCGCCGGTTCCGTGGCCCTTGGCCTGCTTGCGCACGATCAGGGCATCGAGCGACCGTCCCGCCAGGGCGGCGGCCATCGCCACCCCCGACACCAACGGATCGGCCCCCAGGGTTAGGCCGGCCACGGCACTCGCCTCCGACTCCACCTGCTCCAGCATCAGCACCGCCAGGGCCGCCAGACCCTGGCCGCTGAGGCTCACCGGCTTGCAGTTGATGTAGTGGTCGCTGCTGCGTCCGGAGGCGAGGGTGAAGCGACCATGGCGATAGGCGCGTTCCGCCAGCAGGCTGAGAACCGTGGCGCTGGGAGTGGCGCTGGGCATGGCGCTGGGCGTGGCGCCGGAGGGGTCGGTTGTTGGGGACGAAGACATCAGGGGGGCGGCAAGGAAGCGTCGTGACCCCAGCGTGGTCGACGGCTGGGCGGTGGCGGCCTCAAGCCCCTGGGCAAACCAGGGATTGGCGGCCTAAATTGAAAATGATTCGTTTCCGGCCGTTCAGCATGGGTTCGATCCTCGACCTGCAGGGCAGCACGGCCAGCCCCAACTGTTCCAGCAGCGGCGTCTCCTCTCTCTGTCCGGCACCATTGGCCGGCCTCGCGGCGGGCCTGCTGGTCTGGCCTGCAGCAACGGTCGCCGCCGCCCCGGTGATCTGCAGCACCACTCTGGAAGCCACGCCATTGGCCATTGAGAGCAGCAGGCCGATGGGGCCGGTGGAGGTCACCCGTTGCGGCGTGGTGGAGAGCACCGACGCCCTGATGGACCGGCGGGCCTCCACCTACCGAAGCACCTTCGCCCGCGGCGTCAGCCTCACCCACCAGATCACCGATCTGCTCGGTATCGCCATGGGCGGTGCGGGCGGCAACCGGATCATGGGCCTGGGCTTCCCCGACCAGGCGATCGTCTGGGATGGCTCCAGCATCGCCAACACCACCGCTGCCCTGCTTGAAGAGCAGAGCGCCCCGATCCCATGGCGCAGCGGCGACCTTCCCAACCAGTTCACCAGCAGCCTCCAAGCCGAAGCCGACGGCACGCTGACGATTCCCCAGGAGAGCGCCTCCCCGCAATTCGAACCATTGATACCTCTGATGCGTGATTTCAGCCCCAACGTGGATCCCGTCAGGGGGCTGTGGTGAGCGCGGGGGTCTAGCAATCTGGTGAATGCAGCGGGCTCATAATCCGCCTTAGCCGAGTTCGATCCTCGGGACCCCCATCAACCAACAGACTCCGGCACAACGGGTTTGAAG
>JABMPN010000045.1 GCA_013203655.1 Cyanobacteria bacterium bin.51
CTGGTCTGAATAGAAGGGAGCCCCCCGCAGGGATGCCCTGGCGGCGCAGGCTTTGGGGGAGAGGCGCAAGGGGCTGCGCCTGGCGCGGCGGGCCCGATCCGCCGGGATGCGTCCGGTTTCAGCCATCTTGGCCAACACCCCATTGCGTGCCTCCAGGGCCGCCTGGGGATCGAAACAGGGGTCGTAGCCATTGGGCGAGGGCAGCAGACCCACCAGCAGGGCGGCCTCCTCAAGTTCGAGCCCGCTGGCAGCTTTGGCGAAGTAGTGGCGGGAGGCGTCTTCAAAGCCCCAGCCCACCCCCAGATACACCCGGTTGAGATAGCTCAGCAGCAGGTCGCGCTTGCTGAAACGGGCTTCGAGCTGCAGGGCCACCAGCAATTCGCGCCACTTGCGCCCCAGGGTTTCCCCCTGGCCCACCTGGTCGGGGTAGAGGCTGCGGGCCAGCTGCTGGGTGAGGGTGCTTCCCCCTTCCAGCACCCTGCCGCCCAGCACGTTGGTGACCAGGGCCCGGCTGGTCCCGATCGGGTCGACGCCGGGATGCCACCAGAAGCGACTGTCCTCACTGGCCAGCAACGCCTCCACCAGCACGCTCGGGTAGCCGCTCAGGGCCTTGTTTTCGCGGTGTTCGCCGGATTCCGGGGAACTGAGCGGGCGGTTCTGCCGGTCGTAGAGGGCCAGCGGGCCGCGCACTGGCGCCAGGCTGCCGCGCACCGGCACCTGCAGCAGAGAAAGCCCCAGCAGGCCGACTCCGGTGATGGCGACGGCCGCCGCCGCCAGGCTGGCGCTCGCCGCCAGGCGCAGCAGGCGCGGGCTTGATCGGCTCTGGAAAACCAGTTCCGGCAGGCCCGGTTCGGAGGGGGGGCCGAAACGCAGCGCATCGCCGTCGCGCAGCAGCAGTTGCCGGACGGGCCGACCCTGCCAGTACAGACCATTGGTGGAGCTGTCGTCACGGATCAGCCAGTCCTGGCCGACCTGCTCGAGCAGGGCGTGGCGCTTGCTCACCGCCGGGTGATCGATGCGGATCTCCAGCTGGCTGTCGCGGCCGATGCGATAGAGGCCGCCATGAAGGCTGATCCGCCGGCTGGCCTGGCCCGGCAGAAACACGTCGAGCAAGGCCTCGCTCGGCGGGGCCGCCGCTGGCAGGCCCTTGTTCAGCCTCTCAACGCCCAGCACGGCGCTGTCCCTCCCAGAAATCGAGGAGCAGGAAGACGACCGCCAGGTTGATGGCCACATCGGCCAGGTTGAACACCGGGAACCGGATCGGCACCAGATCGAGAAAATCCACCACCCCGCCCAGTCGCCAGCGATCGAGACCATTGCCCAGGGCGCCGCCCAGCAGGCAGCCCACCCCCAGCGCCTGCCAGCGCCGCAGGGCACTCTGGCGTTGGATCCAGATCACCAGACCCACCGCCACCCCAAAACTCACCAGCCCCAGCAAGGCGGTGGCCTGGCTGAACAGGCTAAAGGCGGCGCCGGTGTTGAACAACAGCCGCAGCCGCATCACCCCGGGGATGAAGGCCCTGGGGACCCCCTCGCTGAGCGTGTCCACGGCCCAGAGCTTGCTGAGCTGATCGAGCAGCACGACGACCACGGCCGCCAGCCAGGCGATGCGTCGGCCTCGGTTGGCGATGGCTGTCATCAGGGAACTGCTGTCATCAGGGAATGGCTGTCATCAAGGGTTGGCTGGCTTCATGATTCGACCAGAAGGAGTTTGCGCAAGGGCACCGCCAGCACGGCCACGGCACAGCAGAGCAGTGCCTGGGGCAGGAGTGGCCCGAGGCTGTAGCCGATCAGCAGATCGCCCAGGCTGTCACCCCAGCGGCCGGCCAGCCCGCCGATCAGCAGGTTGGCGATGCCACAGAGCTGAATCACCAACAGGCCCAGCAGGGCCGCCCCCAGCAGCCGCAACAGATCGCCCATCCCCTCCTGGCGGGCCAGGCGGCCGGTCAGCCAGCCCGCTGGAACGAAGCCAGCCAGATAGCCGAAACCTGGATCAAACAGATAGGCCAGGCCGCCACCGCTTTGAAAGACCGGCATCAACAGCAGCCCCAGGCTGAGGTAGGATACCGCCGCCAGCAGGGCGGGCCGTGGACCGCAGACCAGGGCAGTGAGCAGCAGGGCCGGCACCTGGGCGGTGACGGGCAGTTCCTGAAGCAGGATGCCACCGCCTGAGGCCGGCAGCGGAATGAAAGTCTGAATCAGACCTCCACTGATCATCAGCAGCAACCCGACGACGGCGCCGCTCCAGTTGGCTAAGGCCCGCACACGAAGAGACAATGGCTCGCTCCATCCTGCTGTAGTGGAGAGTCACGGAGCGTTTTCAATGATGGCTTCAGCGGATCTTGAGCACCCCACCCCCTTGAGCATCGGCGCCAGGGTGCGTTTGAAGCGGCCTCCCGAGTACCTCAAAACCGCCGATTCCAGGCCGATGCTGCGGCCTCCCGACCTGGTGGATGTCGGTGAGATCGGCCAGGTGATGGCCCTCAAGCCGGGCAACGAGCTGGCCGTTCGCTTCCGCCGTGGCTCCTTCCTGCTGCGGGCCGATCAGCTCAGCATCGCCGAGACCGAAGAGCTCAGCGGATGAGCGGACCAGACCCTCTCGGCGGCTGAGAGGGCCGCGGCTGGGCCACAGAGACTGAGACTGGGCCTAGCCAGCAGGTTGCGGGCGCAGGTCCAGAGATCGTCGGGGGTCAGCCTTTCGGCGCGGCGACTGGCCTCATCCGGGTAGGTCCACTCCAGACCGTGACCCAGCACCAGAACTTGGCGATCGGCAATCTGACCACAGGTCTGACGACCTGCGGCGACCAGACCCCGGTATTTGGCGAGAGCCAGCTGCCATTCCGTGTCGCTCAGCGGTTGATCCAGCAGCCGTTGCCACTCCTGCAGCAACTGGCTGGTGGCTTCAGTGGCTCGCTCCGCAGAGCTGGAGAGATGGAACACAAAGGGGGCCGCGCCGCGCCGCGCCGGCAGGTGAACGCCGACGTCGTAGGCCAGGCCCTGCTCTTCGCGCAGGGACACGAACAGGCGACTCGACATGCCGATGCCCAGATGGCACTGGAGCAAGCGCAGGGCGAGTGAGCGGGGGTCGCCGAGCGGAACCGTGACAGCTCCCAGCATCAGCACCAACTGTTCGGTGTCCTGGGCCTCACAGGCCAGGGAGGCGACGCTGTGCCCGGCCGGTCCCGGGGCCATCGCCGGAGCAGTGGTGGGCCAGCCTGCCCCGCCCGGCTCGAGTAGGGCCCGGAGCTGGGGCGGCGGCTGACCGGCGATCACCAGCACCGCTCCCTCACGGCCGAGTTGGTCGGCGGCTTCAAGCAACTGGGGCCGCCCCAGGGCGGCCAACTCCCGGTCCACCCCCAGGGGATCATGGCCGTAGGGACCGTCGCCATAGAGCTGGTGACGCAGCAGGTCATGGGCCTGCTGGAAGGGGTCTTCCCGCTGACGATTCAGGGCCTGGAGGTTGAGCTGGCGCTCCAGGCTGATCTGGTCGTTGGCCAGCCAGGGGTTGCGCACCATCGTCTGCAGCAGGGGTAGCAGGGACGGGCTGTCGGCACTGGCGCATTTGAGGCTGATCAGCAGGCCGTCTTCAGACGCCTCGCAGCTCAGCTCATCGCCCAGACCTTCAACCAGATCAGCCAGGGCCTCACCGCTGAGGTCACCGCAGCCCCTGCTGAGCAGACCGGCGAGCAACTGGGCGCGCCCGCGTTGTCCAACGGGGTCCCTGGAGCTGCCGCCCCGGATCAAGAGCTTGACGGACACGATCGCCGGGCCGGGCCTTTGAATCACCCAGACCGGGCAGCCGCCTTTCAGCGTGAAGCTCTCCGGCTCCGGCAAGCGGGGGGTGGGGGCATGGCTCATGCCGGCAACACAAGCAGACGGCAGGCCAGCTCGGGATCCAGTCGCGGCAGCATCTGCTCCTTCAGTCGCTCCACGCTCCAGCCGGCGAGCAGCTCAAGTGGATGGCTCAGCGGAGTCAGCCGCCCCCAGAGGCCCTGGTGGCCGGTCAGGCCAGCCACTGAGGAGGCTGATTCCAGGCCGAAGCGATAACCGTTGGAAACCAGGCGCCGGGCGCGCTCCAGTTCCTGCTCGGTGGGGGGTTGATCGGCGAGCTCACGCAGCATCTTGGCGATCTCGGCTTCGACCTGGTCGGCCTGCTCCCCGTCAAACACGGCTTCGAGCATGGCAAGGCTGCCTGCCTCAAGCACATTGAGATCCAGGTCGATGCTCTCGACGATCCTGAGATCCTCCCGTAGCCGTTGCACCAGCCGACTGCGCTTGCCCTCAGCCAGCAGGGTCGTCAGCAGGTCGGCGCCGGCAACGGCATCGAGATCGGCTGCGGCCGGAAACTCCCAGACCATCAACAGGCGGGCGGCCTCAAGCCGCGGCAGAAGCAGCTCGTGGCGGCCGCTCTGCAGGCGCAGGCTTGGAAAGGGTTCGCCGCCGGGGGCCTGATCCTCGCCCGGATCCTCGATCAGATCGTTGGCGGCGGGCAGGGCGACCAAGGCACTGGCAGCCACATGGCGCTCCAGCTCCAGCGCCCCGACCGCCCCGGCCATCGCCAGGCTGCAGTTCTCGGCCCGATAGCGCCGCTGATGGAACAGAGACATCCGTAGCGGGTCATGGTCGAGCAGGGCCTGGCGGTCGCCGAGGATCGGGCGGCCATAGGGATGGCCGGGACAGGCCAGGGCCAGCAGCCGCTGAAACGCCACCTCCTCAGGCTGGTCTTCGCTTTGGGCCAATTCCTCCAGCACCACCTGCTTCTCCATGCCGAAGTCGTCGGCATCAAGGCGGGGGTCGAGGACCAGATCCAGCAGCAGGTCGAGGGCTTCGGGGGCAGCTTCCGGTGGAATCAGCACGTGATAGTGCACATCGTCGAAGCTGGTGGCGGCATTGCTGCTGCCACCGAGGGCCTCGATGCGCCGATCGAATTCACCGGCGGCCAGCTGCCCACTTCCCTTGAACACCATGTGTTCAAGGAAGTGGGCGATCCCCGACTCCTGGGCGGTTTCGGTGCGGCTTCCTGCCGCACACCAGAAATCCAGGCAGACCACCGGCGCCTGCTCCTGGTCGACGCTCACCACACGCACCCCGTTGGCAAGGTTGAAGCTGTGGGGCGCCGGGAAGATCTCGGGCGATTCGGCAGGAAGCGGCAAGTGGGGAACTGTGCAGGCAGACCCTGCAGGCATGGGAGGATCTGCATTCTGCTGGCTGAAGCAGCGTTCGTGACCAGAACCGCTCCCCACGCCGGAAGCCTCCACCCCTTGGTGGACGCAATGGCTGACCAGATCCGCGAGAGCTGGAGCAGCCTGCCGGGGTTGGCCCCCCTGCCGATCGCTCCAGACCTCGAGGCGATCAGCGGCAGCCTTGATGGCGAGAAGCTGTTCATCCGCAACGAGCTCAGGCAGTGCCGGGGCCTGCGCAAACTTCACCTCGAAACAGCCCGGCTCGGTGCCGGTCTGCAGATCCTTCACTGTGTGTTCTTCCCGGACCCCCGCTTCGATCTACCGGTGTTTGGTGCCGACATCGTGGCGGGCCCGGCCGGTGTCTCCGCCGCCATCGCCGATCTTTCGCCAACCGGCGCCATCCTGCCGGCCGGGATCGCAGCTGGCCTGGAGGCGCTGCAGGTTCACCCGTTCAGTCAGCCGCGGGACCTGCCGGCCTGGGGCACGATCTTTTCCCCTTTCGTGCGCTTCGTGCGGCCGGTTACCGAAGAGGAGGAAGGCTGGTTCCTGGAGGAGGTAGCGGCGCTGCTGGCGGAGATGGCAAAGGCAGTCGCCACCACGCCGGAGCAGGCTAATGATGACCCCGCTACGGTTTCAAGGTATCAAGCTCAGCTCTCGTATTGCCAGCAGCAGAAACGGAACGACAAAACCCGCCGCGTGCTGGAGAAGGCGTTCAATCCGAGCTGGGCGGATCGGTACATCGAGAAGCTCCTGTTCGACGATCCACTGCCGCCGGGATGAGTCGTCTGCCCCTGCGTCCGCTGCTGATCGGCGCCGCCGCCCTGGTGCTGGTGGCTGGCTCCGTCACCCTGATCAGCCGCAGCCAGCAGAACGCCAAACTCGCAACCACGCCCCAGAGCGCCGCCCAGCCCCTCAGGCTTGAGGCGGTCTCAGCCTTGGGGCGCCTTGAGCCGGCAGGTGACATTCGCAAACTGGCCGCACCGATCACCGGCATCGGCGGCAGTCCCCGGATCACAGAGCTGCTGGTGGAGGAGGGTCAGCGGGTGCAGGCGGGTCAGTTGCTGGCCACCTTCGACACCGGCCCTGCCCTTCAGGCCCAACGGCGGCTGCTCCAGAGCCGCATCGCCAACCTCAACGACCAGGTGACCCTGCTTGGGCGGGAGATCTCCCGCTACCGCCAGCTGGCCAAGGCTGGTGCCACCTCTGCCGCCGATCTGGAAAGCCGCGAACTCACCTTGGTTGAGCTCAAAGGCAATCTGCGCGAAACCCAGGACGAACTGGTCAAGACGGAGGCCGATCTGGTGAACACGGAGTTGCGGGCTCCTTTCAGTGGCACCGTGCTGAAGCTGCAGTCGCGGGTGGGCGAGCGCCCCAGCGATGACGGCATTCTCGAGCTGGGGGCCAGTGACCAGATGGAGGTGATCGCCGAGGTGTACGAGAGCGACATCAACCGAGTGCAACTGGGCCAGCGGGCCAGCATCACCAGCGAGAACGGAGGATTCAGCGGCAGCCTCAGCGGGCGGGTGATCCGCATCAGCCCCCAGGTGCGCCAACGGGAGGTGCTCTCCACAGATCCCACCGGCGATGCCGATGCCCGCATTGTTGAGGTGCGCCTCGCCCTGGAGCCGGCTGACATCGCCCGGGTCAGAACCCGCGCCGGCCTCAAGACCGTGATCCGCTTCGAGACATGAGCGGTGTGCCGGGGCTGGCGGCAATCTGGAGCCGGCGAAAGATTCCCCTGGCCTGGCTGCTGCTCACCCGCCAGCCGGCACGGCTGGCGGTGGCCCTGGCGGGCATCAGCTTCGCCGGGATCCTGATGTTCATGCAGTTCGGCTTCCGCGACGGGCTGTTTGACGCCAGCGTCACGGTGCACAAGCTGTTCGACGCCGATCTGGTGCTGATCAGCCCGCGCTCCAGCAGTTCGGTGAGCATGGCCGGCTTTCCCCGCCGCCGCCTGGTCCAGACCCTGGCCGATCCCGATGTGGCCGGCATCACGCCGGTGCACTGGAATCTGGTGATCTGGCGCAATCCCAAGGACCTCAGCACCCGCTCGATCCTGGCCCTGGGCTTCGAGCCGGGGGATCCCCTGTTCACCGATCCTGGCCTGGCGGCCAAGGCCAAGGTGCTCAACCAGCGGGGTCGGGTGCTCTTCGATGAGCTCTCGCGTCCTGAATTCGGACCGGTGGCGGAGTGGTTCCGGGAGGGCCGCACCGTGGAGAGCGAGATCGGCGGCAAGCGGGTGCGTGTTGGCGGCCTGGTGGGGCTCGGGGTGTCCTTCGGGGCCGACGGCAACATCCTCACCAGCAGCGAGACCTACCAGCATCTGCTGCCCAACACCCCCCCCGGCAGCATTGAAGTGGGTCTGATCCGCCTGCGGCCAGGGTCGGATCCGGCCGTGGTGATCGAGCGCCTCAAGAACTCTCTGCCCAAAGACGTGAACGTGTTCACGAAACAGGGATTCATGGATTTCGAGAAGGACTACTGGCGCAGCAGCACGGCCATCGGCTTCATCTTCACCCTCGGTGCCGCCATGGGCTTCATCGTCGGCTGCGTGATTGTTTATCAGATCCTCTACAGCGATGTGAGTGATCATCTGCCGGAGTACGCCACCTTGATGGCGATGGGCTACCGCCTGCCCACGCTGTTGGGGGTGGTGGCGCGGGAGGGTCTGCTACTCGCCCTGCTCGGCTACCTGCCGGCCTATGCCGCCGGGCAGGGCCTCTATTCCCTGGTGCGATCCGCCACCCGGCTGCCGGTCTACATGGACACCCCCAGGGCCGTGCTGGTGTTCAGCCTGATCCTGGTGATGTGCATGGGCTCAGCTGGCATGGCCATGCGCCGCCTGGGGGATGCCGACCCCGCCGAGATCTTCTGAGTCTTCTGAAAGCCAACGCCAGCTCGGCCGTGCCGCCATGACTACCGCCCCGTCACACCCTTCAGCCCGTCCCGCCCCAGGGAGTTCCGCGCCGCCGATGGTGGAGGTGGAGGGACTCTGCCATTGGTATGGCAGCGGTGAGATGCGCCGTCAGGTGCTGCAGCAGGTGAATCTGACGATCCAGCCCGGCGAGGTGGTGCTGCTCACCGGACCCTCGGGCTGCGGCAAGACCACCCTGCTCACCCTGGTGGGGGCCCTGCGCCAGGTTCAGCAGGGCCATGTGCGGGTGCTGGGCCAGGACCTGAACGGCTCCAACAGACGGCAGCGGCAGCAACTGCGGCAGCGCATCGGCATGATTTTTCAGGGGCACAACCTGCTGCGCTGCCTCAGCGCCGAGCAGAACGTGCAGATGGGTTCCGACCTGCTGCCGAACCTGGGCTACCGGGCCCGGCGCGATCAGGCACGGGAATGGTTGCGGGCTGTGGGCCTGGGCGACCATCTCGACAAGCTGCCCCATGGACTCTCGGGCGGTCAGAAGCAACGGGTGGCGATCGCCCGCGCCCTGGCGGCCCACCCCCGTCTGCTGCTGGCCGATGAGCCCACCGCTGCCCTCGACAAACAGAGCGGCCGCGAGGTGGTGGATCTGCTCAAGCGCCTGGCTCGGGAGCAGCACTGTGCCGTGCTGATGGTGACCCATGACCCCCGCATCCTGGATGTGGCTGACCGGCTGGTGCAGATGGAGGACGGCCGCCTGATCGCCGCGCCGGTGCCCGAGCCCGAGCCGGCCCTGTGAAGCCCCTCGATCGGGCTTGGTAGACTGGTGGATCACACCAACGGGACCGAAGCACTCCATGGCGAAACGCAGGAACCTGAAGAAGGAAAAGCAGGAGCGCAACCGCTCCTACGCCCGCAAATTCAAGAAGCGCAAGCTGCGCAACGACGGCCGCGGTGAAGGTGCCGGCAACGGCGTCACCGGCACCGCCAACAACGGCGGCGCCGCCGACTGATCCGCAGACGCATGTTTCCAAGCGTCGTCATCCCCACTTACAACCGGCGGTCGATCCTCGAGAAGTGTCTGCGCGCGCTGGAGAACCAGGAGCCGGCTGCTGCGATTGACCGTTATGAGGTCGTCGTCGTGGACGACGGCTCCACCGATGGCACCGCCGAATGGCTGCGCCAGGAGGCGGCCAGCTTTCCCCATGTGCGCCTGATCGAACAGGACCACGGCGGTGCCGCCGCCGGGCG
This sequence comes from Cyanobacteria bacterium bin.51, assembly GCA_013203655.1. Taxonomy (GTDB): domain Bacteria; phylum Cyanobacteriota; class Cyanobacteriia; order PCC-6307; family Cyanobiaceae; genus Regnicoccus. The sequence continues at coordinate 9,304 of JABMPN010000045.1, forward strand.
CAATCGCGGAGTGGATGAAGCTCGCGGTGACGTGATCGTCTTCATCGACAGCGATCTGGTGGTGACCGGCGGCTTCCTGGCCGCCCATGCCTCCGCCCTGGAGCGCCACTGGCGCGAGAGCGGCAACAAGCTTTGCTTTACCTACGGCGCGGTGATCAACACCAGCAACTTCGCCGATCCCACCAGTGAGCCCCACAAGCTCAGCGACCACTCCTGGGCCTATTTCGCCACCGGCAATGTGGCCATCGATCGTGACCTGCTGGAGCGCTCCGGCCTGTTTGACACGGGCTTCCGCCTCTATGGCTGGGAAGACCTGGAACTGGGCGAACGGCTGCGGCGGATGGGGGTGGTGCTGGTGCGTTGCCCGGAGGCCCCTGGCTATCACTGGCATCCGGCCCTGAGCCTGGAGCAGGTTCCCGATCTGGTGCGCCTGGAGCAGGAGCGGGCCCGGATGGGTCTGGTTTTTTACCGGAAACACCCCACCCGTCGGGTGCGTTTCATCATCCAGTTCACCTGGCTGCACCGGCTGCTCTGGGAGCTGCTCACCGCCGGTGGCCTGCTCAACGAGCGCAGCCTCAGACCCTTGCTGGCCTGGCTGCTGCGCCGCGGCCATTCCGCCCTGGCGATGGAGCTGCTGCGCCTGCCGCTCAACCGGATCGGTGTGCGCGCCCTCTTCCGCGAAGCCCGCGCCGCTGGGCTCGGCTGAAAATCAGGCCAGCAAGCGCTTTGGTAGCTTGGGGAGTCCCTAAAAACACCGCACACCTGTCCGTTTCGGGTGCTCAGGCGAATCCGGCCGCTCCCACTTCCGCTCCCACTGGGGCTGGAGCTGGGGCTGCTCCGCTCTGATCCCTGGCAGGTGGAGGCGAACCCGAAACCTCACCCCTAACCATGGCTGTCGTAACCCTCTCCGAAATGATGGAGGCGGGTGCCCACTTTGGGCACCAAACCCGTCGTTGGAACCCAAAGATGTCGCGCTACATCTATTGCGCGCGCAACGGAGTTCACATCATCGATCTCGTGCAGACCGCCATCTGCATGAACAACGCCTACAAATGGACCCGCAGTGCCTCCCGCGCTGGCAAGCGTTTCCTGTTCGTCGGCACCAAGAAGCAGGCCTCCGAGGTGATCGCCTTGGAAGCGGCCCGCTGCGGTGCCTCCTATGTGAACCAGCGCTGGCTGGGCGGCATGCTCACCAACTTCTCCACGGTGCACAAGCGCCTGCAGCGCCTCAAGGAGCTCGAGTCCATGGAGCAGACGGGGGGCTTCGAGGGTCGAACCAAGAAGGAGATCCTCATGCTGACCCGGGAGATGACCAAGCTCGACCGCACCCTGGGCGGCATCCGCGACATGTCCAAGGTCCCTTCCGCGGTGTGGATCGTCGACACCAACAA
>JABMPN010000046.1 GCA_013203655.1 Cyanobacteria bacterium bin.51
CTCCGTGACCTTTTCAGTCAGTACGGAGAGGTTCGTCAGTGCAGCCTGCCCCTCGACCGGGAAACCGGCCGTAAGCGCGGTTTCGCCTTCGTTGAGCTGGCCAATGATGCCGAAGAACAGAAGGCCATCGACGATCTCCAGAACGTCGAATGGATGAACAGGATGATCCGGGTCAACAAGGCTGAGCCCCGTGGCGGCGGCGGCGGTGGCGGCAGCCGTGGCGGTGGTGGCGGCTACGGCGGCGGTGGTGGTGGCGGCTACGGCGGTGGCGGCGGTGGCCGCAGCCGTTACTGATTCGTCCAAGACTCTCCGCAGTGCAACTGAAACCGAGTCCTGAATTCAGGCTTGTCTTCGCTAGACGATTCGCCTGAAATCTGATTCTGTTTTCCGCGGGTAACCCGTTCAAACCCTGCTTTGGTGGGGTTTTTTTATGGCTGCAGATGGCCTGACTGACGCTCAGGGTCGATCGGCAGGCAGCAGCAAGGCGGCCCCGGCCGCCACGATCACCAGCGCCAGCAGGGGAGCTTCCAGCCAACGGGCATAGGGAGTGAGGCCGCTGAGCACTTCGAGCTTGAAACGGACCGTTGCCGCCTGTCCTGCAGGCATCCGGCGCCGCACCTTCCCCTGACTGTCGATCACCTGGCTGGGACCGGTGTTGGCGGAGCTCACCAGCCAGCGGCCTGTTTCGATCGCCCGCATCTGAGCCAGCGCCGAGAACTGAGCCTGGAGCAGGTGCGGATAGGGATCAAGATTGGCGGAGGCCAACAGCCAGCCGGCACCGTCCCGGCTCGCTGTCGCCAGCGCCTGACCATCGGAGAGCTCGTAGCAGATCGCCACCCCAATCGCTCCCTCGGGCCTCTGCAACAGGCGCGAGCGTGCGCCTGGCTCCACTCCACCGACGGCCGATAGGCCGCTCCAGCGCCAGAGCCGCGCGAGCGGCACCCACTCGCCGAGCGGAACCAGTCGGTGCTTGTCGATCCAGCTGCTGGCCACCAGCTGATCGGGACCGAACCGCAGCACGCTGCTGCGCAGTTCCTCCCCCTCCTGGCGAAAACCGCCGCTGAGCACCTCAACCGGCTGCTGGCTGGGCAGGTTCTGGCCCAGCACCAGTGACCCTTCCGGTAGCAGCAAGGGCCCGAGACCCTCCTGGGCAGCCTGACGACGGGCAGCGGCCAGCTGCTCAAGCAGGCGTCGTTGTTGGCCCGATTCGAACTTCTCCCGGGTCGGCACCGCCGGCTGCAGCACGAGAACCTCGACTGAAGCCCCCCGCTCGGCCCGAGCGGGGGGCAGCTGGCTCCAGCCAAGCAGATGCAACGCCGTGACCAGGGCGGCAAAGCCAAGCCACCAGCTTCGACTGCCGCTTCGCCGTCGCCCCACTCTCGCCGCTGCCGTCGCCTCGATGGCCCGCCAGAGCAGCCAGGCGATCAACAGCTGGGCCGCAGCCACCAGAGCGGCCCCACCGAGGGCCCCCAGGCCGGCCAGGGCCCGATCTCCCGGCAGGGGGGAGGTGCCCAGGCCGATCCAGAACAGGGGGCTGCGTGATAACCAGACTTCTGCCAGCCCCCAGGCTGCCGCAGCCAGCACGGCCGTGCTCCATCGCCGTGGTCCCAGCCAACGCACCAGCACGGACCAGAGCGCCACCAGGATGGTTGCCGCCAGACCGCAGCCCAGCCAGAGCGCCAGGCACACAGGCAAGCTGAGCGGTAAAGGGATTCCCACCCAATCGAGCGGGTGCAGCCACAACAGCCAGCGATGGCTCGCCAGCACGGCAGCGCCCCCCCACAGGCCCGCTGCCAAGACGCCGGGTCCGAGTCCTTTCCTGCCACGCGCTCCGGAATTGCGCAGCGACTGCCCCCAGAGCGGCACCAACGCCAGCCAGAGCAGGGGTGGCCAGCCCAACGGAGCCAGGCTCAGCCCGGCGAGGGTCCCGGCCAGGGCCGCGACAGGTGTGGAGACCACCCAGCCAGGTTGCCTGTCATCGCCCATGGCCTGGTGCTCAACCGTTGATCATGATTAAGGACCGCTAAACCAACTGCCGCCATGGACCGGGACAACCTGCTGCAACAGCTTCTGCTCCGTGGACTTGGCACCAGCTCCCTGGTGGCAGAACGCCTGCGCAGTGTGACCCAGGACTGGGTCAGTAGCGGCCAGCTTGATCCCGCCCAGGCCACCACCTTGGTCGACGATGTGATGCGAGCGCTGCGGGGTGATAACCCCGAACTGGAGAAGCAGGCCGGTCGTCAGATGGAGCGCAACATCGACCATTTCCTCCAGGACGTGGGCTTGGCCCGCCAGAAGGAGATCGATGAGCTGCGTGGTCGCATCGACCGCCTGGAGCAGCAGCTGCGGGCCAGACGGGAGTCGGAAACCCCCGTTGGTTGAACGACCTGTCGCTGGCTGCAAAGGGCAACTGGCAGAATCGAGGCTCCCTGAGGTGAACCTGGCGCCATGCGCGACATTCTGATCAGCACGACTGTCTGCGTGGCCTGTCTGATGGTGGCCCTGTTCAGCCAGATCCTGGCTCCAAGCAGCGTTGACGCTTCCAGCACGACCCTGGGCGCTGACCAAGTCGCTGTCCAGGCGGTGACCGCAGCAGCCGTCCAGACAGCCCCCGTAAGGCCCGCAGCTCAGGCGGCGGTGGCCAGCGCCGTTGACCGCCTTGAACTCGACCCCGACGATCCCAACCCCACTCTTTTCACGATGGCTCCTGAATCCGCTGCACCTGAAACAATGTCCAGTGACAGCAATGAACTGGCCCAGGCGGCCAATCTTGGTGGCGAGATGGTGGCAGCCAAGGAAAGGATCACAGCAAGCGGACTGCGGATCACCGATCTGGTGGTAGGCGAGGGAGAGGGGGCCAGCAGCGGACAGACCGTCTCGGTGAACTATCGCGGAACCCTGGAGGATGGCACCGAATTCGACAGCAGCTACGGGCGTAACCAGCCGTTCTCCTTCCCCCTCGGTGCCGGTCGCGTGATCAAGGGCTGGGATGAGGGCGTTGATGGCATGAAGGTGGGCGGCAAACGCAAGCTGGTGATTCCACCGGATCTGGCCTACGGCGAGCGTGGGGCTGGGGGCGTGATACCGGCCAATGCCACCTTGATCTTCGAAGTGGAGCTGCTGGGCGTCGGCCGCTAACCGCCTGCGGTGGCTGTAAGGCGACGTTGACCTGAATCAATTGTTACAATGGATCCAGGTAGGCCGGGTGGCCAGCTCTGAGGCTTATTTCCGGTGTCTGGCCTGCCTGCAGATGGCGAGCCTGGCGCACAGGACCAGGACCAGGCGTCCATGCCCCCGCCGCTTTCCCTGAATTCCCCCCTCCGATACCCATGACCTTCCAGCTGCCGGCGCTTCCCTACGAACTCGACGCCCTTGAGCCCCATATCTCCCGCCAAACCCTTGAGTTCCACCACGGCAAGCATCATGCCGGCTATGTCACCAACCTCAACAAGATGCTGGAAGGCACCGAGCTGGATGGCAAGGCTCTCGAAGAGGTGATCCTTGCCGTCGCCGGTGACGCCGGCAAGGCAGGCATCTTCAACAACGCGGCCCAGGTCTGGAATCACACCTTCTACTGGCAAGGAATCAAAGCTGGTGGTGGCGGTGTTCCCACCGGAGCCATCGCCGACAAGATCACGGCCGACTTCGGCAGTTTCGAGGCGTTTGCCACCCAGTTCAAGGCGGCCGGTGCCACCCAGTTCGGCAGCGGCTGGGCCTGGCTGGTGCTCGATGGCGGCACCTTGAAGATCACAAAGACCGCTAACGCCGACCTCCCCCTGGCCCATGGTCAGAAAGCTCTGCTCACCATGGATGTCTGGGAGCACGCCTACTACCTCGACTACCAGAATCGGCGTCCTGATTACATGACCACTTTCCTCGACAAGCTGGTCAACTGGGACTTCGTTGCCTCCAATCTGGCCGCCGCCTGATCCCGCCGGCGTTTCGGCGTTGCTCCTTCAGCATCGCCTGAACCCTTTTTTGATGCCTCCGCTCAGTCGGGGGCTTTGTTTTGATCTGCCGTTGGACTGGTTCTGCTTGCTGCTGCAGCGGGTCTTGCCGCCGGCAGTACGGCGGCCGGGGAGATCCACATCGCATCGCCGTAGGAAAAGAAGCGGTAACCCGCCGTGATCGCGTCGGCATAGAGATCCAGCAACCGCTGGCGACCGAGCAAAGCGCTCACCAGCAGCAGCAGCGAACTGCGCGGCAAGTGGAAGTTCGTGAGCAGACCCTCCACCACCTGAAAGCGGAAACCGGGCTGGATCACCAGGTTCACGGGTCCCTGGTACCGGGTCAGCACCCCGTCATGGAGCGCCGCGACCCCTTCGAGGCTGCGAACGCTGGTGGTGCCGATCGCGATCACCCGCTTGCCCCGCCGCCGGCAGGCGGCCACGGCCTCCACCGCTTCATCGCTCACCTCCACCCATTCACTGTGCAGCTCCAGGGCCGTGAGGTCTTCGTCTTCGACTGGGCGGAAGGTGCCCAGGCCCACATGCAGGGTGATCCTGGTCAGCTCGACGCCCCGATCGGCGAGGGCCTTCAGCAGGGCATCGCTGAAATGGAGGCCGGCCGTGGGGGCGGCCACCGCTCCTGGTCTGCTGGCGTAGCGAGTCTGGTAGCGCTCGTCGTCACTGGGATCGTGTTCGTGGATGTAGGGCGGCAGCGGGATTTCGCCGTAGCGCTGCAACAGGCCTTCCATCGCCGACGCCGTGTCGCGCTCACTGGCAAAGCGGATCACCCGGCCGCCGCTGGGCCCGTCCAACCCGACCACCTCCACGGCCAACGGCGGTTGACCCTCGGCTTCGAGTTGCAGGATTTCGCCGGCCCTGAGCCGTTTGGCCGGTCTAGCCAAGGCCCGCCAGCAGCCATCTCCGAGGGGATCGAGCAAAAGAAGTTCCACAGCGCCGCCACTGGCCCGGCGGGCTTTCAACCGGGCTTTGAGAACGCGGGTGTCGTTGACCACCAGCAGATCGCCGGGTTCCAGCTCCGCCTGCAGATCCCAGACCTGCAGGTGACGTGCCGAGCCATCGGGCTCGACCGCCAGGAGCCGGGAGGCGTGGCGGGGCTCAATCGGTCGCTGGGCAATGCGCGACTCAGGCAGATCGAAGTCGTAACTGGAGAGTCGCAGGTCGGGGTGGAGATCTCCGTCGTCTGGCGCTGTGCTCACATCAGAGGGCCAGGCTTTCTGGGTTGGTTTCGATCAAGGCGGCAAGATCCTTGAGGAAGGCCGCGCCGTGGGTGCCGTAGATCACCCGGTGATCGGCGGTGAGGTTCACCTGCATCTGGCGCTTCACCGAGATTGAGCCGTCGTCGCCAGCGACCACGCAGGGCCGTGATGCAGCCACAGCCAGAATGGCGCCTGTGCCCGGCGGCAGGATCGCATCGAAGCGATCGACGCCATACATGCCGAGATTGGAGAGGGTGAAGGTGCCGGTGCTGTATTCGGCTGGCTTGAGCTGTTTGGTGCGGGAGCGGGCCACCAGGTCGGCCCAGCTGCGCGAGAGGGAATAGAGGTCAGTCTTGTCGGCGTTGGCCAAGACGGGCGTAAGCAGGCCACCGTCATCCATGGCCACAGCCACGGCCACATTGACGCTGGCCGGATAGGCCATGCCAGCCTCGCTGTGGGCCGCATTGACCTGAGGATGGCGGGCCAGAACAACGGCCACGGCCTTGGCCAACAGGGCCGTCATCGTCACCCCCTTGGCTTTTACCTGCTTGTAGAAGGCATCGAAGCGATCGGTGCTGATCGTGTAGCCGACGTGGAAGCAGGGGACCGTGAGGCTGGCCGCCATGTTGCGGATGACCGCCTGCTGCAGGGTGTTGAAGGCGACGGTCTCGCCTGGGCTGCCAAAGGCCTGGCCCAGAGGTGTCGCGCTGGGAGAGGCCCCTGCTGCGGCTCCGTTGACGGTCACCGCAGCACCGGCGGGCGCGTAGGCGCTGCTGCCTTCCGATACCCGGGGCACGCTCACCGGCTGGCCGCTGGCCCGCTCCACGTCCTCGGCCTGGATGCGGCCATGGGGGCCGCTGCCGCGCAAGGTTTCCAGGGCCACGCCGAGCTGTTTGGCCAGCTTCTTGGCCCGCGGTGTGGCCACCAACCGGCCGTTGGCAGTCGTCGTGGCGTTGGACATCGCCGCCACGGGCGCCGCTGCCGGTGGTGCCGCCACTGAGGCCTCGACGGTCGTTGCCGCAGGAGCGGGTTCAGCCGCCGGTTTCACCGGGGGCGTTGCCGCTGCAGGGGGCTTCGGGGGCGCCGCAACGGCAGCGGCAGACGAACTGGGAGCACTGGCCTGGGCGGCGGCGATCTCGGCCTCCGTTTCGACGATCAGGCCGATCGTTTCGCCCACAGGAGCCGATTCCCCGGCTGGCATCAACACAGCGGCAAGGAAACCCTCCTGGAAGGCCTCCACATCCATGTCCGCCTTGTCCGATTCGACCACCAGCACGGATTCACCGCGGGCGACTGGATCGCCGGGCTTTTTCAACCACTCGACGATCTTGCCCTCCGTCATGGTCGAGCTCAGGGCTGGCATGAAAATGTCGTGGGTCGCCAAAGTCTTGATCCCAGAAGCTGCCGGCCACGAATTTTACCGGTGAAGGGGCCGTTAGGGGTGGGGCTTCGGCGCCGCTTTGGGCGTGGCCCTGAAGGAGGAGGCCCTGAAAGAGGTGCTCTCCGGGGGCGGAGATCTCAGGGCGACGCCCTCAGAGAGAGATCGACTCAGACGTCGTGGTCTCAGGGGCTGTGGTCTCGCCTCCCTCGATGGCTTCGATCACACCGTCACGCACCAGCACCGCCACCTGCAGCTTCTGGACCAGGTTGTCGCCCACCCTGATCTTGCAGGTACCTTCGATCTGGCCCTGGTCGACGATCTGCTCAAACACCAGCTCCCGCACCTGGCGTTGCTGTTCGAGCAGGGTGCGCTTCTGCTCTTCGAGCTCACCACGCTTGCTCGCCACCTGTTGTTGCACGGAGCCCACCTGCTCCTGGACACGCGGGTCGAGTGGGTTGAGGCTCTGCCGACGAATCTCGCTGACCAGTTGCTGCCCTTCCTGTTCCAGCTGGGCGAGCTGTTGGTCGCTGTTGCTGACCGCGGCACTGAGTTCCCGCTCGGCATCCTCCTTCCAGCGAGGTGTCACCACGGCACGCACGGTGATCGTGCGTTTGATCGTTAAGGGATGGCCGTCAGTCATGGGAAGGGGGAAGCGTCTCCCAGGCTCTCAGGCCAGCGGTCAATGGGTCAACTGCGGTAGAGCGACTCGATGGCATCGGCATCGCGGCTGGCGATCCGGTCGCGGCGCTGTTTGAGGGTCTGGGTGAGCAGCCCGTTTTCGATCGTGAACGGCTCCACCAGGGCGACCCCACAGATCCGTTCATCGGAACGGGAGCCGGGGCGAGCCGCCAGCAGCCGGTTGAACTCTCCTTTGAGTCCGCGCAGAACCTCGGGGCTTGGCCGTTCAGCTCGGGCCACCATCAGCGCCGCCAACTGGCGGCGGTCCTGGCCGACCAGCATCAGCTGCTCCACCAGCGGGTGGGCCACCAAGGCGTCTTCGAGGGGGCCGGGTTCGATATTTTCGCCACTGCTGAGCACGATCGTGTCCTTGGCCCGGCCGGTGAGCACCAGGGTGCCGTCGGGCATCAGGTGACCGAGGTCACCGGTGTCAAACCAGCCCTCGCCATCGAGCACGGCGGACGTGGCCTCGGGATTACGGAAATAGCCGCCCATCACCTGGGGGCCCCGGCCCAGCACCCGTCCTCGCTCACCCCAGGCCAGGGGAGCGCCGCTCTCGGCATCGACGATCTTCAGGGCCGTACCGGGCAGCGGTTGTCCGGCGCTGCCGCGGCGGTTGTGCCAGCGACGCCGGCAGGCCAGCACCGGGCTGGTTTCGGTGAGGCCGTAACCCACCAGGAGCTCGATGCCGATCGCTTCGAAGAAGCCATCCACATGCAGGGCCAGGGCACCGCCACCGCTGATTGCCGTGCTCATCACCCCCCCCACCAGCTGCTGGCGCACCTTGGGCCAGAACAGCCGGGAGGCCACGCCATGCAGCGGCAGGCTTGCCAACGCCAGGCTGGCCGCCAGCAGCCGCCGCCCCGGGGGTTCGTTCGTGAGGGTGAGATTGAGGGCCCGCCGGCGCTGCAGAGCATGGAACCGGCTGATGCCCAGGGCCGTGCCGATCAACCGGCGCCGGGGGGACGGCATGGCCGCCAGGGCGTCCTCGAATCCGGCCAGCAGCGCTTCCCAGAGGCGAGGCACGCTGATCATGTACTGCGGTTTGACCCGCTGGAGATCGTTGCGCAGGTGCTTGAGCGTGGTGTAGGCCTGCTGGCAGCCGCAGGAGAGCAAGAAATATTCAGCCATGCGTTCGTACGCATGCCAGATCGGCAGCACGCTGAGTGCCCGATCCCCCGGCTGGGGAGACACCGCCACCCCGAGGCTGCCAAGCTGATGCAGCAGGTTGGCGTGGCTGAGCGGCACCCCCTTGGGGCGCCCGGTGGTGCCCGAGGTGTACAGCAAGGTGGCCATGCGCTGGGGGCCACCGGCGGGTAAGGCCGGCAGGGACGCCGCCGCACCTCGCTGGGCAAAGGCGTCCCAGCTCAGGCAGGGGAGCACGGGCAACACGGGGGCGTCTGTGCCGGGGCTGGTCGGGGCCACAGCCGGGCTGTCCTCAATCACCAGCACGAAGCGCAGCGCTGCCCGTTGCTGGCTGCCCAGATCGAGATGACGAAGCAGCTCGGCCGATTCCACCACCAGGCCGATGGCACCGGAATTCTCGAGGATGTAACGCAGTTCATCGATTGGCGCCGTGCTTCCCCGAACCGCGTCGGCGGCGCCTGCCCGCATCAGGCCCTGATCGGCCACCAGCCAGCGGGGGGAATTTTCGGCGAACAGGGCCACCACATCACCGGCCCGCACCCCGAGGGCAGCAAAGGCTGCGGCGGCCTCGCCGATGGCGGTGTTGAGGGCCGCATAGCTGAGGTACTGGGGCGGATGGCTGTGGGGGGCCTCCAGGGCAAGCGCTTCGCCATAGCGTTCCGCCAGGGCCGGCCAGAGCTGCTCGAGGCCGTTCAGGCCGCTCCAGTCATGGCGCTCGGCCAGGGCCTGTTGATCGAGGCGATCGCCCTGCCAGTGGATCTCGGCTCTGCCTTTCACGAAGGATTCCGCTCGGTGGCCCCTAGCCATATCACCTCCAGAGCTGCTCAGCCAGGGTCGGCGAACGCAGGGTCAAGCCAAACCGGCTAGCCAGCGCCCGCTGGAGCAGGGGTTGCACCTGCTCGGGGAGCAGACCGGGGATCCAGTCGCAAAGGCGGCCCACCGGGCGATTGATCAGTCCACAGGGTGCGATCGCGCCAAATCCCCTGAGATCGCAGTTCACGTTCAGCGCCAGACCGTGCTGGCTGATCCAGCGCCGTGCCCCCACCCCGAACGCCGCCACCTTCTGACCCTCCAACCAGACACCGGTCAGGCCCTCAATGCGCTCGCCGGCCAGCCCGAGGACAGCCAAGACATCGAGCACAGCCCCTTCCAGTTCGCGTAGATACAGATGGAGGTCGGCGCCATGGCGGCTCAGGTTCAGCACTGGATAGGCCACCAGCTGGCCAGGCAGGTGGTGGGTGACCTCTCCTCCCCGATCGATCCGGAACAGGGGAGCCGGCGGTGCGGCCGGATCAAAGCGCAGGTGCTGCTCAGAGGCGCCCCGTCCCAGCGTGTAGCAATCGGGGTGCTGCACCAACAGCAAGGCTTCAGGCCCGCTGGGATTGGCCAGCAGACGCGCCTGCAGCACCCGCTGCCAGCCCCAGGCCAGCTCGAAGGGAACAATCGAAGTGGGATCGAAAAGGATTGCGTCAAGTCGGGAATTCATGCACTCGCCTGCTTAGAATCAAACCAATCGGATCGCTCCAAGGGTGGTTCGATGCAGTGGAATTTGATGCAGTGAACGTTGCTCCGGCCGCTTGGGCTGGGCTGATTACTGTTCCCACTGTTCTTGATGCAGAGGTGTTCGATGAAGCTCTTGATCCACGGACGCAATCTTGAGGTCACTCCAGCCATCCGCGATTACACGCAGGCCAAGTTAAGTCGAGCGATCAACCATTTCGAGGGTCTTGTCCAAGAGGCCGATGTCCATCTCTCCGTCGCGCGCAACCCGCGGGTTGCCCAGCAGACCGCCGAGGTCACGGTCTTTGCCAACGGCATGGTGATTCGAGCCCAGGAACGCAGCGAAAACCTGTATTCCAGCATCGACATGGTGGCTGGCAAGCTCAGTCGCCAGCTCAGGCGCTACAAGGAACGCCTCAACGACCATCATGGCGAAGAGTCTGCCGGGAAGCAGGTTGATCGGCTTGATGCTGAGGCCACTGTGGCGGCCATCCAGCCGGGTGATCTGATCGGTGACCGTGAGCCGGCCCTGCCGCCGCCGGCGGTGCGGCGGAAGTATTTCTCCATGCCACGCATGGGCCTGGAGGAAGCTCTCAATCAGCTGGAGCTGATTGACCACGACTTTTATGTCTACCGTGATAGTAAAAGTGGTGAAATTCAAGTAGTCTATCACCGCAATCATGGTGGCTATGGAGTGATCCAATCCAAGGAGTCCTGAGCGTTTGGCCCGCGATCGCCCTGATCTTGCTCCCCTGATCGATCACGCCCTGCTCGATCCCCACCAAGGTCGGGAGGCGATAGAGCGTTGCTGCGACCAGGCCAGGCACTTCGGCTTTGCCGGTGTGTGTGTGTCCTCCCGCTGGCTGCCGGTCGCCCGGGAGCGGCTCGGGCGTGACACCAAGGTGAAATTGATCGGGGTGGTGGCCTTCCCTTTCGGCGCCGTGCCCAGCGCGATCAAGCGAGCTGAGGCTGAGGCTGCGGCGGAGGCCGGTGCCGATGAGCTCGATCTGGTGCCGGATTTCGGTGCCCTTGCCGATGGCCATGGCGGCGCCATCTACGACGAGATCGCCTCGATTGTCGAGCTGGGTCTGCCGGTGAAGGTGATTCTCGAAGCGGGGCGACTGGGGCGCGAAGCCCTGCAGTTGCTCGTGGAGGCCTCGATCGACGCCGGGGCCGCCTTTCTTAAGACCGGCAGTGGGTTCGGGCCGGCCGCCACCGCCGGCCAAGTCAGTGAGCTGCGGGAGTTGGCGCGTGGCCGTGCCGCCATCAAGGCCTCCGGGGGAATCACCGGCCTGGAGCAGGCCTTCGCCTTGGTCGAAGCGGGAGCCAGCAGGCTGGGCACCAGCCGGGGCGTGGCCCTGATCGAGGCCCTGCGTCGTCCACCCTCCACTGATCCTGCGCCCCGCATTCCATCGACGAACCGCCAGAACGGGGATGGGCCGACGTGAGTCCGGACGGACGGATTGAGGGCTTGTGCCTCAAATCGGGCCCCCTCGGTGAGAACGATCGTCTGCTCACCCTGCTCAGCGATGGCGAAGGCCTGAGCCGGCTGGCGGTACCGGGCGCCCGCAGGCCCCGTAGCAGCCTGGCGGCGGCTGTGCCGCTGTCACTGCTGCAGCTACAGGTGAGTGGGGGCAGCGGCCTGCGACGGGTTCGTCAGCTCAAGGTGCTGCGCAGCTACAGCCAGCTGGCCCAACGGCTGGAAACCCTGGCGGTCGCCCAGGCCCTTGCCGAGCTCTGCCTGCAGCTGGTGCCCAGTGGGGATGGGGTGGCCGGGGTCCTCGACGACTTGTTGATGCAGTTGGGTCGCCTGGAGCAGGTGGTCAAGGAGCACCAGCCCAACCTCGAGGCCCTGGCGATCGCCGTACAGGGCAGCGTCCACCTGCTCGCCCTCGGCGGCTACGGGCTGCCGCTGCAGAGCTGCGCCCGCAGTGGCCGTGCGCTGGAGCCCCCCGTGGGGAACTGGGACTGGCGCTGCAGCCTGCTGCCCAGCGTGGGCCTGCTGATCGGGGCCGAAGCGGGCGCCGTGCAGGTGCTCAATGCCTCGGAGCTGGCGCTGTTGCAGCGCCTGCCGCGGCCCGGGCTGCCCCGACGCCAGGACGGAACCCTGATCGGGCCGGAAGGGGTGTGGCTGCGGCTTCTGCAATTGGTGGAGGTGTGGGGTGGTGAACACCTGGGCCGCCGCTGCCGTGCCTTCAGCCTGTTGCGCGGCTGTTTCGAGCCATCCACCCGGTTGGCCATGGGCTCTGAGCCATCATTGCCCCGTAACGGTTGACACCTTGAGCGGATACTCCAGACCCACGCCCCCGCCGGGGCCGGCCGATGCCGCAGCCAAACGGGACGAAGCCAATCAGGGCTCACCGAAAGGGAAGGAAGGGCTTGAGGCGGTGCTGGCCCTGCCGGAGTTCCGGCGGCTGTGGATCGGGCAGATCTTCTCCCAGCTGGCCGACAGGTTCTACATCGTGCTGATGGTGTTCCTGATCGCCCAGTACTGGGTCACCGACACCCCCCAGGACAATGGAGCTCTGGCCGAGGCCGCCGCCACCCTGCGGCTCGACTTCGAGACCCGCACCCAGATGATCACCCTGCTGGCCACAGGGATCTATGTCGCCAATACCTTGCCCGCCATGCTCCTGGGCACGGTGGCTGGGGTCTGGGCTGACCGCTGGCCAAAGCGTCAGGTGATGGTCGCCTCCAATGCCCTGCGGGGCGGCCTGGTGCTGCTGGCTCCTCTGGCCCTGATTCCGGGCCCCTATCTGTTCGGCCTGAGCTGGGGGTACTGGGGACTGATCGGGATGACGCTGCTCGAATCGGTACTGACCCAGTTCTTCGCCCCGGCCGAGCAGGCTGCCATCCCCCTGCTGGTGCCTAGGCCGCTGCTGTTGCCTGCGATTTCCCTGTATCAGGCCACCAGCATGGGTGCCACGATCGTGGGCTTTGCCCTGGGCGACCCGGTGCTGCGGTTGTTGCGCAACGGCTTCGCGGCGATCGGGATCGGCGGAGGCGAGTTCGTGCTTCTGCCGCTCTGCTACGGGTTGGCTGCTTTTTCGATCAGCACCATTTCGATTCGGGAAACGCCGCGGGAGGAACGCGGGACCAGCGTCTGGAGTGAAATTGCCGAAGGGTTCGAGGTGTTGCGCGAGCGGCCACGCCTGCGCAGCGCCATGCTCCAGCTGGTGCTCCTGTACAGCATTCTTGCGGCGCTTTACGTTCTGGCGATCAGCCTGGCTTCAGCCATCAAGGGACTCGGCCCCACCCAGTTCGGAACCCTGCTGGCGATGAGCGGCGTGGGCATGGCGGTGGGCGCCCTGGCCGTGGCCCAGCTCGGTCAAGGCCTGCGCCGCCGGCTGATGGCCACCTCCGGACTGGGCCTGATTTCTTTCAGCCTGGTCCTGCTCGGCCAGGTCACAGGCAACTTGGTGCTCACCCTCGCATTCTGTGCTCTGCTTGGACTTGGTGCTTCTCTGCTGGCAATCCCGGCCCAGACCACCATCCAGGAGGACACGCCAGAGCCCTTGCGCGGCAAGGTGTTTGGCCTGCAGAATAATCTGATCAACATCGCTCTCAGCCTGCCGCTGGTCCTGGCGGGAACCGTGGTGAGTCGCTACGGGCTGCTGCCGGTGCTCTGGATCCTGGCGGCGATCGCCGGCGTCGCGGCCCTGCTGGAGCAGCCCTGGCGCCGCTGCTAGCGTTCAGGTCCAGAAGAGCGAGGCAGGTGGCTCATATCGCCTGGCTGGGCAAGAAATCCCCTTTCTGCGGCAATGTCTCCTACGGCCTCTCCACCACCGAGCGGCTCCAGCAGCTGGGCCACCGCATCAGCTTCATTCACTTCGATAATCCGTCAGCCGGCCTGGGTTTTGGCTGGGATGGCCTGCAACTCGAAGGCCGCCAGGCCCGATCCAATGGCCACGCCCGATCCAATGGCCACGCCCGATCCAGTGCTGACAGCCGATCGGAGGGCGACAGCGGTGATGTGGCCTTGCCCTATCTGGTCAAATCCCAGGCTTACACGATCCCTTCGCCCGGAGCGCAACGGGAGCTGCGCGAATCGCTCGAACAGCTCAAGCCTGACCTCGTCCACGCCAGCCTCACCCTCTCACCGCTGGATTTTCGGCTCCCAGACCTTTGCCAGCACCTGGGCGTCCCACTGGTGGCCACCTTCCATCCGGCTTTTGATGCGGGCTTGCGCAACCTGTCGGCCGGGACCCAGCAGCTGACTTATCAGATCTATGCACCGACGCTGGCCAAGTTCGACCGGGTGATCGTGTTCTCCGATCGGCAGGCAGAGCTGCTCGCCCGGCTCGGGGTGCGTGAGGAGCGTCTGGCTGTCATCCCCAACGGGGTGGACACTGACCGCTGGCAACCCGCCCCCACCGGCGCGATCACGGCTGAACTCGCCCAGTTGCGAAGGCGTTTCCAAGGTCGTCGGGTGTTCCTCTACATGGGCCGGTTGGCCACTGAGAAGAATGTGGAGGCCTTGCTGAAGGCCTGGCGGCTGGTCCGTCCCCAGGGCTGCGTGCTGCTGATCGTCGGCGACGGCCCCCTGCGCTCCTCGCTGATGGCGAGCTCTGATGACCGCGATGTGGAGTGGTGGGGCGATGAAGCCGACCGCGACAAGCGGGTGGCCCTGTTGCAGCTCACCGAGGTCTTTTTGCTGCCCTCGCTGGTGGAGGGCCTGTCCCTGGCCCTGCTGGAGGCGATGGCCTGCGGAACCGCCTGTGTGGCCACCGATGCCGGTGCCGACGGTGAGGTGCTTGAGGGCGGCGCCGGCATCGTGATCAGTACCCAGGGGGTCACCACCCAGCTGCGCACCCTGTTGCCGGTGCTGCGGGATCAGCCGGTCCTGACGGCCGCACTCGGGGCCCGCGCCCGCGCCCGCGCCCTGGAGCGCTACACCCTCAGGCGCAACATCGAATCGCTCGAATCGCTCTATGCCGAGCTGGTTCCCTTGCCATCGCTGGCGGCCTGAGTCTGGCCTCGGGCGGGTCGCTCAGCCGAGCATCGCGGCCTCCAGTCGGCTGCGGATCACTGCAGTGAGCTGGTCGACTGCGGTCCGGCGATCCGAGCGATAAAGCCCGAATTGTTCACGAACCTCGATCGACTCGCCCACCACGATCGTCACCCGGCGAGGCCCCAGCGAGGGGTGATCTTCCTCCTGGGGACTGCGGATCCAGGCGATCGCCCCCCAGAGGATCAGCAGCAGCTCGCCGTAGCGGTCGATGCTGGGCTTTTCTGCCACGTAGGAGCCGCTGATCGAGGCAAACTGCTCCGCCAGCCGCATGTGATTCATCTGGATGGCGGCTTCCTGGGCGCTCCAGTCGGCCAGGCTGCGCTCCAGGGCGGAACGGCCCTCCAGGTCGTCGCGATAGATGGCTTGCCACCCCGCCTGCTCGATGCGGTGGCAGCGCTCCACAATCGAGCCCTTGGGCCGCAGCTTGAAATGGGCCTCGGCCTGCGCCAGGGCCCTTTCCCGCAGGCGCACGAGCCTGGCCTGGAAGACGGGTTCGGCGCTGCAGGGCGTTTCTGTCTGCCCGGGGGGCTGCTCGTCGGTGGGCTGCCCTGGGGGCTGGTCGTAAAAAGCTTCCAGCTGGCCAAGCAGTTGTTCGGCCAGGTGAATCAGACGGCCATAGCGCCGCTCGGGTTCTGCTGCAGCTCCGGTTGCTGGGAGTCCCAGCAGATCCTCCATCCGGCCCAGTAGCTGATCGATCCGGTTCCAGTCGCAATCCACCAGGTGGTATTTCAGCGCCACCGGCACGATCACGACCCTTTCGTCGCGCTCCGCGGCGGCGAGATCCTCGCAGCACCAGAAGGCCATCTGGGCCAGGCCGGGCTCAAGCGGGCCGAGCAGTTCCCCATGGTTGTTGGTGCCCCCTTCCGGCGCGATCGCCATCGGGAAGGGGCCATGGGCGCACAGGTCGCGGGCCGTTTTCAGGGCCCGGCGATCGAGTTTGCCGCGCCTGATCGTGATTCCACCCAGTTTCGAGAGCATCCAGCCGGCCGCTTGGCCGGCCCAGAGCGGAATGCCCCGGTCGTAGAGGAACTGGCCGTGCACGGGCTGCGTCAGGGGCAGCTTCAAACGCCGGGCCGCCTTGGGTACCTCCTTCCAGACCAGTTGGGCCATCACCAGGGGGTCGGTGGTGGAGGGATGGCGAAAGGCGATCAGCAGCCGGATTCGGCCGGCCTGGCCATCGGCGAACAAGCGGGCCAGGGTTTCGCCGCCGCGGACCTCCACAGCCCGGACGCCGCGCCAACGCAGCACCAAGGGCAACACCAGCCGTGTCAGGCGATGGAACCAGGGGGTGTAATCCGGTGGGATGAACCGAAGGCCGGGCTGGACGCCCTGAATCGCGGCGCTAGGCATGGGGTTCCAAGGGCAGCGACAGCAGAATCACCTGCCGGGAGCTCACAGTCTGCGGGGGCAGGGACAGCGTCAGGGACTGGGCAACAGAAGGGGGTGATCGGAGCAGCGGTTGTCCGCGGTTGACTCAGCCGAACCGTGCGCTCCAACTGCGGACCAGCTGGTCGGCTTCGGCGCTGCCCTCGGCTGGGACCCTGGGGAGAGAATCCTTATCGGTGGCCGGGCTGTAGGGGCTCTGTTTGACCTCCAGCATCACCGAATCCGGCTGCAGTGCCACCAAGGTGTGGAACTGGCCATCGGCGATCTCGATGCCGCGCAGCCCTGTGGCGGCATTGAGCCGCTCCTGCCCCCGCACCTGGCCGGATCCATCGAGCAGCAGCAGGCCGATTGCCCCCTGCAGCACCACCAAACACTCGAAGGCGGCGGCGGGGTCGCAGCGCAGGTTGCGGTGGGGCCTCACGTAGGTGCCGGGCTGCAGCACGTTGAGATTCCTGCGCAGTCGCGGGGACCGGCGTGCCTCCCGGGCCACGGCATCGAAAAAGGCCTGGTCGAGCCGCTTGAGCATCAGGCCAACCGCTCGGCGTAGCGGTTGGAGACGACCGGCCAGTTCACCACCGACCACCAGGCGTCGAGGTAGTCGGCGCGGCGGTTCTGGTACTGGAGGTAGTAGGCGTGCTCCCAGACATCGTTGCCGAGCAGCGGCGTACCCCGCCCTCCAGGGAGGTCCATCAGCGGGTTGTCCTGGTTGGCGGTGCTCACCACCTCGAGTGTTCCCTTCGGATTGACGATCAGCCACACCCAGCCTGATCCGAAGCGCCCTGCTCCCGCCGCCTTGAAGCTGGCCTGGAACGCCTCGAAGGAGCCGAAATCGCGATCGATCGCTGCCAGCAGATCGGCCGATGGTGCTCCGCCCTGACCCGGCGGCGTCAGTGAGGCCCAGAAAAAGCTGTGGTTCCAGTGGCCGCCGCTGTTGTTGCGCACGGTGGCCGAGCGCCGCGACGGTCGCTTCAGCAGCGCCTCCAGCTCCAGCCCCTGTAAGGCCGGATCCGCTTCCACGGCCGCATTCAGGTTGTTCACGTAACCCTGGTGATGGCGGTCGTGGTGAATCGCCATCGTGGTGGCATCAATCGCAGGCTCCAGCGCCTCCTTGGCGTAGGGCAGGGGTGGTAGCGAGAAGGCCGCATCGGCGGCCCGGGCCATCGGGGCTGGTGTGAAGGCCAGCAGCAGGGCCAGCAGCCAGGGCAGGAGCTTGGGCATGGCGTCGGGGGTTTGCAGGAGAACTTCTCCTGCCAAGTATGGGAACGGCGGCTCAGTCGAGCGTCTGCTGGACTGCTGCTGCAGCTTCTTCGCCGCTGCGCACCGCCCCCTCGAAAAAGCCCGGCCAGCGCTCGGCCACCTCTGTGCCCGCCCAGAACACCTGGCCATGGGGCCGGCGCAGGGCGTCGCCGCAACGGCTCCACAGCCCCGGCGGCATCCAGGCGGCATAGGCGCCGCCGACGAACGGCATGGTCGGCCAGTCCTTGACCACAAAGGCCACCGGACTCAGGGCCTGCGACCCGAGATAGGCGGCCAGATCGCTGAGCACCGCCTGCTTCCGCTTCGCTTCATCCAGCGTTGCCCAGCGCTGGTAGCGATGGCCCACCACGAAAGTGGCCAGCACGCCCCAACCGCTTTGGGGATCGGAGCTGTCGGCGACCAACTCCAGCCAGGGTCGGTCGCCGATGGCGATTCCCGAGAGCCCCAGCTCCCGCCACCAGGGGCTGGCGTACACCACCAGCACCTTGGCGCAGGTGCCCATCACCATCTTCTGCTGCAGTTCCAGGCGGTCGGCGGGAAGCTCAGGTGTGAAGTGCAGGCGCGCGGCCATCGCCGGCGGCATCGCCACGATCGCGGCGCGGCAGGGGTGGTGCGCCCGGTCGGTCTGGACCAGAACGGGGTGACCGGCCCCAGCCCCTGGGAGATCGCCCTCGCCTTGGCGCTGCTGATGAACCATGGTCTGCAGCACGGCTCGCACCGGTTCTCCCAGCCGCACCACCCCCTCGCCCAGCTGCGTGGCCAGCAGGGATGGCAACTGGCCGGCGCCGCCATGCAGCAGCTCCTGCTCAGGCTGCTCGCGCTGGGAGGCGGTGCGCTGGCCCCAGAGCACATGCAACAGCGACACCTGCTCCGGCTCGGCTGGGCCGAGGAAGCCGACGGCGCGGCAGAAATAGGCGAAATACCAGGCGGCGAAGGGGGTGTGGGTGTGGGCGTCGATCCAGTCCTGGAAGCTGAGCTGATCCAGTTCAGCGGCGGCGGGATGGTGGTGGGGGTGACCTTCGGGCAACTGGGCCACCAGCTCCTGGAAGCGCGCCAGGGCCGCCATGGCGTCGTTCCAGTCGGCACTCGGCACCGCCGGCGGTTGGCCTTCGGGAAAGCCCTGGAAGAACCCGGCGAAGCTGCAGCGGCTTTCGCCGAACACCAGCACGGTCTTGCCGGTGTGGGGCGATTCGAAGCGGCGAATGCCGTGGCGATCGAGCAGGGCCAGAACGCGGGTCTGGCTGGGGCCGACCCACTGGCCGCCCAGGTCGATCCAGGGGGCATGCAGCCCTGCCAAGGTGCCACCGACCTTGCCACCCGCCAGCTGCAACCGCTGGCCGACCATGCGCCCACCCAGCTCAGGGGCTGCCTCGATCAGGCGCACTGAGCGGCCGGCCACCTGCAGCGCCCGGGCCGCCACCAGGCCGGCGAGACCGGCGCCGACCACCACCACATCGACGGGGCTCTCGCTCAGCGAATCCGGGTTGTTCGGGATCACCATGTCACTGGGCCCGGCCCCCGAGATGGCCCGATGCTCTGTGCCAGGCAGGCCGTGAACGCCGCCACAGGATCGCTGGCCTCACGGATCGGCCTGCCGATCACCAGCAGGCTGGCGCCGGCAGCCAGGGCTTGATGGGGGCCCATCACCCGGGCCTGGTCGCCTGCTGCGCTTCCCCTTGGGCGGATGCCGGGTGTCACCAGCAGGAAGGGAAGTGGGTGAGAGGCCCGCAGCCGCCCCACTTCGTGGGCAGAGCAGACGGCACCACCCACACCGGCGGCCACCGCCAGGGCCGCCAGCCGTGAGCTGTGGCGCTCTAAGGGCTCGTCGACAGCCAGTTCGTCTCGAAAGCGGCCGGGGTCCCAGCTGGTGAGCACGGTCACGGCCAACAGGGTGGGGGCGGGCAGCCCGGCTTGCGCTGCTCCCGCCACCGCCGCCGCCTGGGCCGCCGCCAGCGCCTGGCTGCCGGCCGCGGCGTGGACCGTGATCAGCTCCGCTCCCAGGCGGGCGGCGCTGCCCACCGCCCCGGCCATGGTGGCTGGGATGTCGTGGAATTTCAGGTCAAGAAACACCCGCAGGCCGCGACGGCGCAGCTCAATCACCAACGCCGGCCCGCAGGCGATGAATAATTCCAGGCCCACCTTCACCCAGCGCAGGTCGGGCAGGCGATCCACCAGCGCCAGGGCCGAGGCGGCATCCGGGTAATCGAGCGCCACGATGATTCGATCAGCGGGCTCTCCACCCAGGGATGGAATCAAAGGGAGCTCACCGACCATGGCTCAGATTAGGGATCCCACCCACCCATCAGGCACTGATCAGCCGCCGGAATGTTTTCTTGCCGATCTGCAGCACCTTGCCGTGCAGCTCGGCGGCGGCGAAGGCCTGGAGTGGGTCGCCTAGTTTGTCGCCATCGAGACGTACCGCCCCCCCCCGGATCTGCCGCCGGGCCTCGCCGCCGCTGGCGCAGAGCCCCAGATCGCGCAGCAGAGCAAAGGCCTCAATGGGGAACTTCACTGCCGCCAGTGAGGCCTCCGGCACGGTCGCTTCTGCCGTACCGGTTGAACCCAGCGAGCCTGCGGCCCGGCCACTGCCTGCGGCCACCAAGGCTGCGGCATCGGCCTGGGCCGCCATGGCCGCATCCTGGCCATGGCGGCCGGCGGTGATCGCCAGGGCCATCGCCTTCTGGCGCTCCCGTCCGCCGGCCGGCAGCTCGGCGATGTTCAGCGCGGTGAGCAGGATCAGGTAGTCATTCACCACCGCATCGGGCAGTTTCTCCAGCTTCGAATACATCGAGAGCGGGTCGTCACAGAGCCCCACGGTGTTGCCCAGGCTTTTGCTCATCTTCTGCACCCCATCAAGCCCCGGCAGGATCGGCAGCAACGCTCCGAACTGCGGGCGCTGGCCGAAATGGCGCTGCAGATCGCGGCCCATCGCCACATTGAACTTCTGGTCGGTACCACCCAGCTCCAGGTCGGAGCGCACCGCCACCGAGTCGTAGCCCTGCAGCAGCGGGTAAAGGAACTCGTGCAGGCTGATCGGCGTGCCGGAGCTGTAGCGGTTGGCGAACTCCTCCTTGGCCAGAATCTGCCCCACCGTGGCGGTGCCCAGCAGCTCGATCACCTGGGCCAGATCCAGGCCGGCGAGCCATTCGCTGTTACGGCGCACCTCCAGCCGGCCGGGGGTCTGGAAATCCAGCAGGGCACGCTCCGGCGACTGGCCCTGGCCGAGCTGGGCCAGATAGGTGGCGGCATTGGCCTCCACGGCGTCGGCACTGAGTTGCACCCGGGTGGCGCTCTTGCCGCTGGGATCGCCGATGCGGGCGGTGAAATCGCCGATGATCAGAACGGCGGTGTGGCCGGCGTCCTGGAAGGCCCGCAACTTGCGGAACAGGATGCTGTGGCCGAGATGGATGTCGCTGCCGGTGGGGTCGATACCCAACTTGATCCGCAGGGGCCGGCCGGCTTGTCCCGCTTCGGCGAGCCGGGCTCTCAGGGCCTGATCAGGATCGCCCTCCCGCCCATCGGGAAACAGATCGGCCATGCCCCTCTCCAGCCAAGGAGGCAAGCCGAACCCCTGCCCCTGCGGCGCCCCCACCATCTGGACCTGTTTCTCTTGAACGGCGATCGTAGGCAGCGACCCCGCTGGCCTCCATGGCTTGCCCAGACCACAGCCGGCTTAGCCTTCGGCGCCTAGCTCCCGTTTCATCCGCTCCAGGGTTTGGTTCATCTGGCTGAACATCTGCTCGGGGGTGAGGCCGAATTGACCGAGCTGGGTGCGCAGCTGCTCCACAGTGAGCTTGGCCTGGAAATCCTCGGAGAGCTCGAAGCGTTTCATGAACACCCGGTAGCGGTCCATCAGCGCCTCCATGCGCTCGATGAACAGCTTCTTGCCCTCCCGGTCGAACTTGCCGTAGTCGCCCCCGAGCTGGGTGAGCTGCTGGTAATCGCCGAACAGCCGTTTGGCCTCGTCCTGAACGATCTCGGATTCGAAGAACCCCATGGAAGCGGCCAGCCGTGGTGCAATAAAAGCGATTCTGGGTGGCACCTGGCTCGGGCGGGAGTGCGGATTGACGTAATCGAGTCGCAACTGCCGCTAACTTCGAGCTCGTCGTGCGTTTGGGCGAGTGCCGCCATGGCCAAGGGGCAGTGGTTGGATGCGCTGGCCCGTCGCCTGCTGGTGGCGACCGGACAGTTGGCGCCCCCTGCCGCCCGTTCAAAAAACCCGGCCAGCCCAAAGACCCCCGCCAGCGCCGAGGGCCAAGCGTGTGCCGATGGGATCGAGCGGGATCTGCTGTCTTTAAAGCTGGCCCATGATCCGGCCCTGCGGCTGCGCAACGCCCATGAGGTTGGCCAGCTGGCCGCCCTGGGTTGGAATCTGGATGTGAACCGGGCCACGGCCGCCGACTGGCTGCGCCTGCCCGGCATCACCCCTTATCAGGTGGACCTGCTGTTGCGGCTGCAGGCCGGAGGCGTTCAACTCAGCGGCATCGACGACCTGCAACGGGTGCTGGGCCTCCAGCCGGCCGAAGTGCTCTGTTGGGAACCCCTGCTGGCGTTTCGCTGGTATGGCGATATCCCCCGTAACGGTTTGCTGGCCCTCGATCTCAACCGCGCCAGCTCGGCCCAGTTGCAGGCCCAGCTGGGACTGGATCCGGAGCGTGGTCAGCGGCTGGTGCGCGAGCGGGGTCGCGGCCCGTTCCAGGACCTGGCCGATCTCCAGCAACGGCTGCAGCTCCCCGCCGACCTGGTCGAAGGCCTGATTGGCAAAGTGAGCTTCGGTAAGGGGCCTTTGGGGCCGGAGCTGCCCCGGCGGCGATGACAGGCTCCGGTCGCCAAGGGGAGCTGTTCCCGGCGGGTGCCGGCAGTGGCGATGGCCCCGGCACGGCCCCCTGTGCCCTGCTGCCGCTGCGACAGCGGCAATTGCTCGCTTGGCAAAATCGGTTGGCCAGCTTCCAGCAGCCGCTGTTTGAGGCGCTGGGGACCCACAACCAGGCCCAGGGAGAGGGCAGTCAGGGCCAGCTGTTCGCCATGGCGCGGTCCGGCCGGGGCCCCGATCCTGATGGCCTGACAGCCCACTTCAACCCGCTGGCCCTCACCCCCCAGAGCCTGCAGTTCTGGCGCTGGCCGCAGCAGGCCCAAAACGGGGCGGCGCTCTATGTGGTGATCGACCAGCCCCCCCACCTCAACGTCCCTTTGCTGCTGTACATCGGCGAAACGTCGCGGGCCGATCTGCGCTGGAAGGGGGACCATGACTGCAAGACCTACCTGGCTGCCTACGGCGAGGCCCTGCAGCAGGCCGAACTCAAGAGCCTGGCCAGCATCCGCTTCTGGGCGGACGTGCCTGTCGCCGCTAGGCCGCGCCAGGCTCTTGAGCAGGCGCTGATCCGCCGCTGGCAGCCCCCGTTCAACAAGGAAACGCGCCAACGCTGGGCGACGCCGTTCACCAGCGACCTCGGCTGAAAACCGCCCAGGGCAGGCCGTGAGGCATGGCTACGATCGCGACCTCAAGATCTGCGCCCCCCCATGGAGTTTCGCTGCACGCCCGTCTCGCTGAGTGACTGGGGCGGTGACACCCTGGCGGTGGGTCTGGCTCCGGACGATCACGGACCCTTGCAACAGGCCCTGGAAGCCCGCTTCGGCCCCGATCTGACCGCCCTGCTGGAGCAGCGCCGTTTCAAGGGCAAGGCCGGTGACGTTCTCACCCTCACCCTGCTGGGCCAGGCACCGGCCCAGCTGATCGTGGTGGGGCTGGGGGAGGCGGAGGCTGGGGATTTGGCCAGTCTTCGCAGTGCTGCAGCGGCGATCGCCAGGGCAGCGGCAGCCTGCAAAGCCTCAGATCTCGGCATCGCCCTGCCCAGTGACGGACTCGATCCCAAGGCTGCGGCCCAGGCGATCGCCGAGGCGGTGCGGCTGACCCTCTATGCCGACCAGCGCTTCAAAAGCGAAGCCGAACCCGCAGCCTTGCCAGGCTCAATCAGCCTGCTGGGGCTTCCGGAATCGGCCCAGGCCGGTCTGGATGGCTTGGGGGCGATCTGCAGCGGCGTGGAGCTGGCCCGCCAGCTGGTGGCGGCGCCGCCCAATGTGGTCACGCCCCAGGCCCTGGCCGACACTGCGGCCGACATCGCCGGCACCTATGGCCTGGAGCTCAAGGTGCTGGAACGGGCCGACTGCGAAGCCCTCGGCATGGGCGCCTACCTGGGCGTGTCCCAGGGCTCCGCGCTGCCGCCGAAGTTCATCCATCTCACCTACCGGCCTGCTGGCGAGACCAGCCGCAGGCTGGTGCTGATCGGCAAGGGGGTGACCTTCGATTCCGGCGGCTACAACCTCAAGACCGGTGGCTCCCAGATCGAGATGATGAAGTACGACATGGGCGGCAGCGCCGCCGTGCTCGGAGCCGCCCGGGCCATCGCCGAGCTCAAACCGCCGGGTGTGGAAGTGCACGTGATTGTGGCGGCCTGCGAAAACATGATCAGCGGCGAGGCCATCCACCCCGGCGACATCCTGACGGCCTCCAACGGCAAGACGATCGAGGTCAACAACACCGATGCCGAAGGCCGGCTCACCCTCGCCGATGCCCTCGTCTATGCCGGCGGGCTCAAGCCTGATGCGGTGGTTGATCTGGCCACCCTCACCGGAGCCTGTGTGATTGCCCTGGGGAATGAGATCGCCGGTCTCTGGTCCCCCAGTGACCGCCTGGCCGACGCCCTGCTCGAAGCCGGACGCCTCGGTGGCGAGCAGTTCTGGAGGATGCCGCTGCAGGCTTCCTACAAGGAGGGGCTCAAGAGCCCCGTTGCCGATCTCAAGAACACCGGGCCTCGGGCTGGCGGCTCCATCACCGCAGCGCTGTTCCTGCAGGATTTCATCGAATCTGGACTCGCCTGGGCTCACCTGGACATCGCCGGCACGGTCTGGAGTGACAAGGGGCGGGGGGTGGATCCAGCTGGTGCCACGGGGTTCGGCGTGCGCACCCTTGTCGAGTGGGTGAGCCAGGGAGGTCCCGCTTAAAGTTGCGCTCAATGCCTGACCGCACGCATGGCCGTTCAGAAGATCCGCTGGTACCTCAGCGCCCAGCTCGGAGTGCTGCTGCTGCCGTCGGGGATCTGTCTCGTCGGTGAGGCGATCACCAGGCGAACCTTGCAGAAAGTCGCCCTGCTCAATCAGATGGTCTCGCCGGCTGGCCCCTGGTTCTGGTACGGAACGTTTGGTCTGATCTGCGTGACAGCCGGGGTGGGTCTGATGGTGGAAAGTGGCTTGCTGCGCGGCTACCCCCGCCAGGGGCGTTTGCCAACCAGCACACCTGGCCGCTAGGCAGCCACCTGCTCAAGGCCCGCGATCAGGCTCGCTTCGGGGGCTTCCAGTTCGTGGATCTGCCAGCTCACCCGCTCGCCGAAACCGTCCAGCCGGCGATCGAGATCATCGGCTGCATGCTTGGGGCTGGCGAAGGGGCCGATGTGGCGGGTCACCAGACCATCGCGAATCGTCAGTAAATACATCTGCAACCTCCTTCCCATTCATCCAGCGTAGGCTCAAATTTTCTGCCCAGGCAGGGGTTGGACTGGAGCAGGTCAGAAACCTGGGAACCGGTTGCTCATGGAGTGACCCTTCTCTGCAACTTGACGTTCTCTGCAAGCGGCCGGTCCGACCCGGGGCAGCATTCAGGGCTTCTGCTCAGGCCATGGCATAGAGGTTCGTGCCTTCGAGCCCCAGATCTGATTGAGCCGCTGATCGCGCCCGCATGACCAGCGGTAGTAGTTGTATTTGAGCTTGTTTTGGCGGGCGTAGTTCTGGTGATAGGTCTCGGCTGGCCAGAATCGGCTGAGCGGGCGGATCTGCACCCGGATCGTGGCTGCTTTCTGGTCCAGTTCCCTGCTCGCTGCCTGCAGGCTGGCGAGGGCCTGCTCCTGTTGACGCGTGCCGCTGGTGAAGATCGCCGGGCGGTAGGAGGCGCCACGGTCACAGAACTGGCCGCCACCATCGAGGGGATCGACGTTGCGCCAGAACGCCCGCAGCAGGGTCGGATAGCTGATCTGGTCGGTCTCGAAGCGCACCTGCACGCTCTCGAGATGGCCGGTGCCACCGGCGGTCACCTGGCGGTAGGTGGGGTTGTCTTTGGACCCACCGCTATAGCCACTGACGGCATCGACCACGCCAGGAAGCACCTCTAGATCATGCTCCAGGCACCAGAAGCAACCACCGGCGAACACTGCCTCCTCGATCACGGCTTGAGCCGGTGCTGCGGAGATCAGCAGGACGACCAGCCCTAAAAGCAGACGACGCACGAGCCCGGACCAGAGCAGGGCTCCGGAGTGGCTGGTCTGCTGGATCGTCATGGCAGGCTCAGAGCTGGTGGTGGAGGAAGGTTGTCCGATCATCCTGCAGGGCTGTCAACTCTGTTGGGTGAGGGGGGTGACGGCCACCCGAGGTTCGGGAGTCTCGGGCAGATGGTCGAGGATTTCATTGGCAGCCCTGGCGGTGACACCCGGTTCGCCCAGGCACTGCCGCAGCCGGCGGTAGCCATCCAGCATTCGCTCGCGCGCCGGGCCCGGATCCAGGAGTGGCAGGGCGGCCGCCACCACCGCCTCAGCGCTGAAGCTGTCCTGGAGCAACTCCGGAACGAGCCGCTCAGAGAGCACCAGATTCACCGGTGAGATGTGATCGACGCGGAAGTGAAGCAGATGGTGGGCTGCCCAGGCTGTGGGGCGGCTGACGCGATACCCGACCACCTGGGGCACCCCCCGCAGGGCCAGCTCCAGGTTCACCGTCCCTGACTTGGTCAGGGCGAGGTCGGCGGCGGCGGAGAGGACCGGCCGCAGGCGGTCGGCGGCGGCGGCGGGCACCACCTCGCCCCTGACGCCAGCCTGGCGCAGCAGGGCCGCCAGCGGGGCTTCGAATGCCGCCTGGCCCGCCGGCACCATCACCCGCAGGCCAGGGCGCTGGCGCTGCAGCTCAGCCGCTGCTGCCGCCAGGGTGGGCACCAGGTAGCGCATCTCTTGGCTGCGGGAAGCGGGCAGCAGCAGCAGCAACGTTTCGCCCGCCGCCAGGCCCAGTTGCTGGCGGGCCTCCTCCCGGCTGGGTTGCTCGCTGAGCGTGTCGAGCAGGGGGTGGCCCACCCAGGTCACGTCGGCTCCCCGTTCTGCGTAGAAGCGCGCTTCCTCCGGAAAGATCGCCAGGATGCGATCGGTGAAGCCGATCAGCCGGGTGCTGCCTCCCTCGCCGATGCGGAACGCCCATTCCTGGGGGGCGATGTAATAGGTGATCGACACCTTCGGCAGCCGGCGCCTGAGAGTGAGGCCCAGGCTCACATTGGCTCCCATGTAATCGATCAGCACGACACCATCGGGTGGGGTCTGGCGCAGCAGCCGGCCGACCCGCCGCTGCAGGCGCAGGGTGGGCAACACCAACGGCAACGCTTCCCACAGCCCCATCGCCCCCATCGGTGCGGTGTTCGCCAGCAGCCTGGCACCGGCACGCTCCATGCGCTCGCCGCCGAGGGCGAGGATCTCAAGCGGCAGTCCGCGGCGGGCGGCTTCGGCATGGAGGGCCTGGATCAGCAGCCCGCCTTGGAGATCCCCGGACACCTCGCCGGTGCTGATCAGCAGCCTGGCCATCAGCGGTGGTGGGGCAGCGGGCCGCGCCGACCGGCGGTGATTGAGGCCTCAAGAAAGCTGCAGAGCTCTTCGGCCGCCGGCAACAGGTGCTCCTGGCGGATACGGGCCAGGGCTTGCACAAGCACCTGATCGCCGCGGTAGAGGCGGTTCCAGACCTCCTGCAATTGCTTCAGTTCGGCACCATCGGAGCGGTCGGAGAGCCCGCTGCGGCGCAGGCCGATCCGGTTGAGCCCCCGCAGCCGGCCCGGATGGCCCTCAACAATCGCGAAGGGGGGCACGTCGCGGTCGATGCGGCTCATCCCACCCACCATCGCCAGCTTGCCGATGTGGACGAACTGATGGATGCCCAGCACCCCACCGATCACGGCCCGATCGCCGATGACCACGTGGCCGGCGATCGCCACACTGTTGGCCACGACAATCCCATCGGCCAGCTCGCAGTTGTGCCCCACATGGCAGTAGGCCATCAGCAGATTGCCGCTGCCCAGCACGGTCTGCTCGCCATCGGCGGTGGCCCGGTTGATCGTGACGCATTCACGAATGGTGTTGTCGTTGCCGAGCACCACCTCGGTGGGGGCGCCGCTGTACTTGAGATCCTGGGGTTCAAGGCCGATGCAGGCGCCAGGAAAGATGCGATTGCGCGCGCCCATTCGCACCCGCCCTTCGATCACCACATGGGGGCCGATTTTGCTGCCGGGGCCGATCTGCACGTCCGGGCCGATCACCGCGAACGGTCCGATCTCCACACCATTGGCCAACTTGGCGTGGGGGTCCACCACGGCAGTGGGATGGATCGATGTTTCCACGGCTGCGCTGGTCATCGGCTCAGTCCACCAGCGAGAACAGCAGTTCTCCAGAACACACGCGTTGTCCGTCCACCGTGACCTCGCCCTTCACTTTGCCGAAGCGCTGGCGTTTGAGCGATAGCAGTTCGCAGCTGATCCGCAACTGATCGCCTGGCACCACCGGACGGCGAAAGCGCACAGCATCGATGCCCGCAAAGACGAACAGGCCCTTGGGCAGTTCGGGCATCTGGACAAGGATCAAGCCGCCAACCTGGGCCATCGCCTCAACGATCAACACCCCGGGCATCATCGGGCGGCCAGGGAAATGGCCCTGGAACTGGGGTTCGTTGATGGTGACGTTCTTGATGGCCACGGCCCGCTTACCGGGCTCATGTTCGATCAGGCGGTCAACCAGGGCAAAGGGGTAACGGTGCGGCAACAGATTGAGGATCTGCTCACTGGTCAGCAGAGGAGTGCCGGCAAGGGAAACGGTCAACGGGCTTCAGGAAGGTCGGATTGTGCAGCCAGGGCCGCCGCCAGAGCGGTGTGCAGCCCATGGGATCCGCGGAAGGCAAACACCTGAGCTCGGGGCAAGCCCACCAGCGCCAGGTCGCCCAGCAGGTCCAGCAGCTTATGGCGCACCGGCTCCTGGGCAAATCGCAACGGAGGATTCAACCACTGCTGGCCATCGCAGACCAGGGCGTTGCTGAGGTCGCCGCCCTTGATCAGGCCGGCCTTCTGAAGCTGTTCCACCTGCTCGCGGAATCCGAAGGTGCGGGCCGGTGCGATCTCGCTCACGAAACTCCGGGGGGTGAGTTCGAGGGAATAGAACTGCCGTCCGATCGCCGGCTGGCTGAATTCGATCGCCGCGCCGATCCAGGGCCTGGTGCTGGGCAGGGCGGTGGCGAAGCTCTGGCCTTGCTGGAGGGTGATCGGGGCTGAAAGCTCCAGCAGGGGCTCCCGTTCGCCGAGTGTCGTCAGACCTGCCTCACCGATCGCCTCCACCCAGGCGAGGGCGGAGCCGTCGAGCAGGGGCACCTCCTCACCGTCCACCAGGATGTCGAGGTGGCTGAGGCCGGTGCCGACGATGGCAGCGAGCAGATGCTCAACGGTGGCCAGGCGGCGCTGATCGAACCTGAGCGCCGTGCAGAGCTGGGTTTCGCAGACCTGGGAGGGGTGCAGGGGGATCAGCTCGCTGCCGGGCTCAGCCAACCCACCCACCCGGTATCCGGGACGGTCGCTGGGCTCCAGCCGCACCCGGGCCTGGCTGCCGCTGTGCAGGCCCACCCCCCGGCATTCCAGCGGGGCCGTCAGCGTGAGGGCCTGGGCGTAGGTCTCAGGCCAGATCATGCTCAGAATTTCCAGCCAACCCCGAGGTTGAAGCGCCAGTCACCGCTGAAGTCACGGCTGGCCACCTCCAGGCGCAACGGCCCGACCGGCGTTGTCACGATCAGGCCAGTGCCCACCGAGAAGCCACTGCCTGGCTTGTTCAGCAGGCCGCCGGGATTGCCCTGCACGTTGGACTGGGTGCCGAAGGTGGTGCCGCCATCGATGAACACCTGCCCGCTGATGATGCTGAACAGGGGGAAGCGGTATTCGATCGTGGCCTCCCCGAAGCTGCTGCCCACGCCGAGGTCGCAGTCGGAGAAGCCGCGTACGGAGTTCGATCCGCCCAGGCAGAAGGCTTCGTAGGGAGGAAGGTCGCCGATGTTGGTACCAGCAGTGACCTGAAAGGCCAGGGCCTGTTTGCAATCGGTGGGTTCGCCAGGCTCCGGCCGGCAGCCTCTGTAGAACTTCAGCCAGTTCACCGGGATGAAGAAGGAGTAGCTGCCGCGCAGGCGGTTGAAGGTGGGGGAATCCGGGCCCACCGAGACGAACTGCTCAGTGCTGACGCTCAGAAAGCTGCCCGAGGTGGGGTTGCGCGGGTCGTCGAGGGTGTTGCGGGTGGCGGCCACGCGCAGAGCCACCAACTGGTTGCTGCTGGCGCAATTGAAGGCGACGCAGACCACGTTTTCGATCGGTGCCTCGTCACCGTCGAAATTGTTGGTGCTGACGCCGAATGGCATGGATTCACCAGCGAAGTTGATCGGCCTCACTTCCTGGGCACTCGCCCCCAGCACGATGTTCCACATCGCTCGCTTGAATGGATCACCGCCATTGAGAGGCCGCACGAACTGGATGTTGCCGCCCACCCGCTGGATCGCGATCGAATTGCCGTCGTAGTCAAACCAGCTGTTCCCCGGGGATTCGTCTTCGGCCTCATTGACGGAATCAAAGCGTCGGCCTTCCGGGTTGCTCCTGGAGTTGATGTTGTAAGCGACGCTCGTGCTCGGAGCTTCGTAGAAATCCGAGGCCGTGTTGATGTTGCCATTGTCCTGGCTTTGGTAGATCTGCGGAACGTCCCGACTGATGAATAATCGGGCCCGGAAGGCCGTGCGGTACTTGTCGCCTTTGATCCAGGGATCCGTGAACGAGATGTCGGCCAGGCCGCCGAACTGCCCGTAGGTGAAGTTGACCGACATATCCCAGGCGCGACCGATCAGGTTGGTGTCCTGGAGCTGAATCTGGCCGAAAACTCCCTGGCTCTGGCTGTAGCCGAGACCCCCTGAGAGGGAGCCGGTGGACTGCTCGACCACCCCCAGCACGATCACCACCTCGCCTGGCGTGGCAGGAACCGGACGCAGGGTCACCTTGACATCGCCGAACAGGCCGGTGCCGTAGAGGCGCTTGATGTCTTCCTCAAGGTTGCGGCGATTGAAGATCTCCCCCGGCTTGGTGGAGATCTCCCTGGTGACCACCCAGGGCTTGGTTTTGCCACGGATCGCTTCGCCCTCGTCATTGGTGGCCGAACCCTCCCTGTTGAGGAATTGCACCTCCACCGCCTGGACGGTGCCTTCACGAACGGTCAGTTCCACCACTCCTTCCGGGCTGACCCGACTCGGTCCGGTGATCCTGGCGAGCGAATAGCCCTGGTCCGAGTACCACGTCTGCAACTCCTGCACGCGGCCCTGCAGGGTGTTGAGATTGAGGGTCCTGCCGTAATCGGCGGCGAAGGTGTCTTCGAGAACCGTTGGGGGAAGCTTGATTTCGGCCGGGCTGAACTCCACCTTCTGGAGCACGGGGTTGGCCGTGGCGATCACCACCAGCTGCACGCCGAGAGGACCGTCCACCGGTTGGATGCGCACATCCGAGAACCAGCCGCTGGCATAGATGGCGGCGAGATCGGTCTGAAGCTCAGAACGGGAGACGCGACTGCCGGGCCGGACCACCATGGCGTCGTAGACGGCCAGCTCCAGCCGTTCCGCCTCGGGGTGGCCATCAAGACCCTCGACAACGACCTCACTGATCAGCACCTTCGGCTCCGTCGGACCCTCGGGCGCGAGGCTGCCGGGCCCCGGCGTGAGCGGAGCCGTTTGGGGCGGAGAGACCGGAATGGTGGTGTCCACTCCTGCTGGGGTCTCCGGTTGGCTTTCAAGCGGCTCCACTGGCTCGGCGCCTGGCTGGGGGGCCTGGTCCGCATCGAGCGGGTCAGGCTCGCTCGATTGGGGCTCAGTGGATTCGGGTTCGCTTGCTTCCGCCTCAGGCGCCAGAGGTTGGGCCTGGCCGAGTTCGGCTTGGGTCTGGTCCGGATCGCCCTGGGCCTGAACCCGCGCCGGTGCCAGCAGGGAACAGAACGCCAACAGTGGCAGGGCAGCCATCAGGCCGACATGGCCGTGCCGCCGGATCCACCCAGAGAGGGAATCGGTGCTCGGGGCGTTGCGGGTGCCACCCATGATTCTCCGAGGCAATACGGCTACGCCGCAAATTGCCGTGACCTTACCGGTAGATGTGGGGTTCAGGGCAAACCCCTTGGACCCGTTTCAGGACCTCCCCATAGGCTTCGATCACGCCACCGAGGTCCTGCCGGAAGCGATCCTTGTCCAGAATTCGATCGCTTGGATCCTCCACTTGGCAGTCCCAGAGCCGACAGGTGTCCGGACTGATCTCATCGGCAAGCACCAGTTCACCGTCTGCGGTGAAGCCGAACTCAAGCTTGAAATCCACTAATTCAAGCTGCACACCGCTGAACAGATCTCGCAACAGGGCGTTGATCCAGCGGGCCAGCCGTTCCAGTTCAAGGCGTTGCCCGCCCGTCACCAGAGCCAGCCATTCCAGCCTGGCCTCGGTGAGCAATGGATCCCCGAAAGCATCGTCCTTGTAGTACAGATCAAGCAGGGGCGGCTTCAGAGGGGTGCCAGCCGTGATCGGCAGCTGGCGGCAGAGTGAGCCTGCTGCCAAATTGCGGATCACCACCTCCAGGGGGATCACCCGCACCGGTCGCACCAGCATCCAGCGGTCGCCATCGATCCCCTGGTAATGGGTGGGCACCCCAGCCGCTTCAAGATGTTCGAGCAAGAGGGCGGAGATCCGGCAGTTGAGCGGCCCCTTCCCTTGCAACTGGGCCTTCTTGAGGGCGTTGAAGGCCGTGGCGTCATCCTTGAATTCGACGGCCAGCAAGTCGCTCTGATCAGTGCGAAAAACACGTTTGGCCTTGCCCTCGTAGAGCATGGGGCCGAGCTGGTAGGCGGTCATGGCGCAGGGGGGGACGGCAGGGGAACGGCAGGGGACGACGGGGAGGGGGTGTGCCCGCCATCTGAGTGGGGCGAGCGCAAGGCCCGCTCCAGTTGCTCGGCCCGGATCGTCTCGGCCGGGTCGTTGCGCCGCAGCAGCCATTCGGCATAGGCATCGTCGATGCGCTGGCTGAGCCGCAGGCGCCGCGCCTCACTGGCGCTGGAATCGGCGCCAGCGGCCTTTTGCAGGCTGGCCTGCAGATCGAGCAGTTCGGCGGCCAGTCCCCAGGCGGCGGCGGCGGCGGCCTGGTCCAGGGCCGTGTCGAGCAAGCGATTGCGCTCGGCGATCGGCAGGGCCTCCAGCAGGATCGCGGCCCGCTGCAGTCGCTGGGCCGCCACCCGCCCCGGCAGCCGGCCAACCAGCAGAAGGGAGGCGGCCTCCTGCTGATGGCCCTGGACCGCCAGATGATCGGCGAGTACGTCAAGGGCAGGCCTGGTCTCCAGGCTGCCGTCCTCCTGGCGCCGCATCGGCAGGGGCATGGTTTCGAGACTGGCCAGATCCCCGGCGGCGAGACGCCGCAGGGCTTCGGCAGCGCGGCGATGGTTCAGGCCCGCATTGGCTGCGCGCCATTGCTGAATCAGCCATTGCTGACGCTCGATTCCGGCGGCCGGGCCATAGCGATCGAGCACGGTGAGGGCCGCCTCCGGCGCCCGGCAGCTGATCAGGGCATTGGCATTGGTGATCACCACGTCGAACGGTTGGGGAGCCGGACGCAGCTCCAGCAGCCGCACCCGCAGTTGCCGCAGCCGCTCGGGCAGGTCGAAACGGGCCGACTCCTGGCAGGCCTGCTCCAAGGCAGGCAGATCATCGGCAGCCAGGACGGCTGCAAAGGCCTCCTCTGTCATGGCCAGGGGAACCGCCTGCAGAGGCTCCACTGGCAGGGGGACTGGCCGGGCGCTGCCAAGCGCGGAGCCACCAGAAAGGATGGCCGGAACCAGGAGCATCCCAGCCATCCAGGATGGCCATCGCCCCTGCGCGGCCGCCCAGATGTAAAGAAGGAACGACACGTCGGGCGATCCAAGGTCCACAACCTAGGGAACCGCCCCCACCGTTCCGATTGATCCAATGACAACGCCGGCTCCTGCGACCGCTGCCACCCCCTCCCACGTCCTGGTGGTTGGCTCCGGGGGGCGGGAAAATGCCCTCGCCTGGGCCCTGCGCCGGTGCCCGGGGGTCGAGCGGGTCTGGGTGGCGCCGGGCAATGGTGGAACGGCCAGCCAACTGGGCTGTGAGCCCCTGCCAGTGGCAGCGCATGATCACGCCGGTCTGATCGCCGCCTGCCGGGAGCGCCAGGTGCAGCTTGTGGTGGTTGGACCGGAAGGCCCCCTGGCCGATGGATTGGCCGATCGCCTGCGTGCCGCCGGTCTGGCGGTGTTCGGGCCCGGCGGCGATGGCGCCAGGCTCGAGTCGAGCAAGCAATGGGCCAAGGCGCTGATGCAGGAGGCTGGCGTGCCGACGGCCGCCTACTGGGCGCCCACGAGCCGCGAGCAGGCCCTGGAGGTGCTGGAGAGCCATGGCTTGCCCCTGGTCGTCAAGGCCGATGGGCTGGCGGCCGGCAAGGGGGTCACCGTGGCCGACAGCCTCGCGGCGACCCGGCTGGCCATTGAGGACATTTTTGACGGCCGCTTCGCCAGCCCGGCCCTGGTGCTTGAAGAGCGGCTCAGCGGGCCGGAGGTCTCGGTGTTTGCCCTCACCGATGGCCGCACGATGGTGCTGCTCCCACCCGCCCAGGACCACAAAAGGATCGGCGAAGGAGATACGGGTCCGAACACCGGCGGCATGGGCGCCTATGCCCCTGCCCCCCTGCTCGATGCCGCTGGCCTGGAGAAGGTGCGTCAGCTGGTGCTCGAGCCCACCTTGAGGGCGTTACGGGCACGCGGCATCGACTATCGCGGCGTCATCTATGCCGGGCTGATGATCACCCCTGATGGCCTCAAGGTGATCGAATTCAACTGCCGTTTCGGGGATCCGGAATGTCAGACCCTGATGCCCCTGCTGGGAGGCGAGCTGGCGGAGGTGTTGCTGGCCTGTGCCAGCGGCAGGCTCGCCGAGGCGCCGAGCCTGGGCGTGGCGGAGGCTTGCAGTGCCTGTGTGGTGGCTGCCGCTGCCGGGTACCCCGGCGAGCCTCGGCTGGGGGATGCGATCGAAGACCAGCTGGCCGCCAGCGCCGACCGGCAGTTGTTCCATGCCGGCAGCCGGCAGGAGCCTGGTGGCGCGATCGTCACGGCGGGCGGGCGTGTCCTGGCCGTGGTGGCCCAGGCGAAGGATTTCGACGCCGCCTTCTCGGCGGCTTACTCCGGGCTCGAGCAGGTGCGCTTCGACGGGATGCTCTATCGCCGCGATATTGGCCATCAGGTGCGGCGCTCCTAGGGTGGGATAAAGCGACGGTTGGGTTGTGGCCGCCGAAATCTCCACCGGGGCAGCCCCCATCCTCACCAACCCGGCGGGCAGCCCGCCCCAGGCCGAAGTGGGCACACCTCCTTCCTTGTGGAAGCGATTCCTGCGCTGGTGGGCCGAATTCAGCTTGCAGACCAAGCTGCTGGCGGTGGCCACCCTGGTGGTGAGCCTGATGATGACGGGGATCACGTTCTTCGCCTTCCACAGCATCCAGAGGGATGCCCGGATGAGTGACACCCGCTTCGCCCGGGATCTTGGTCTTCTGCTCTCCGCCAATGTCACGCCCCTGGTGGCCGAGGCCAAGGACCGGGAACTGGCGGCGGTGGCCGAACGCTTCTGGCGCTCCAGTCGCAGCCTCAGATACATCTTTTTCGCGGATCCCGATGGCGTGATCTATCTCGGCATTCCGATCAGCGGCACCAGTGGTGGCAGTGAGCTGCTGTTGAGTCGGCGCCTGGAGCTGCCGCCCGATCTGCAGCGCCGGCCCCAGAACCCCCTGATTCGCCAGCACCTCAGCCC
>JABMPN010000047.1 GCA_013203655.1 Cyanobacteria bacterium bin.51
CAAGACCCACGGCTTCCACTGGAACGTGACCGGGCCGATGTTCAACACCCTGCACCTGATGTTCATGGAGCAGTACACCGAGTTGTGGACGGCGCTCGATGTGATCGCCGAGCGCATCCGCGCCCTGGGCTGTCCCGCCCCGTTCGGCGGCTCCCGCTTCGCCGCCCTCTCCTCGATCAGTGAAACCGAAGGGCACCCGGCCGCCCTTGAGATGGTGCGGGAGCTGGTGCTCGGCCACGAAGCGGTGGCCCGCACGGCCCGCAGCCTTTATCCCGTGGTGGAGGGCGCCGGCGATGAACCCACCGCCGACCTGCTCACCCAGCGCCTGCAGATCCACGAAAAAACCGCCTGGATGCTGCGCAGCCTGCTGGAAGCCTGAGGCGCACGGGGACGGCTTCGGCCGTTGCGCCCGCTGCGCGGGCAACACGGCCTGCGCCGGCCCCGTGCGCCTCGGGTGAGACGGGGGGGGAGGACGTTTGCTGAAGCGGCACTGTTCGCAGGTGGCAGGGGTTTCGATGCCTCGCCGG
This sequence comes from Cyanobacteria bacterium bin.51, assembly GCA_013203655.1. GTDB lineage: Bacteria > Cyanobacteriota > Cyanobacteriia > PCC-6307 > Cyanobiaceae > Regnicoccus. The sequence continues at coordinate 528 of JABMPN010000047.1, forward strand.
GGGGGACGGTTTCCATGGCGCCTGTGGCGGGCGCGTCAGTTGGGGCCGTAGTCGCTCGATAGATTGATGTGTCCGCCAGTGCCTGCTCCACCGCCCATGGCGAAATTCGTGTTCGTGACCGGCGGGGTTGTGTCGAGCATCGGCAAGGGGATCGTGGCGGCGAGCCTGGGGCGGTTGCTGAAATCCCGGGGCTACAGCGTTTCGATCCTCAAGCTCGATCCCTACCTCAACGTGGATCCGGGCACGATGAGCCCCTACCAGCACGGCGAGGTGTTCGTCACCCAGGACGGCGCCGAGACCGACCTCGACCTGGGGCACTACGAGCGCTTCACCGACACCGCCATGTCACGCCTGAACAGCGTGACCACGGGCTCCATCTACCAGGCGGTGATCAACAAGGAACGCCGCGGCGACTACAACGGCGGCACCGTGCAGGTGATCCCCCACATCACCCGCGAGATCCGCGAGCGCATCCACCGGGTGGCGGCCGACAGTGGCGTGGATGTGGTGATCACCGAGATCGGCGGCACGGTGGGCGACATCGAATCGCTGCCATTCCTCGAGGCGATCCGGGAGTTCCGCGGCGATGTGGGCCGCCGCGACCTGGCCTACGTGCACGTCACCCTGCTGCCCTACATCGGCACCTCCGGCGAGATCAAGACCAAGCCCACCCAGCACTCGGTCAAGGAGCTGCGCTCGATCGGCATCCAGCCCGATCTGCTGGTGTCGCGCTGCGACCGGCCGATCAGCGAGGAGCTCAAGGCCAAGATCGGCGGCTTCTGCGGCGTTCCTGCCACGGCCGTGATCCCCGCCCGGGATGCCGACAGCATCTACGCCGTGCCGATCGCCCTGGAGAAAGAAGGCCTGTGTCGGGAGGTGCTCAACGTGCTCGACCTCGAAGACCGCGACAGCGACATGGCCGGCTGGGAGGACCTCGTGCGCAAGCTGCGCAACCCAGGCCCGGCGGTGAAGGTGGCGCTGGTGGGCAAGTACGTCCAGCTCAACGATGCCTACCTCTCGGTGGTCGAGGCCCTGCGCCACGCCTGCATCGATCGGGATGCCTCCCTCGACCTGCACTGGATCTGCGCCGAGCAGCTCGAAATCGAGGGAGCAGAGGCCCTGCTCCATGGCATGGACGCGGTGGTGGTGCCGGGCGGCTTCGGTCACCGGGGTGTGGACGGCAAGATCCAGGCGATTCGCTGGGCGCGCGAGCAACAGGTTCCCTTCCTGGGGCTCTGCCTCGGGATGCAGTGTGCCGTGATCGCCTGGGCACGCCACGAGGCTGGCCTCAGTGGCGCCAGCAGCGCCGAGCTCGATGCCGACTCCCCTGATCCTGTCATCCACCTGCTGCCTGAGCAGCAGGACGTGGTCGACCTGGGCGGCACCATGCGCCTGGGCGTTTATCCCTGTCGCCTGGCCCCGGGCAGCCTGGCCTCCCGCCTCTACGGCGAGGAGGTGGTCTACGAACGGCATCGCCATCGCTATGAGTTCAACAACGCCTACCGCCAGCTCTTCCTCGACTCGGGCTATCGGATCAGCGGCAGTTCACCGGATGGCCGCTTGGTCGAACTGATCGAACTGGAGGGGCATCCGTTCTTCGCGGCCTGCCAGTTCCATCCGGAATTCCTCTCCAGGCCCGGCGGCCCCCACCCGCTGTTCCGAGGTCTGATCGAAGCCGCCCAGCGCCGCCTGCCCGTCAACGGCTCCCGATCCGCCGCTTCCCCTGAGATCACGGCCACCGAGAAGCCTGCCAGCGAGCGGATCAACCAGCCGCTGAGCGAGATAGCGGTGTCCAGCTGAGGAGCCGACTGCCATGGCCGCCGTAGCGATGGTTGAGACCCCCGGGCTTCTGCCCGTGGTGGAAACCTTCCATTCCCTGCAGGGTGAAGGAGCCCATGCCGGCCGCAGCGCCTTTTTCATCCGACTGGGCGGTTGCGCGGTGGGCTGCCCCTGGTGCGACACCAAGCACTCCTGGCCGCAGGCCAGCCACCCAGCCCAGAGCCCCTCGAAACTCGCCGAGCTGGCGGCGCGGGCGGTGGAGGCGGGCGCCGGATTCGTCGTGATCACCGGCGGTGAACCGCTGCATCACAACCTTGATGGCCTCTGCCAGGCCTTGGCAGGCCTCAGCCAAGGCGGCGCAACCTCCTCCAGCTTCAACCCCCTGCCGCTCCACCTCGAAACCAGCGGCGTGGATCCCCTCACGGGCCAGTTCGCCTGGATCACCCTCTCACCCAAGCCCCATCGCCCCCCCACGGCCGAAGCGCTGGGCCGTTGCCACGAACTCAAGGTGGTGGTGCACGAGCCCTCCGATCTGGGTTTCGCCGAGCAGATGGCGGCCGCTGCGCTCCAGGCCCGGCGCTCCAATGGGATGTCCGCTATCAGCCACCCGCCGGCGCTCCTCCTCCAACCCGGCTGGGACAGCGCCACCGGCCAGGCGCTGGCGGTCGACTTTGTGCGCCAACACCCCAATTGGCGGCTCAGCCTGCAGACCCACAAGTGGCTGGGCGTGCGCTGATCGGCCAGGCAGCCGCGGAATCAAGGGGTCTTACACTTCCGACCACTGCTCAATAGTCAGAGTGACGGCCCCACAGAAGCGCAATCTCGTCACCGGTGGTGCCGGCTTTGTGGGCTCCCATCTGGTTGATCGGCTGATGGAAGCCGGCGAAGACGTGATCTGCCTCGACAACTACTTCACCGGCCGCAAGGCCAACATCGCCCGCTGGATCGGCCACCCCAACTTTGAGCTGGTTCGTCACGACGTGACTGAGCCGATCTCGCTGGAGGTCGATCGGATCTGGCATCTGGCCTGTCCGGCCTCACCGGTGCACTACCAGCACAATCCGATCAAGACGGCCAAAACAAGCTTTCTCGGCACCTACAACATGCTTGGCCTGGCCCGGCGCGTCGGGGCCCGCCTGTTGATGGCCAGCACCAGCGAAGTGTATGGCGATCCCGAGGTGCATCCCCAGCCCGAGAGCTATCGCGGCAGCGTCAACACCCATGGCATCCGCGCCTGTTACGACGAGGGCAAACGGGTCGCCGAAACCCTCTGCTTCGACTATCAGCGGATGCACGGCACGGAGATCCGCATCGCCCGGATCTTCAACACCTACGGGCCCCGCATGCTTGCCGATGACGGGCGGGTGGTGAGCAACTTCATCGTCCAGGCCCTGCGCGGTGAGCCGCTCACCCTCTACGGCGACGGTAGCCAGACCCGCAGCTTCTGCTTCGTCGATGATCTTGTCGAAGGGCTGATCCGCTTGATGAACGGCGAACACCCCGGTCCGATCAACATCGGCAATCCCGGCGAGTTCACGATTCGCCAGCTGGCGGAACTGGTGCGCGAGCGGGTCAATCCGTCGCTGGACTTCACCCTGCTGCCCTTGCCCCAGGACGACCCTCTCCAGCGCCAGCCGGTGATCGCCCTGGCCCAGCAGGAGCTGGGCTGGGAGCCGACCATCCCCCTGCGTGATGGCCTTGAGCGCACGATCGCCGATTTCCGCTCCCGCCTCGCTGCCTGAAGCCGGCAGCGACTGGCGCCGCTTGATCCCTCAAACTGGGCGGCAGTGCTGGGTGCCGGCGTGGACAAGCTGCAGAGCCTTCGGGGCATGGTCGACCTGCTGCCGGAGCAGACGGCGATCTGGCAGCAGGTCGAGGCGGCTGCCCGCAGCCAGTTCCAGCGGGCTGGCCTGGCCGAGATCCGTACCCCCCTGCTGGAGGCCACCGAGCTGTTCGCCCGCGGCATCGGCACCAGCACCGATGTGGTGGGCAAGGAGATGTACAGCTTCGAAGACCGGGGCCAGCGCCACTGCACGCTGCGGCCTGAAGGAACGGCCTCGGTGGTGCGAGCGGCGCTGCAGCACGGACTTCTCAACAAGGGGCCCCAGCGCCTTTGGTACACCGGCCCGATGTTTCGCTACGAGCGCCCCCAGGCGGGTCGCCAGCGCCAGTTCCACCAGCTCGGTGTCGAACTGCTGGGTTTCGCCGATCCCCGCAGCGACGCCGAAGCGATCGCGATCGCCTGGGACCTGCTGACGGCCCTGGGAATCAAGAATCTGGCCCTGGAGATCAATTCTCTCGGCGATGCCAGCGATCGCAGCCACTACCGCAGCGTGCTGGTGGAGTGGCTCGAAGCTCGCCGCGACCAGCTCGACCCGGAGGCCCAGGGGCGGATCAGCACCAACCCGCTGCGGATCCTCGACAGCAAAAATCCCGAGACCCAGGCCCTGCTCGCCTCAGCACCCTTGCTCAGCGATGGCCTCAGCGCCAACAGCCAGCAGCGCTTCGAGCGGGTGCGCCAGGCCCTCGACCGGCTGGAAATCCCCTATCAGCTCAATCCCAGGCTGGTGCGGGGGCTGGATTACTACACCCACACCGCCTTTGAGATCACCAGCAGCGAGCTCGGCGCCCAGGCCACTGTCTGCGGCGGTGGCCGTTACGACGGCCTGATCGAGCAGCTCGGAGGCAACCCAACAGCGGCGATCGGCTGGGCGATCGGCCTGGAGCGGCTGGTGTTGCTGCTCCAGGCGAGCGTGGCCCCGGCCTTGAATTCACTGGCCTCGGCCCAGGTGTATGTGATCAGCCGGGGCGAATCGGCCGAGCTGCAGGCCCTGTCTCTGGCCAGGAAGCTGCGCCAGGCGGGCTGCCGAGTCGAACTCGATCTCTCCGCTGCAGCCTTCGCCAAGCAGCTCAAACGAGCCGATCGCAGCGGAGCCAGCTGGGCGCTGCTGATCGGGGAAGGGGAAATCGAGCAGGGGGTGGTGATCCTCAAGGATCTGCGCCTGTCTGGCGAACAGCGGCTCCCCCCTGAGCAAGCGATGGGGGAGTTGGTCGCGAGGTTCTGCGATGCTGGCTCGCAGCCTTTGTTATCGCCAACGGCATGACGACTCCGCTCACCGTCCGGACCATCTGCTGCATCGGTGCCGGCTACGTGGGCGGGCCGACGATGGCGGTGATCGCCGATCGCTGCCCTGGCATTCAGGTCACGGTGGTGGATCTCAACGCGGCCCGCATCGCCGCCTGGAATGGTGCCGACACCGCGGCCCTGCCCGTGTACGAACCTGGCCTCGCCGAGCTGGTGGAACGCTGCCGCGGCCGCAACCTGCACTTCAGTACGGAGGTTGATCAGGCCATCGCCGCTGCCGACATGGTCTTCCTGTCGGTGAACACCCCCACCAAAACCCGGGGCATCGGCGCTGGTGAGGCCTCCGACCTGCGCTGGATCGAAGCCTCAGCCCGCCAGGTGGCCGCCCAGGCCCAGGGGCACACGATCGTGGTGGAGAAGAGCACCCTGCCGGTGCGCACGGCCGAAACCGTCAAGGCCATCCTGGGCGCCTACCAGGAGCACAACGGCGCCACCGCCACTGGTCCCGCCAAAACCAAAACCTTCGCCGTGCTCTCCAATCCGGAATTCCTGGCCGAAGGGACCGCCATCGAGGATCTCAAGAACCCTGATCGTGTGCTGATTGGTGGCGATGAAACGGCCGCGATCGAGGCCTTGGCGGAGGTCTATGGCCACTGGGTGGCACCGGAGCGGATCCTGCGCACCAACCTCTGGAGCAGTGAACTCTCCAAGCTCACCGCCAATGCCTTTCTCGCCCAGCGGATCTCCTCGATCAATTCGATCGCCGCCCTCTGTGAAGCCACCGGGGCCGATGTGCGCGAGGTGGGACGGGCCATCGGCAGCGACTCCCGGATCGGCAAGCGCTTCCTGGCGGCAGGGCCAGGCTTTGGCGGCAGCTGCTTCCAGAAGGACATCCTCAACCTCGTCTACCTCTGCCGTCACTACCGGCTCGAAGAGGTGGCCCGCTACTGGCAGCAGGTGGTGGAGCTCAACAACTGGCAACAGCAACGGATCGCCCGGCTGGTGGTCAGGCGTCTTTTCGGCACGGTGAGCGGCAAGCGGATCGCCGTGCTGGGTTTTGCCTTCAAGGCTGACACCAACGACACCCGCGCAGCGCCAGCGATTCGCATCTGCCATGACCTGCTCGAAGAGGGTGCCCACCTGGCCATCCACGACCCCAAGGTGAGCAGCGACCAGATCAGCGCCGACCTCGGCACCCCGGATTCCCCAGGTGGCGATGGTCTGGGCCATGGGCTGAATGGCGAGGGGAGCTGGGAGAGCAGCGCCAGCGTGCTGGCGGCTGTCCGTGGTGCTGATGCGGTGGTGGTGCTGACCGAATGGGGCGCCTTCGCCCAGCTGGACTGGACGGCTATCGCGGCGCTGATGCGGCGTCCGGCCTGGCTGTTCGATGCCCGTGCCATCACCGATGCAGCGGCGGCCCGCTCGGCTGGACTCCAGGTCTGGAGGGTGGGTGAGGGCGATTGATAGCTTGGCTGGCCTGACACCACAGCCGCGATGAGCATTCTGGTCACGGGGGCGGCAGGCTTCATCGGCGCCGCGGTGGCCGAGAGGCTTCTGGCCCGGGGCGATCGGGTGATCGGCCTCGACAACCTGAACAGCTACTACTCACCCGCCCTGAAACAGCAACGGCTGGAGCGGCTCGAGCGGCACAGCAACTTTCGCTTCCACCGGCTGGACCTGGAAGACAACGCCGCCATTTCCGATCTGTTTCGCTCGGAGGGATTGCAGCGGGTGATCCATCTGGCCGCCCAGGCGGGCGTTCGCTACTCGATTGAAAACCCGCTGGCCTACGTCAACAGCAATGTGGTGGGCTTTCTCTCGATCCTGGAGGGCTGCCGTCACCACGGCATTGAGCACCTGGTGTACGCGTCCAGCAGTTCGGTCTATGGCGGCAACCGCCTCCTGCCGTTCTCAGAGCAGCAGGCCGTGAACCATCCGGTCAGCCTCTACGCGGCCACGAAAAAAGCCAATGAGCTGATGGCTCACACCTACAGCCACCTCTACGGACTGCCGGCCACGGGCCTGCGCTTTTTCACCGTCTACGGCCCCTGGGGCCGGCCGGACATGGCACCGATGCTCTTCGCCAAGGCCATCCTGGCAGGAGAGCCGATCCGAGTGTTCAACCAGGGGCGGATGGAGCGGGATTTCACCTACATCGATGACATCGTTGAAGGCGTGTTGCGCTGCCTCGACAAGCCGGCCACGGCAGAGGAAGGATTCAATCCGCTCCAGCCCAATCCGGCCACTGCCCTGGTGCCTCACAGGCTGTTCAACATCGGCAACAGCCAACCGGTGCCCCTGCTCAGCTTCATCGCCCTGCTGGAGCAGGCCCTGGGGGTGAAAGCCATTCAGCAATGGGAGCCGATGCAACCCGGTGATGTGGTGGCGACGGCGGCTGACACCTCAGCGTTGCAGCAATGGGTCGGATTCGCTCCCCATACGCCCCTGGAGGCAGGGGTGGAGCGCTTCGCCAGCTGGTATCTGAACTGGGATCAGGCAGAACCCACGGCCACATAGGAGCCGTAGAAGAACAGACCAACCACAAAGATCACCGCAATACCGCCGGCAGTGGCAACCAACCAGAGGGGGAGCACACCCTCGGTCCAGCGGCTGCGCCAGGCGACAGCGGGGCGACCGTCGGGAAGACGGTCGGGGATACGGCCATCAGGCAGGGATGATTTCTTACCACTCATGGCGAAATTGCGAAGTCAGGTTGAGGTCTCAGTTGAAGAAGTAGCTGGTGAACAGCACACCGATCACGAAGACCAGCAGCAGGCCCAGATAAAGACTGGTGCGGTTCAGCTCAACCGGCAAATTGTTCGGATTCGGATTGCGCTCCATGGTTCTGATTTCAGCGACGGACGAACTGCATGGCCGCAAGGGCACCCAGAAAAAACACCGTGGGGACACCCAGGGCGTGAACGGAAAGCCAACGCACCGTGAAGATCGGATAGTTGCGCGGCGTGGTGGCGGTTGGGGATTGGCTCATCGGATTACTTCAAGCGCAGATCAAGCTGGTCTTTGCCTTCGTAGCGCTGGCTCACGACAGGAGCCTTCGCTTCCTGGGCCTGGAAATAGGCGTCAGGGCGGGGGGTTCCGAAGGCGTCATAGGCCAGGCCCGTGGACACGAACAGGAAACCTGCCAGGAAGATGGCCGGCAGGGTGACCGCATGGATCACCCAGTAACGGATGCTCGTGATGATCTCGAAAAAGGGGCGTTCCCCGGTGGAGCCGGCAGCCATGGCAGCGGGCAAATCAGCTGAGTAAATCCTAGGGGGCAACCCGCTGCCGGAGCGCCCGAAGCCGCTGGTTGGTTACACAGGGTCGCCGATCAGCCGACCCAGCGCAGCATGTTGCCCCGCTCTCCGAGAACAAAGCCTTTGCCGTTGCCTGTGAAGGCGATGCGGTTGAAGTTGGTGGGCTGCTTGGCCCCCACCGGATCCCGCTGCCAGCTGGCTCCCCGATCGCGACTGACCAGCAGGGTGCCGCTGCCGCCGCCCGCCCAGATCGCGCCACTGGGATCCCAGGCCATGTCGAGGTAGCCGTAGCCATTCGTGATCGGGATCAGCGGTTTGCTCCAGTCCTCCGGATCGGCCGCATCGCCGTTGAAGCGCAGCTGGGCGCCGCGGGTGACCATCCAGAGGCGGCCGTCGGGTTCGAAGCCCATGCTCTGCACCCGCTGGCTGCTGACCCGTTGATGGGGTTGCCAGGTCGCCTGGCCGGGCTCCCAGGTGGCAAAGAAGTTGCCCAGGCTCGACACACTGACGTACCGCCCGTCCGGGGAGCGGCGCAGATCACGGACCGCTCCGGCCGCATCACTGACATCGGCCTGCCAGCTGGCTCCGCCGTCGTCCGTTCGGTAGATCGCGCCGACGCTGGTCGCCAGTTCGGCCTGCTTGGCCCCCAGGGCGGTCACGAGATAGGGCTCGCCGGGGAGTTTGGTGTCAAGCAGCAGGCGCTCCCAGTTCTGGCCGCCGTCGCCGGTGCGCAGCAGCAGGCCGGGCTGTCCGGCGATCCAGCCCTCCTGGCCCTTGAAGTCAACGCTGAGCAGGCGGTAGTTGTCGCCCTCGGGCAGGTCGAGCGAGCGTTCCTGCCAGCTGGCGCCGCCGTCCTCGGTTTCCAGGATCAGCCGGTTGCTGCCCACCAGGAAGCCGTGCCGGTCATCGGTGAAGGCCAGATCGAGCGGGCTGGCCTTGGTATCCAGTGCCACCGGCTGCCAGGGGCTGGTGGGCGTGACGGCCAGGCCGGTGGTGACACATCCGCTCAGGCCGAAGCTGAGGCCCAGGGCCAGCACCACACCCAGCAGGGAAGAAAGCAGTCGGTTCACGGGTCTCAGCGGAGGGAGTAAAGGGACAGGAAAAAGGCGAAACCCAGGGCAAGCCCCCCGAAGATCAGCACGTTCTTCTGGCCTGGGGTGAGCTTGTTGACCCCCAGACCGAAATTGAGGTTCTCCTCAAAGCCGCTGGCCTGGTTGCGGGGGCCGATGTCACGGAAGGCCCCAACCCGACTGCGGCAGACCGGGCAACGAAACGCGATCGGATCGAGGGCACTGAAAGGCACACCGGCGGCGATGTTCAGCTTGCGAATGCCCTCGCCAGGGTCGTAGACGAAACCACAGCTGAGGCACTCGAAACGGTGGGTGTCCGGATCGGAACTCTCACTGGGGTTCGGCCTCAGACCAGAAACCGGCTGCGACGGTTCCAGGTCGGCTTCCGCGGCTGCTTCGGTGGCGGCTTGGGTTGTCCCGACGTCTGGGTTGGCTTCGGCCGGAAGGGCGTTCTGGTCGTCGTCCTGACCACTGACCATGGTGATGGACCCCTTGGCTGAAGCTGAACTCTATCGAGGCCCCTCCAGGCCTAGAGCTGGGTATCGCCGAAAACCACCGCATTCCAGGGATGGGTGCCAGACTTCAGGGCAGGTTTGGTCGGCTGATGTTCGTACTCCAGGGCTACGACGCCTTTCTCGGTTTTCTGCTGATTTCAGCGGCAGTTCCGGTACTGGCTCTCGTCACCAACAAGCTGTTGGCACCGACCTCCCGCAGTGGGGAACGGCGGCTCACCTACGAATCGGGTATGGAGCCGATCGGGGGGGCCTGGATTCAGTTCAACATTCGTTATTACATGTTCGCGTTGGTCTTTGTGATCTTCGACGTGGAGACGGTGTTCCTCTATCCCTGGGCCGTGGCCTTCAACCAGCTTGGCCTGCTGGCCTTTATCGAAGCCTTGATCTTCATCTCCATCCTGGTGGTGGCCCTGGCCTACGCCTGGCGCAAAGGCGCCCTCGAATGGAGCTAACCGGATCAACACCATGACCATCACTCCCTCCACCACCAATCCCCTGGCCGCCCCAGGGCTCGCTGCTCCCTCGATCGACGCGCTGCGCGATCTGCGGGCGGCGAGCTGCAATCCGGTCGGGGCGCCCACCGTGACCTCGGATCTCTCCGAGAACGTGATCCTGACCAGCCTCGACGATCTGCACAACTGGGCTCGGCTGAGCAGCCTCTGGCCACTGCTCTACGGCACGGCCTGCTGCTTCATCGAATTTGCCGCCCTGCTCGGCTCTCGCTTTGACTTCGACCGCTTCGGCCTGGTGCCCCGCTCCAGCCCGAGGCAGGCGGATCTGTTGATCACCGCTGGCACGGTCACGATGAAGATGGCCCCGGCTCTGGTCCGGCTCTACGAGCAGATGCCCGAACCGAAGTACGTGATCGCGATGGGGGCCTGCACCATCACCGGCGGAATGTTCAGCGCCGACTCCACCACTGCCGTTCGCGGGGTGGACAAGCTGATTCCCGTGGATCTCTACATCCCCGGCTGCCCGCCCCGACCCGAAGCGATTTTTGATGCCGTCATCAAGCTGCGCAAGAAGGTGGGCAATGAGGCCCTGGCCGAGCGCGCCAACCTGCTGCCCAGCCACCGCTACCTCACCATTGAGCACCAGCTCAAGCCGGTTGCACCGATCGTGACCGGGGCCTACCTCAAGGCCGAAACCCAGAAGGCCGCCCTCGCCGCGGCCGACGGCCTGCCGATGGCAGCAGCCGATTCAGTCACCAGCTCCGAGCCTGTTCCCGCCAGCAGCACCTCCAACGATGTCTGAGTCCTCCGACAACGCTCCAGCCACCCCAGCTTCGCAACCCCAGGAGAGCGCCGAGCTTTCAGTCCCGGCTGCGGGTCCGATCAGTCAGTGGCTCAATTCCCAGGGGTTTGAGCACCGCTCTCTCGGTCCCGATCACCTCGGAGTCGAGCTGATCGGCATTGAGCCGGTGTTCCTGCCGATGGTGGCCGCCGCGCTCAAGGCCTTCGGCTTTGATTATCTTCAGTGCCAGGGCGGTTACGACGAAGGCCCCGGTGGCCAGCTGGTCAGCTTTTACCACCTGGTCAAGCTGAGCGCTGCTGCCGTTGCTTCACCGGCCCCGGGCAGCAAACCGGAAGAAGTGCGCCTGAAGGTGTTCCTGCAGCGGGATGGCGCGCTCACGGTGCCCAGCCTCTACGGGCTCTTCCGTGGCGCCGATTGGCAGGAGCGGGAAACCTTCGACATGTACGGCATTCAGTTCGAGGGCCATCCCCATCCCAAACGCCTGCTGATGCCCGAAGACTGGAAGGGTTACCCCCTGCGCAAAGACTACGTCCAGCCCGATTTCTACGAACTTCAGGACGCCTACTGAGCGCCCTGTATTTCGCCGAGCCAGCTCCAAGGCCAACACGTTCAGGCCACTTCCGAGCCTTTGCCGCTCTTGTGCTTGCGGAAGAAGCGCATCACCGCCAGGGCGAGGTTGCGTGGATCGTGCCGGAGGCTGGCGTCGGCCTGGCCCCCCTGCAGCGGGGCCTGCATCACCTCATAGCCCTGGCCGCGCAGCTTGGTGGCATCACAGATCACCGGGTCAGCGCCGCGGGCACGATAGTGGGGGATCAGCCGGTTGTTGCGCAGGGATTCCTGGGCGAGCACGGCGGTGAACAGCCTTTCCTGGACCCCGAGGCTGGCCAGCTGGGCTTCGATGGCCCGCAGATGGCCCTCCACATCCAGCCGATCGGTTTCCCCAGGCTGGGTCATCAGGTTGCAGATGTAGAGGCGGGGAGCCCTGCTGCGTCTGATCGCCGCCACCAGCTCCGGCACCAACAGGTTGGGGAGCAGCGAGGTGTAGAGGCTGCCGGGACCGAGCACGATCAGCTCGGCGTTGGCAATGGCTTCAATGGCGCGGGGCAGGGCCGGCGGCCGCTCGGGGATACAGCCCAGTCGCACGATCGGACTGGTGGCCTGACCGATCGATGATTCTCCTTCGAGCCGGACGCCGTTCTCGAGTTCGGCCCAGAGCCGCACATCAGCCGTGGTGGCAGGCACCACCTGACCCTGCACCGCCAGCACCCGGCTGCTGGCGGTGATTGCCGATTCGAGGCTGCCGGTGATCGCTGTCAGGGCCGTGAGGAAAAGATTGCCGAAGCTGTGGCCCTCCAGGCCGCTACCGGCCTTAAAGCGGTATTGAAAGAGGCGGGTGAGCAGCGGCTCCTCCCGGGCCAGGGCCGCCAGGCAGTTGCGGATGTCGCCGGGTGGCTGCACTCCCAGCTCACGCCTCAGCACGCCGCTGCTGCCGCCGTCATCGGCCACGGTGACAATCGCTGTGATGTTGCTGCTGTAGCGCTTGAGGCCACTGAGCAGGGTGGCCAGGCCAGTGCCGCCACCGATCGCCACCACATTGGGGCCGCGGTTGAGACGGCGCTGGGCCAGCAGGGCATCCACCAGAACGGTGCCCTTTTCTGGAGCCAGGGCCTGCTGGATCGAATCAAAGCTGCGGCTTTGTCCCCAGATCACCAGCCCGGCTCCGGCCACCAGCACCAGCGGACCGGTGACTCCTCGCGGCAGCACCTCGGTGAGCTGGGTGAGTACCCAATTGAGTGATTCCAGCGACCAGTAGATCGGCTTGAGATCGGCGAGGATGGCGGCTCCCAGCAGGGCCAGGAGCAGCCCCAGGCCGGAGGTGAACATCCAGCGCTTCACCACCAGACCAGGCTGCAGCCAGCGCACGGCGCGGCGCGAGCGGCTCACCAGATCCTGTTGACGCTGGTCGCCACGCCCCATCCAACCCGGACGGCGCAGCGGCCGGCCATGCAGGCGTCGGGGGAGGTTGGGGCGCTGGGGGTTCAAACCGACAGGGCGTCAAGCCACAGCACGGAGTTCATGAACTGTACGGATGAACAACTCGAAAGCAAGTTTGACCCCTTCCCCGCCATGCAAAGGCCAGCCGGTGCTGGAATTCGGCAACCTCAGCATGCGCTGGGGCAGCAACACGGTGCTCGATGGCATCAGCCTGACGCTTCAAGAAGGTGAGCGGCTGGCGGTGGTGGGGCCTTCGGGAACCGGTAAATCAACGGTGCTGCGCATCCTCGCCGGCCTGCTGCTGCCCAGCGAAGGCGAACTGCGCATCAACGGAATCGCCCAGCGTTACCTGCGCATCGACCAGCCCCGCCCGCCCGATGTCCGCCTGGTGTTCCAGAACCCGGCCCTGCTCGGTTCGCTCACGGTGGGGCAGAACGTCGGCTTTCTGCTCTATCGCCACAGCCGCCTGCCGGAGCGCGAGATTCGCGCCAGGGTTCAGAAGGCCCTGGAGGCCGTGGGTCTGCTGGGCATCGAAACCATGTTGCCCGGCGAGCTCAGCGGCGGCATGCAGAAACGGGTGAGCTTCGCCAGGGCCCTGATCGACGATCCCAGCCAGTCGTCTGGTCAGCACCCCCTGCTGCTCTTCGATGAACCGACCGCCGGCCTCGATCCGGTGGCCTGCACCCGCATCGAGGATCTGATCGTCACCACCAGCCGCCTGGCGGGGGGCTGCTCGGTGGTCGTCAGCCACGTGATGAGCACGATCCTGCGCTGCGCCCAGCGGGTGGCGATGCTCTACGACGGCCGCCTGCAGTGGTGCGGGAGCATTGAAGAGTTCGAGCAGACGGCCAATCCCTATGTGGCCCAGTTCAGAAGCGGTAGCCTGCAGGGCCCGATGCAACCGACGGAACTATGAAGCGTCATGCGTCGTAGCGTCCGTGAGGCTTTAGTCGGGTTCTCGCTGCTTGGAGCGATTGCCGGTGGCTTGGGCCTGTGGTTCTGGCTGCGGGGGATTTCACTCAGCCAGAACAACTGGATCGTCAAGGCGACCTTCGCCGATGCCGCAGGCCTGGCCGATCGCTCGCCGGTTTTTTACCGCGGCGTGCAGGTGGGCAGCGTCAAACGCATCGAAACAACCTCGCAGGCCGTGCTGGCGGAACTGGAGATCAGTGATCCCAACCTGCAGTTGGCCAGGCCGGCCGTTGCCCAGGTCGAGACCGGCTCGCTGCTGGGAGGCGATGCCCAGGTGGCCCTGATCAGCAGGGGCAATCCGCTGCCCAAGGACGCTCCCCTGCCCGGTTCCAAAGACTGTGACAAGGACCTGATGGTCTGCGCCGGTGACGAACTCCAGGGTGTGGCGGCCGCCAGCTTGAGCAGCGTCACCGAATTGATGCAGCAACTGCTCTCCCAGGCCGATCGCGAACAGATCCTGCCCCAGGTGGCCCGCACCACCCGTAGTTTTGACGCCACCTCCAAGGAAGCCAACCTCTTCATCAAGGAAGCCCAGCAACTCGTGAGAGAGCTGAATGCGGCGGTCGGCAAAGCCGATCCGATCCTGGCCAACCTGAATGCGGCCAGTGCCGATGCCGCCGCTGCCGGTCGCCATGTCCGCAACCTCACCGCCAGCCTCGATGACCCCAAGACCCTGGCCGAGATCAAGACCACAGTGAGCAACGCCCAACGGCTCACCGCCCGGGTCGATGCCGTCGGTGGCGACGTCAGCAAGCTCACCGGCGACCCGGAGTTCATGGATGGGGTGCGCAGTGTGGCGATCGGACTGGGCCAGCTGTTCGACGAGATCTACCCCGCCCAGACCGGTCTCGCCCGCGACAAGGCCCAGCAGGGCAAGGAAAAACAAAGCAAGCCGCCACAGAGCCAGGCCACTCCCTGACGGCGGGGCCCGGCTTCAGCGCTGCTCTGCTTCAGGTGCCATTGAGGGCGTCGAGGGCGATGGCGGCGATCGCCTGGTCGCTGGCCTTGGGCAGCTGCACGTACTTGCCGCCGGCCGCTTCGGCCAGGTCCTTGCCCATGCCGCTGCCGATGTACTTGCGCTCGGTGTCGATCACCAGCAGCTTGATCCCCAGGGCCCGGTAGCGGC
>JABMPN010000048.1 GCA_013203655.1 Cyanobacteria bacterium bin.51
CAGACAGTCACCTCATGAAAACTGATGGCCACTTCATCCAGGGTTACAACTGCCAGCTGGCGGTGGACAGTGACCATCAGGTGATCGTGGCGGTGGGCGTGAGCAACCAGCCGCCCGACTTTGAGCATCTGGAGCCCATGCTGGAGCGTATCGCGACAACTGCCGGTGCCTTACCGGATGTGATGACGATGGATGCGGGCTACTGGACTGAGGAGAATGCCAAGGCCTGCGCCGATCAGGGCCTCGATGCCTACATCGCCACCGGTCGTCTGCCGCACGGGCAGCCACCGCCGCCGCAGCGAGGACCGCTGCCCAGAGATGCCGATGCGAAAACCCGCATGGCCCGCAAGCTCAGAAGCAAGAAGGGATCGGCGATCTACGCCCAGCGCTAGCCGAAGGCTTCTCCGAAGGAGTAGGCGATCGTGGAGCCGGTGAACGGCCAGATCAAGGAAGGCCGAGGCCTGCGGCGCTTTCTGTTGCGGGGCCTGGAGAAGGTCGACGGTGAATGGCACCTGATCGCTGCCACGCACAACCTGCTGAAGTTATTCAGACACAGGCGATCACAGCAGCAGGCGCTGGCGGCAGCAACGGGATGAAGGGCAACGGCCCTGGCGATGCCAGCCAGGGCGCAATGAGCCCAACATCAATCGGCCTCAGTGCAGAAGCCGGAAAACCGCCAAAGTCAGCGCGCCTGCGTGCCGCGGCGATGGCTGGGCGGGAGCCTTACGGGCGACAAACTCCTAGTGGGTGTTTGTGATGGACTCCACCAGTGAACTGCCTCCAAGGGCGTACGTCCCTGGAGACTCGAATGCGGCCTGTCTGTGTTGCAGTCCATTCTCCAACGTTCTGAGAAGCTCCTCGCTTCCAAAATGGAAGCAAAGAGTTCAATAGTTAAGAATTCATCTCTGAATCTGCGATTAAACGATTCCACGAATGGGGTTTTCCCATGGTGACCCTGGTGGGATGTACACGGATCGCCAAAGCCATGCGGCTGTATTCATCAACGATGTTCAGGAATTTGAGGCGACGGCGTTTCATGGTTTCATCAAGACGTTTCCCTCAGCAAGCTCCCACTGCTTCGCAGAGGCCTGCGGCTAGAGCATGGCCTAATCCAGCTCGGTGTTGGCCAAGAGCCGTTTGAGCCTTGTGTTCTCCAGTTCCAGTTCCTACTCCTTCGGAGAAGCCTTGGGGCTGGAGTCTTATGGCCTTAGAGGATTTCGATTGCATCCCCCCGTACGGCTGCTGCCAGCGGTGGAAGGTGGCAGGGGAGACGGCAAGGGTGCGGCCAATCTCCTCGACGGCTTAGATTTGCTCGGGGGTGTGGCGGCTGCGTTTCACGGGCTTTTCGAGGTCACGAATTCAAATCTCGTCAAGGGCTTATTCCACAACCATTGCCCTGATCAGTAGGCCTTGCTCGAGTGGATCTTCAGGATTGTTTTGATCAGAATCTTGATATCCAGAGAAAGCGACCATTCCCGCTGGTAGCGCAGGTCGGCCTCGATGCGGCTGGCCATCGCCTGCAGGTCGGAGGTCTCGCCACGCCAGCCTTCCACCTGAGCAAGGCCGGTGATTCCTGGCTTGAACTGGTGACGCTGCATATAACCAGAGATGAGTTTGCGGTAGATCTCGTTGTGCTCAACGGCATGGGGGCGGGGTCCAACCAGGCTCATGGAGCCATTGAGCACATTGAAAAGCTGGGGCAGCTCATCGAGCGACCAGCTCCGCAGGATCCTGCCGATCGAAGT
This sequence comes from Cyanobacteria bacterium bin.51, assembly GCA_013203655.1. Taxonomy (GTDB): domain Bacteria; phylum Cyanobacteriota; class Cyanobacteriia; order PCC-6307; family Cyanobiaceae; genus Regnicoccus. The sequence goes on from JABMPN010000048.1 coordinate 1,746, forward strand.
GATCCGGGGATCGCCACGTTGGGCTTGCCGCAGAGCGTGCTGGTTGCCACTTTCAGTCTCCGTCATGGTGCGGAACTTGTAGATCCTGAAGCGACGGCCATCGAGGCCGTAGCGGTCTTGGCAAAAGAGGACAGGGCCGGGGCTTGTCAAAGCCACCAAGGCCGCGACTAGGACGAGAACCGGCGCCAGAACGATCACAGCAATTCCAGCCAGCAACAGATCGACAAAAAGCTTGAGCCGGCGATCGAGCATCGATTCCTGACTGCCCCATAGGCCCAGGCAGAAAAGGCGACCGATCTGATCAACCTGGAAGCGCATCGAAGGTTGGCTCCACGGTGGAACGTAAAAAACCGGCTTGCAGGTGTCCCCGAAGAATTGGATCAACTGTTGCATCGAAAGATCCTGATTGCTCACATAACTGAAGAAAATCAGATCAACATCGTTGGTATCCAACCAGCGGCGAAGCTCCAGCAACCCTCCGTCGCTGCTGGGCATACCAGGCGGAAGGAGGTTCTGGGTCGTATTGGGTGGCTGAAACCAAGCCACCAACCTGAGCCCGAGATGGGGAAGATCAGTGAGCTGCTGGTAAAAGTCGACGGCACTGACCGGAGATCCCCAGAACACCAAGGTGCGGGTGTTGCCTCCCTTGATTCGATACCAACGCAGCAGGAGGCGTCCTCCCACATGCACTGAAATCAGAACCAACCAGACAAAAAGAGCCCAAACACCATATTCGAGGCGAGAAAAACGGGCGGTCAGCTTTGTTGCAAAACCCAGCAGCAGTAAAGCGGTGAGCACCTGCGACCAGCTGAAGGTGATGCGGCGCAACAAGGTGAGCAGGCTGATCTGGCGATAGGTCTGGTAGATGTTTCCAAGACTGAAGAACACCACCGTGAACAACAGCACAATCAGACCACCTGGCCAGAGGATCTCTGGAGGGAGATGGCTGCCGCGCAACGAGGGAATCCACCAGAAGAGTGCAGCAGCGATCAGCGGATCAAGAACGCGCTCTAGGCGGACCAGATCATTTCCGTAGAGCCGAAGTAAACCGCCACCCATAAGCTCAGGAGTGAATCAAAGGTGAGACATCGCAACGGGCAGAAAGTGCCCTGATCACTCACAGCCATCCAGACAGCGACCAGCAGCCAGAAGAACCAAGGACATTCTGCCAAGATGAATGCTTGACTTTACCTTCGTGATCGTGTTCTGACTTGCGAATCTTAATCCATAGCATGAATTACTTCCCCGAGCCCGTGGGCATCGGAAAATACAGCGGCGAGATGGCTGCATGGCTCGGATCACGAAATCATGATGTGCGAGTGATCTGCGCGCCACCCTACTTCCCGCACTGGCAGGTGGGCCTGGGTGGCGTGGCCCAAGCCGGTGACTACCGCAATGTCTATCGGAAGGAGACGGTCGGCGGCCTTCGTGTGCAGCGATGCCCGCTGTGGGTGCCGAGCCGGCCCACAGGTCTGACCCGTCTGCTGCATCTGGCCAGTTTCGCGCTCAGCAGCCTGGTGCCGCTGCTGGCACAGGCCCGCTGGAAACCGGATGTGGTCTTCACCGTGGCGCCGGCGTTCTTCTGTGCCCCGGGGGCGTTGCTGCTGGTGAGGCTGTGCGGGCGCCGCAGCCGCAGCTGGCTCCACATCCAGGATTTCGAACTGGATGCCGCGTTTGAGCTCGGCATGCTCCGGGGCCGGCTGGTGCGGCGGCTGGCCGAGCGCTGGGAGCGCTCCGTGCTGCGCGGCTTCAAGCGGGTCAGCAGCATCAGCGAGGCGATGGTGCGGCGGCTGGAGGAGAAGGGGGTGGATCAGCAGCGCACCGCGCTGCTCCCCAACTGGGTGGATCTTGAAGCGATCCGGCCGCAGGGCGCTGCAGAACGGGCCACCAACCCCTACCGGCAGGAGTTGGCGATCGGGCCGGAGCAGATCGTGCTGCTCTATTCGGGTTCGATGAACAAAAAACAGGGTCTGGATCTGCTGGCCCAGGTGATCCAGCGGCTGACGGATCGGCGCGATCTGGTGTGGCTGCTCGCGGGTGAGGGGCCCACCAAGGCGGAGCTGGCGCGGGCCTGCGAGGGGCTGCCTCAGGTGCGGCTGCTGCCGCTGCAGCCAGTGGAACGGCTGAATGACTGGCTGAATGCGGCAGACATCCACCTGCTGCCCCAGAAAGCCGTGGCCGCCGATCTGGTGCTGCCCTCAAAGCTGCTGGGGATGCTGGCCAGTGGCCGCCCTGTGATCGCGACTACACCGGAAGGGAGTGAGCTGGCCGAGCTGGCTGCCGAAGCCGGCCTGTGCGTGCCACCGGAGGACGTGGAAGCCTTCACGGCGGCGGCAAGGCGGCTGGTGGACGATCCGGCGCTGAGGGCTGCCCAAGGAGTGCGGGCCCGGCAGCTGGCCGAGCAGCGCTTCGGGCGGGAGGCGGTGCTGCAGAGGCTGGAGCACCAGTGGCTGCAAGAGCTTGAATTGCAGTAACTCCACCCGCTCACATTCGGCCCTGGAAGGCATAGAGAAGAGTGGCTGCCGTTTCCCGAAGGGCCAGACGGTTCTGCTGCCGGGGCGGGAGCCGAGGATCAACCGCCACGGGCGTCACCGACAGCTGCTGGCGCTGAAAGGCCCGACTGGCGCGCGGCAATTGCCAGGGATCGGTGATCAGCAGCAGCGGCGGCGTTGGGGCGGTTCGTGACGTGTGATCGCGGATCCAGGCGTTGGTGATGGTGGCGTTCTCCCAGGTGGTGCGGGCGCAGCTGTCTCCGGCGATGCGGGCGGGCGATACGCCGAGCTGGAGCAGTCGCTCGGCAGTAGCGGAAGAGTCGCCGGACACATAGATCCGCTCCACATGGCCATCGCGCACCATGCGGGCAGCCAGAGTGGTGGTGGCAGCCGCAATCTCGGGGCCCCGCCCCACCAGCACCGCGAGGGCCGATCCGGTGGGTGAAGGCGATGGGGCGGGGAGCTGGCTGGTGAGCCAGGCGCTGAGCGCTGCGGTGCTGAGGGGGCTGTAGAGCAGAGAGAGGAGGGCAACGGCGAGCCCACTGACCAGGGCACGCCAGGCCCAGCCCAGGCCAACGGTGGCGGAAAGCAGCAACACCAGGCCTGCGAGCAGTGGCAGCAGCAGAGCCGGGGTGGTGATCAGGTGCAGGATGGGTTCCCGCAGGCCAATCCAGGCCATCGGCTCCGGCGGGCATGGGGTCCAGTCGACGGAGGGCGGCAGCATGGATGGTGTGGTGGCGATCGCCGAGCTTCTGCCACTGCAATCGGTGAATGTGTCGTCGACGGCGTCAGCCGAGCCACTCCTGAACGAGGTCGGGGATGGCACGAAACTCCGGGTCCTTGTGCAGGAGACTGGCCCCAGCCAGTTGGGCAGCAGCGGCAATCCAGGCATCCGCCATCGAGAGGGGGTGCCTGGCCTTGAGGCTGGCTGCGCGCTCCAAGAGGGGTTCACCGGCTTCCACCCATTGGATCGGCAAGGCCTGCAGCTGCTCATAGGCCAACCGGCCGGCGCGCTCCCCCTCGTCTTTCCAGACGCGGTAGAGCACTTCCATACGGCTGAGAAAGCAGACCAGACAACGATCGGGACCGTTGAGAAGCGCCTCGACGCGATCGGCTCCTGGCTCGTCATCGCGCAAGGTGAGCAGGGCTGATGTGTCGAACAGCACGAGGGTGCTCATCAGAGCTGGGCGGCCGCTTCAGCGGCGCGATCGGCCACCAGACGGTCGGCACCACCGCCCTGGATGCCTTGACCACGAAACGCCTTCACCGGGGAGGGATCCACAGGAATCACACGGATGGAACCGTCGGCTTCCACCAGCCACTCCAGACGCCGGGAGGGGCCCAACGAGAAGCGCTCGCGGATGGGAGCAGGGATCACGGTTTGGCCGCGGACGGTGATGGTGCTGCGCATCGACCCACACCTGCACATGAATTACTGATTGAGACTAGCAGTAATTCACCCTTCGGTGCGACCCCTGGCCATTCATGACGAGGGGAGTCGTTTCCCTTCCACCAGATCGGGGCAGAGCGGCGCGAAACCGCGGACTGAGACGCTGGTCCCAGGGGAGAGCCAGAGGCTCAAGCGGCGAACCGGAAGAACTGCGGGGGGGTGCAAGGGTCATGCAGCGAGCAGCCGCGCTCATGGTCAACGGTAAGAGAATTCAGAAGCAGAACCCCACTCCACTGGCCCGATGATGCGAGCGAGGCTGAAGACGGCCATTGCCAAGCTGCGGCTCTACCGGCTGGCTGCCTGGCTGTATGAGACCTATCGCCTGGTGGCCCGGCCCCATAGCCACGGAGCCCTGGTGGCGATCTGGTGGGGAGAGCGGCTGCTGCTGGTGCAAAGCAGCTACCGCGACACGTTGTCGTTGCCGGGAGGCGGCCTTGAAACCGGCGAAACGGCACAACAGGCAGCGGTGCGCGAGCTGAGGGAAGAGCTGGATCTCGTTGTGGAGCCAGACCAGCTGAGCGATCCCTGGACGATCACCGAGCGATCGAAGCGGGGCAGCAACACGGTGACGATCGTTTCATGGCACGTGGCTGATCAGCCCACCATCAGGATCGACAACCTGGAGATCGTGGGATGCCAGTGGCTGACGCGAACGGAAGCGCTGGCACAGCCGATCACCAGCCACCTGCGGGCGTATCTGACGCAGTGGGAGGAGGGGAAACAGCCATGACCGTTTCTCATTGTGGTCATCGCCCCTAGAATCGCAACAATGAGAAACGCATCAGCATGCCCTCGGCCGCACCGCCACCCCAGGGCCGCTGCACGCAGCGCCTGCAGGCCATCGGCGAACGGATCCGGGAACGGCGGCGGCAGCTGGGCATCACGGCGGTCGCCACGGCGGAGGCGGCCGGGATCTCGCGGGTGACCCTGCACCGCATCGAATCCGGCTCAGGCTCCGTCACGGTGGGGGCCCTGATGAATGTGCTGGATGCCCTGGATCTGCAGCTCCATCAACTGGAGAACCCGCAGGCCAGCGATGCATCGCCTGAAACGGCCACGATCCCGGTGGTGATCGAGCTGGCGGCCTATCCACAGTTGCGGCAGCTGGCCTGGCAATTGCAAAGCACGGCCACGCTGAGCCCGGCGGAAGCGGCCGGGTTGTACGCACGCCATCGCCGCCATCTGAACCTGGAGGCGATGGATCAGGAGGAACGTCAGCTGATGGAGGCCTTGGATCAGGCCTTCCGGAGGGTGCATGTTCCAGCGTGAGCACCACCGCCGAATTGCCCGCGTGCGCTTGGTGGCGGCACGGCCATTGCCCTGCTGTATGGAGAGTTTCGTGAATCGGTTGATCTCGACTTTCTTGTGTCCGATCGGGAGGGCTATCGAGGGCTGCGGCAGAGGATCCGCCGGCAGAGCAGCCTGAAGGCACTGTGGAGAACAGACGGCCTCCCTATGAATGAGGAACGGGAGCCGCTCGCCGATCAATACGGAATCCGCGCCAGGGTGTTGGTGGACGAGGTGGCCGTCAAATTCGAGATCGTGCTGGAGGGCCGGATTGAACTGGCCTCTCCAAGCTTTGAGGATCAGGTGTGCGGTATCACCTGCCTGACGCTGGGCGACATGGCCTGCGGCAAGTTGCTGGCCAATTCAGATCGCTGGAACGATGACAGCGTTTTCAATCGCGACGTCCTCGATCTGGCCCATCTGCCGCTGTCGGCACCGGTGCTTGAAGGGGCCATCGCCAAGGCTGAGCAGGCCTATGGAGAGGCCATTCGCAGTGATCTGGAGAAGGCGTTGGTTCGGCTGAAAGAACGGACTGGCTGGCTGGATCGCTGCCGGCAAGCTCTGGCCATTGAGGAACCGCGGGCGCTGTTGTGGCAGAAGCTGTCGAACCTGCAGCGTTTGGCGGGCAAAGGCTGACAGGACAACGCGATCAGGCTTGACCAGGTAGTTGCAGCGGTGCTCCTGGGTGAGGCGACGGGACCACACATCCGCCCCGAGATCGCGCAACGGCTCAGGCTTGCCGAGGCCGGTACTGCTGGTGGATCTGCTGCTGGTGCGCCGCTTGCAGCCTCTGCACGCCAATGTGGCCAAACGGCACGTGAAATCAGCCAAGGTGTATGTGTGCGAAAGCGGGCTGCTGCATCGCCTGCTGGGACTGGATGATCGGGATGCGGTGTATGGCCATCGCGTGGTTGGCGGCAGCTGGGAGGGTTTTGTGGTGGATCTTCCCGGCGGGCAACGCTGGGGGATTGAGGTGAAGCGGGCGTTGGCGGCGAAGCTGGGCAAGGGCAGTGCAGCATTCGCGGCCTCCGTGATGCCGACGTTGCCTGCTTCGTGGGGGAAGGGAGCCGTTGACCGACGAGATCAGCGAGGCCTCTGAACTCGGGATCCGGTCCACCTCAGCGATAGGCCGAGTCGTGATCAGGGTGCAGCGACAGCAACCGCAGCCACGGGCCATCGCGCCAGCCCACGGCACGGCAGCTGCGGCTGATGCGCAGGGAGTAGAGCCTCTCCCCCGCAGGCCCCTGGCGGCTTTGGATCAGTTCCCAGCGCAAACCCTTGCTGCGCTGGAGCTGCTCCCAGTTCATGGCCTGCAGAAGCCGCAAGGTCTTGAGAACAGACCAGGCCTCCTGTTTCTCCAACGCCAGCAAATTGGCCTGAAACTCGGGATTGTTGAGGTCGAGCTGGATCACTGCAGCCCAAGATGGCGCTCCAGGGCATCGAGGTCGGCATCCTCAGGAAGCGCTGCCATGGAGGCCATGGCGCGATCGAGCCTCGCTGCTGCTTCAGGTTGATGGAGCCAGAGCTCGTCGTCGGGGATGGTCTGGGCGGTCTTGATCACCCAGACCCCGGGCTCGGGACGATCGACCAGCACGGTGCGACCAGCGAACTCCTTGCCCAGGGAGAGCTGGCCACTGGACCCGATCTGCTTGACGAGAGGACCCCGCGGTTTCATGCAAGAGCTTTTTTCATGCCTTCATGCTACTGATGCGTGTCAAGTGGGAGCGAATCACAGGGTGATCCGCCCAAACGCCATGTCAGCCGAGCTGCCAGCGCAGAAAGCGGCCAAAGGTACCTCGCAGATCTCGGCTGGCAGGCGGATGGCGGAGAGTCCAGCTTCAACGCCTGGTCGATCGCTTTGGCGAGGCAGGCCTGACCTGCGGCGGTGTAAGGGTGGATGCCGTCGCTGGAGAGGCGCTCGATCGGGCCGCAGGAGCGGAACACGGGGCCGGCCTGCAGGCTTCCTCGCGATCCGCGAACTGCACGGCCGCCACACGGGCACCACTGGCGCGGGCCAGCTGCAGGAAGGCGCGCACCTCCGCCAGCGCCTGCTGCACCCGGGGATCGGCAGGGCTGGTGGGCTCAGCCAGGGTCGCTGGAATGGCGACTGAGACCGAGCCGTGGCAGCAGATCGCGCTCCACACCTTCGACCAGGGCAGACATCGGCGGTGTGAGGAGGTGGTTGGGCCGACCTCTGCTGGAGCCAATGAGGAGTAGCCGGCACCAGCACCCAGGTCTGGCTGATGCCTCGGCGCATGTTCTGGTGGGCGTTTCGCTGCAAAAGCCGTCCAACGCCGGTTCGCCGCAGGCAAAGGCTGAGCGGTTGTGGCGTTTGGGATCGAGCAGCTGCTCGTCAAACACGCTGGACGCGGGCTACGACCTGGTTCAAGGCCTGTGACAGCGCCTCGTTGGGGCGGAACGGCTCAGCCAGGGCAGCGTGGAACGTTTCGTAGTCGCGCCGGGAGAGGGTCACGGCCCGCTCCAGCTGGATGGCAGCAGCAGCACGCTGCTTGGCGGCAGAGCGAACGAATGCAGCAACCGAGATGCCTTCGATTGCGGCCGCTTGCTGAAGAAGCTGCTTGTCGCTGCTGGAAAGCTTGAGATTGAGGCGATCGGTGCTGGCGATGACACCCTGCACTGTTGACACAATGATACGGGAAAAAGCAGTACCGGCCCCGAAAACCTTGATACGAGAGCGTTGACCACCAGGTCGGCCTGGGCCTGTCGTTCAGCCGACCCCTCAATAGTGATAACGCCCCTGCAGAAACTCCACCCGATCAGCTTTGACCAAATAGACGCAGCGGTGCTCCTGGGTGATGCGACGGGACCACACATCCGCCCCGAGATAGCGCAACGGCTCAGGCTTGCCGATGCCGGTGAAGGGATCGCGCAGGATCGCTCGCATCAGATCCAGTAAGCGCTTAGCCGTGCGGCGATCGTGCTGCACCCAGTGCTGCAGGTCTTCCAGAAACTCAGGCTGGCAGACAGCGACCCGATCAGCGGCCATGGCCCGGCAGAGGGGGCTCGGCGTTGAGGGTGGCCTCCAGGTCGGACAGGTCGGTGGGGGGCAACGGGGACACCTGGGCGCGGTTGAGGGCCGCGAGCAGACGGGCCGCATTGCGGGGCGAGCGCAGCAGGTGGGCGGTTTCGAGCAGGCTCTCGAGCTCATCCGCCGCGATCAGGGCCACATCACCCCCATGGCGACGGCGCACCATCACCACCTCACGATCGGCAACGGCGCGATCCATCAGAGCCTTCAGGGACTGACGGGCCTGGCTGTAGGTCGCCTCCATGGGCTCCTCTGGCTTTGTACCGTATAACTGTACAAGCCAAGCGAAGGCGCTCTGTCGGCCGGTGCTGACCACGTCAACAGCCCCTGAACGTACGGACAGCGCACGGCGCATTGGAGCGTGTGAAGCCGCGCCCCAACCCATCACCCAGGCTGATCTCGCCTTGGCGGCTGGGGCTGGTCTTGCGGGTGATCGAGGCCCTGGGCGGATCCCTGGATCTGGGTGATCTCGGCATGTCGATCCGCCAGGACGAAGGAAATGATGACAGGTGACATCCCCCCGGCGCTGGATGTGTGGCTGCTCGACCAGCGTGCGGGAACTTTGTGGCTTGAGGAGGGTCGGCTGCGCTTTCAGTACAGCGCGCTGTGGTTGGAGCAACCGCAGGCAATCCCCCTCTCGCAGAGCCTGCCCCTGCAGGCCGAGCCGTTTGAAGATCAGGCTTGCCGCCCCTTTTTCTCTGGATTGCTGCCAGAGGGTGTACTCAGGCAGCGAATTGCCCAGCAGTGCCAGATCTCCCGATCAAATGATTTCGGCCTGCTGGCGGCGATCGGGGGTGACTGTGCCGGAGCGGTGAGCCTGGCGGCTGGCGATCAACTTGATTGACCAGCGCTGTGCACTCACGCTGAAGGTGCTCAGCACAGCTAGGAGGCTGTTGCGCATAGATCAGCGCGCACATTCTCCACAGACGGCCACGGATCTGCCCAAAAG